>CP089983.1:10200000-10542500 GCA_037157805.1 Sorangiineae bacterium MSr11367 | reverse complement strand
GACTGGCGGCTTCAAGGGCAAAACGCGCGAGATCGAGCCGCACGTTCTGCGCAGCGAGCTTGCGCGCGTCTTTCACATTGCCGAGGACGACATCGTCGGCGAGTACGGCATGACCGAGCTGTCGAGCCAGTTCTACGAAGAGCGCGGGGGCGGTCCCTACCTCGAGCCGCCGTGGGCGCGCGTCGTTCCCGTCGATCCGGTGACCCTGGCGCCGGTCGCCGAGGGCGAGGAAGGTATCGCGCGCATCGAGGACCTGATGAACGTCGATAGCGCCTTCGCCGTGCTCGCGGCCGATCGCGTGCGCCGCGTGGCCGGCGGGTTCGAGCTTCTCGGCCGCACTCCCGGTGCTCCGCCGCGCGGTTGCTCGCTCACCATCGAAGAGATCCTCGGGTCGTCGTGAGCCGCCTGGCGGACCTTCGCCGCATCCTCGATGCCGCGCGCGGGTTGGTCGAGCGGCGCGCGGCGCTCATCCCCGAGCTGGTGCAGAGCACCGGTCTCTCGCCCGAGGGCGTCGAGCACGCCCTCCTGCACCACCTCGAGACGGATGCCACGGAGGACGACCTGCGCACCCTTCTCGCCGGCACGGTCGAAGCGCCGCACGTCCACGTCATCCTCTCGGCCAACGTCTTCGTCGCCGCGCTGCGCGCGATCGTCCTCGCCCGCGCCGCCGCACCCACCGTCACGGTGCGGCCTTCGTCCCGCGATCCCGCCTTCGCGCTCGCTCTTCTCCGAGAACTCGCGGACCCTGCCATCACCCCCTCCGCCCCCGGGGGAGGGCAGGGAGGGGGGGGCGCCGAAATCCACGTGTACGGCCGCGACGAAACCATCGCCCAAGTCCGTGCCTCGGCCCCACCCGGAACCATCGTCCGCGGTCACGGCGCCGGCATCGGTGTCGCCGTCATCACGGAATCGGCCGATCTCGACGCAGCAGCCGAAGCCCTCGCCGACGACGTCATCGCCTTCGATCAACGCGGCTGCCTCAGCCCCCGCATCGCCTTCGTCGTGGCCAACGCCGCTGCCTTCGCCGAGAAACTCCATGCGGCCATCACGGCCCGCGAGCTCCGCGTCCCTCGCGGTGAACTCTCCTCCTCGGAGCGCGCCGACGCGCAGCGCTACGCGGACACCGTGCGCTTTGCGGGCACCTTGCACGCTGGAAGAGCCCACCTCGTCGGTGTGGCCGAGCCCCTGCTCGTCCCGCCCTCGGGCCGGCACCTCCACGTCATGCCCATCGAGGCCACCGCCGCCCTGCCGGTGATCCTGGCTCCGCTCGCGCGCAGCATCGTGGCCATCGGTCTCACCGACCCGGCGCCCCCCATCGTCTCATCTCTCCCGGGGCATGCCCGCATCTCGGCCCTTGGCCGCATGCAGCGCCCACCCCTCGACGGTCCGGTGGACCGCCGCCCTTCAACTCCCTGAGCGCGGACGGGACGGACGCGCCCGCGGCACGGCGGCGGCGATGTTCGTCGACGGCAGCGACGCCGGGATGATCTGCACGCGACGGTCCGGCCCTTCGCCGTTGCTCTCCGTGCGCACACCGCCCACGTCCTTCAGCGCCATGTGCACGATGCGCCGATCGCGCGCGCTCATCGGGTCGAAGGTGATGATCTTTCCTTCGGCGGCCACCCGCTCGCCGAGCCGCCGCGCCATCTGCGCGAGCTGATCCTCGTGGCGTGCGCGGTAGCCCTCCGCGTCGACCGCGACGTGCTTGCGCGGCTCGCCCGGACGGTGAACGACGCGGGTCGTCAGGTATTGAATCGCCTCGAGCACAGCGCCGCGCTTGCCGATGACGCGTCCGGCGTCCGGGCCTTCGATCTCGAGCCGGATCTCGTCCGCCGAGCCCTCGCCGTCATCCGGCGCCAGGTTCACCTCGGCGTTCATGAGCATCTTCTCCATCAAGGTGCGCACGAAAGTCAGCGCGCGGGACGCCTGCGGATCATCCACGCCGTTTTCGAGGCCATTCACGTTGGCCGCACCAGGGGAAACGTTCGAAACATCAGACACGGGCTTTTCCCTTTCGCAGGTTGCTTCCAGACTCCTTGGAAGCTTCTCGAACCTCGATATCGTTCTTTCCCTTCGGCGTCGACTTCGGGGCAATTTGCTCGATGAGGAGCTGCTGGCCGATACCGAGCACGCTGTTCGTCAGCATGTAGACGCCAAGCGCGGCAGGCAAGAACAACATCATGACGGTGAAAACACCCGGGAGCAGGTAGGTCATCATCTTCTGCTGCATCGGGTCCATTCCCTGCTGGGGCACGATCTTTTGCTGCACGATCATGAAAGCACCTAGCACGATGGGCAATATGAAGAACTTATCGGGCGCCGACAGGTCCGTAAACCACAGAAATTTCGTGTGGTACATCTCCACCGCGGTTTGCAAGGTGGTGTACATCGCAAACCAGATGGGCATCTGAACGAGCTGCGGTAGGCATCCGCCGAACGGATTCACGCCGTTCTTCTTCCAGAGCTCCATCATGGCCATGTTCTTGGCCTGGGGATCGCTGGCGAACTTCTCGTTCAGCGCGTCGACCTCGGGCTTCAAGCGGCGCATCGCCAGGCTCGATTTGATGGACTTCCACGTGAGCGGGAAGAGCAGGAGACGGAGGCAGAGCGTCATCACGATGATGGCGAGGCCCCAGTTACCGGTGACCTTGTTGCGGAAGAAGAGCAGAACGTCGACCAGTACCTTCGCCACGATGGAGAAGAACCCGAGGTTGATCAGGTCACTCAGCCCCTTGTTGCCGCCTGCCGCGTGGGCGAGGACGTCGCGCTCCTTGGGGCCGCCGAACGCGGTGACGCGGTAGGTGGTGCTCTCGCCCGGAGCGAGCTCCTTGGCGTTGTAGTTCAAGTTCGCGTGGTAAACGGCGGCCGCGGTGTCGTCGTCGCGGTTTTGACCGACCGAGTACCAGTCCTCTGCGAGGATCTCACAGGTGGCCGGCGCCGCCGGAACCAGGGCCTGCGCGAAGTACGTGTTCGAGATCGCGGCGTAGCGATCCACGCCCTCGCGGAAGGGGCCCTCTTTGAAGTCGTCGCGGTTCTTGCGCTCGACTTTGTTGGCGTTCGCGCACTCCAGATCCGTCATGAACGGGGAGACGCGGCCCAGGCTGCCCTTCACCTCTTTGTTGCGGCGGAAGGCGAAGGCCTGAATCGCGAAGCGGTGCGACTTCTTCGTGTCGGCCAGGTTGGTGACGGTGGTCTCCACCTCGAGCTCGAACGGGCGCGCGCCAGCGGTCACCGTCTTGACGATCTTCACCGTCTCGTCGGCGTAGGTGAACTTGCAGTCCTTGCTCTCCGAGGTCGAAGGTTCGAGCTTCCAATTGAAGCGGTCGTACTTGACCTGATCGTTCGCGCCTTCGGGGCCGCGGAACATGGTGCGGAGCGAACGCCACCGCTCGATGTCCGGCGTCGTCGAGAGGTCCTCGGCGTCGCTGCCGATGTACTGCGGATCGGTGAGCTTGTAGTGCGTGATGCCCGCACCGCGCGAGGACAACGTCGCCTGGAAGCGGTTTCCCTTGATGGTGCAAAGGTCACCCTGGGGCGGCACGTTCGGCACCGGCGCCTGATTCGGATCGCTCGGTATCGGTGGAGGGTCGATCACGTCACCGACGAAGTCGGGCGCGTTGACGTAGTTTTCGGCGAGACCCGGCTGGATGGCGTGCTGGGACTTGCCGGTGAGGGCGGGAATGCCCCACTGCCAGATTAAAATGGCCCCGATCGCGATGATCGCCCAGCGCAAAACCGTGTTCTTGTCCATTCGCTACTTCGAACTTTTCAGCCGATCCCCGTGGTTTTCATGACGTTTTCGATCGGCGGAACAGCCGAACTAGCCGAGCGAGGCGGAAGGTCGACGCCTCCCGGGTGAAACGGGTGGCACTTACACAGCCGCCTTAGCGAAAGCAAGCCGCCTTTCCATACCCCATGGCCTTCGAGGCAGGCCACCGCGTATCGCGAACACGACGGTTCGAAGCGGCAGACGTTGCCGAGGAGGGGGGAAATGAGGCGCTGGTAAAGCCGGATCAGCGCGATGACGACGTGCAAAACCATGACACTCGGTAGTGGCCGCTATTAGCTACGCTGACCTGGTGGCGAAAGATGACCCTTGTTCGATGCTTTGGCCAGCGCTTGTAACGAGCGCTTGCGGATCACCGGTCGCAATTTCTCCCATTCGGCGAGCGCGTCGGTCATGGAAAGTTTTTCAGCCCCTGCACGGGCGATCACCACGACGTCCGTTCCGGCCGCAACCCAGCGTTCATCCTGGGCAAGACGCCGGAAGCACTCTCGACAGATGCGCTTGATGCGGTTTCGGACCACGGCGCCGCCCAATTTACGGGTGACGATGAGGCCCAAACGCGCAAGTGCACGCGATGGAACATCGATCGGCGGACGCGACGAATCGCGCCCGTCCGGTGATGGGGCTAGGAGAAAGTAGAAATGCCGGCTCGAGACGCGTTCGCTCCCGGAGGACGTCGATTGAATGCGAACATAGTCCGCATGACGACGAACTCGTCGCTCGGGCCCAAAGCCGAAGCCAACCCAGGAGGAGGAACTTGCTTTCGTGGCAGGACTACTTTTTGTTACTACTTCTTGTAGATGCTGACAGCGAGACGCTTGCGACCCTTACGACGACGGTTCGCGAGCACTTGCTGCCCTCCACGCGTTGCCATGCGGGCGCGAAACCCGTGCGTCCGAATGCGGCGGAGGTTGTGAGGCTGGTAAGTGCGTTTCATGACGGGGCGCGAAAGAAAGCATCCATGTGTGCAGCGGTCAAGCGGCATGCCGACATCGGCAGCGATTTTTGACGCTTCACGTGGCGCATGATTCTCCGTACCATCGAGGCGTCCTGAAGGCGGCCCTTTTACGGATCGAAGCCGTCATCCGGAAAATCAAGCGTCGTTGTGAGCATCCGTGAGCAGCAGGTTAGTCCTCCTTCCGCTCCTTCTCCTAGCTGACGGAACCATGACCCAACAATTTTCCTCCGGTGGCGTCGGACCAGTCCGCCGCGCCATCGCCCGCCGACTGGGCGTGACCCTGGGCGCGACCGCGCTTTTCGCGTCTGCGATGCTGAGCAGCACGCGAGCGGAAGCTCAACAAGCAACCTTCCACCTGGATCGTCTGGAGGTGCCGGGTGCACCGGAGGACGGCGCCGTGCTCTTTCGGCCGGTCACCCAGCCAAAGCCGATTTTCTTCGGCCAATTGGCCCTGGGGTACTCGCTCCGGCCGTTGCACACGAGCAACGTCACGAATGACCGCAACACGCTGAGTCGCTCCGAGACAGCGGTCATCGACAACCAGTTCACGACGTACGCGACGCTGGGCTTCCAGTTTCTCAATCGGTTCACCATCGCAGCGACCTTGCCGGTCACGCTCATTCAAGATGGGCAGAACCCTGTGTACTCGTCGGGGGCCACGGGCGATGCGACCCGCGTCACCACCGGCGGTCCGTCGGCAGGGGATACGCGGATCGACTTGCGCGCCGTGGTCGTGCGGACCGGAAATGAGAAGGGCGCCCTCGGTGCGAGCTTCAGCCTTTTCGCGCCGAGCGGAAACAATTCGCGCTTCGGCGGCGATGGAAGCACATCAGCCATGGTGGGAATCCAGGCCGAGTACGACTTCAACCTGTTCGTGCTGACCGCGAACACGGGCGTGCACTTCCGCCCGCGCAACTCGATCAACCGGCCCGACCTGGACCAGGGTCTCGGCATCGGCAACGAGTGGCGTTGGGCCATCGGCGGGTTCGTGCCCATCAAGGGCGGGAAATTCCGGATCGGCGCCAGCGTCTTCGGCCAGACGGGCATCAGCGATGCGAACGTCATCGGCGACACCGTCTTCAAGAAGCGCAACACCCCCATCGAGTGGAACGTCGAGGGCCGCATGAAGTTCGGCCCCAAGGATCGCTGGTGGGTCGGCCTGGGCGGCGGCACCTTGATCGCCAACGGCTACGGCGCGCCGGACTTGCGCGTCATGGGCTTGATTGGTGCGTACCTGCCCATCTCCGATTCGGATGCGAATTCGCCGGATCGCAAGGCCGCGTTGCACGAGCAGTGGCGCCGTGAGGCCGCAGGTGATGCGGACAAGGACGGCATCCCGGACGACATCGATGCGTGCCCGAACGAGCCCGAAGATCACCAGGGCGCGGATCCGAACGACGGTTGCCCGCTTCCGCCCGATCGCGACGGCGACGGCATTCCGGACCAGTACGACCGCTGCCCCGATCAGCCCGAGGACAAGGACGGCATCGAGGACGGCGACGGTTGCCCCGAGGACGACGCCGACAAGGATGGCGTGCCCGACGTGACCGATGCTTGCCCCGACGTTCCCGGCAAGCCCTCGCCCGATCCGAAGACGAACGGCTGCCCGCAGTTCATCAAGAAGGAAGGCTCGGTGGTGCGCGTGCTGCAGCAGGTGCACTTCCAGACGGGGTCGGCGAAGATCCTGCCGGACAGCTTCCCGATGCTGCAGGAAATCACGGATCTTCTGAAGTCGAGCCCCGGCATCAAGAAGATGTCGATCGAAGGCCACACCGACAACAAGGGTGGGGCTGACCTGAACAAGAAGCTGTCGCAGAGCCGCGCCGACTCGGTCATGAAATGGCTGACCGATCACGGCATCGAGACCTCGCGTCTCGAGGCGCACGGCTACGGCCTCGAACGTCCCATCGAGGACAACGCCACCGACAAGGGTCGCGCTGCAAACCGCCGCGTCGAGTTCAAGATTCTCGAGGAAGAGGATCCGAACAAGATCAAGAAGTAGATTCTCTGCCGAGAATTAGGCTCGGGGCCGGAGGTGCTCTTACCCTCCGGCCCCATGATCGATCGACGCTCCAAGCGAAGCACCCAGAAGAACGAAGCCTTTCAGTACCTGCTCGAGGCGGTCGCCGATCGCAGCGAGGTCGAGGCGGTGGCCCTGGTCGACACGCGCGGCAACATCGTCGCCGGGACCGGCTTGCCGCAGGATCTCGCCGGCATCGCCCGCGTCGCCGGCCCCGTCGCCCGCGGCGAAGAATGTGTCGAGTTCGACCTCGTCACGGCCACGAGCGACTTGTTTCTCCGCTCTGTTCCCGCCGGCGACGAATCGCTCTACCTGGTGGCCCTCGGCTCGCGCGTCCGCAAGATGAACGACGCCGCCAACGCCATCACGCGCATCGCCACCGGCGCGTAAAATCTCCGGCCGCAAGAACGAACCGCCAAGACGCCAAGAGCGCCAAGAGAGATTCATGTGTTGGAGCGCCCGAGAACGCCCCTTCACGAAATCCTTGGCGTTCTTGGCGTCTTGGCGGTTTCTTTCTTGCGCGTTACGAAGCCCGCCGCGTGTCCAGAGCGGCGCGGCGGCGGCGTTCGCCGCGGTAGCCCAAGGCGATGCCCAGGCGGAGGCCTAGCAGGAAACCGAGGACGGTGCAGAGGGCTGCAGTGAGCACGGGACGGGATCTAGCACCGAGGGGCTAGCCCGTCCCGTTGTCGTGCTGCGCGAAGCTCAGTTCAGCGAGAAGGTCTTGCCCACGGTGACGGGGGCGCCGCCGAATGCCGGGACATGGGCGCTGCGGAACTTCGAGGCGATGCAGCCACCCACGGCGGTGCCGGTGAAGGGCGGTTGATCGACGTCGACGACGCTCACGGTGCCGCTCGGTTGGAACGTCACCTTGACGTGGCCGCTACCCGTCGGACCATCGGACTTCTTGCAGCTCGAGATGTTCACGTTGCCAAGCGATGCTGCTGCCTCGGCGCGGTTGAACGGCGCGGTGCTCGCCGCCGCTTGCGAGGGGGCAGACTCCTCGGCGTGACCACCGACCGCCTTCTGCATGGCGCCCGCCAGATCTGCCGGCCCTTCCTTCTTCGGGGGGGCAGCAGCCGGAGCCGGCGTCGCCCCTTCCTCGCCACCGCCGCCGCCCGCGCTGGCCGTGCCGCCGCCCGCAGCGCCTTTGCTGCGCGAGCCTCCGCCGGTGCCCTTGGCTCCGAGGCCCGGGGTGATCTCCTTGGCGCCCGAAGCCGCAGCGGTCGTTGCCGGATCGGTCGCGGCCACCGTGGGCGTCGGCACCGGCGTCGGTGCAGCCGACGCACTCACCGTGGCGGTGGGCTCGACGGCCTTTTGCTCTTCCTTCACCGACGGACGGGTCACGATCACCGCCACGATGACTGCGGTGCAAACCAGCAGCGTGCCCACGATGATAGCAATGAGCAGCGTCTTGTTCTGCCCGCCGCCCATCGAAACCGGCGACGACAGATCGCCGAAGTCTTGCGGAGGCGGCGCCAGCACGGGCGCCGCGAGCGCGGCGCTGAAGGCACCACCACCGCCGAGGTTCATGATGTCGTCCACGTGGCGTGGGTTCTTCGACCCACTGTCGCCCTCCGTGGAGCTGGTCGACGACGCGAGCGCACGAATGTCGATGAGGCCCGAGCCGTCGGAAACCGAGGACGACGACGAGGAGGACGGTGCCGACGGCGCCGAACCCCTGCCGGTAGCCTTGTCCGCCGGACCCGACGTCTGCGTGAGTGCGCCCAACGAGAAGAGCACGCTGTTCTCGTTGCGCTGGCCCGTGAGCTTGCTGCCATCGCCCGAGACCGGCGCGGCGCTGGTCATCACGTCCTCTTCGCCGCCGGCCTGCGACACGCTGCCGAACAAGTCCGCCTGATTCCCGCGGCCACCGGTGCGCCTTGCTGCGGCACTGGCACCCGCGGACCCGAGCGGGGATGCGCTACTACTTGCCGCCGCCAGCGGATTCGAATCGAACAGACCTCCGCTGGAGCCGTTGCCGTTCGCGCGAGGGCTGCTGCCGCCGCCGAAAAGCGAATCGCCTCCGCCGAAGCCACCGCCCAACCCGAGCGGGGACGAAGCCGTCCCCCCTCCCGTTGCCGCCGCGGCTGCGGCGGGGAGCGGATCGGCGTCGGGGCCGCTGTTGCGAAGGCTGAGCGGCGAATACTCTGCCACGGCAGGCGACGAGCCTGTGCTGCACGCTGCGTAGAGCGAGTCGATCTCGCGCAGCGGGAGCCAGTCGTTCATGCCGTCTTTCCAGCAGAACGTCTCGTCGTGGATCGTGCCGGTTTTGTACTCATCGACGATCTCCTGCACGGTCATCGTGCGTTGATCGCCATCGGCGACGTTTACAGTCCACTGATCTAGGTCGGCCGAGTACCCCGGATCGCTGACGGCTCCACTAGAGGCTCCTCCCCCGCTCGAAGCGGTGGCCTCCGGCTCGTTGCCGTTGATGACGATGGTCGCGCCGCATTTTTTGCAGCGGATCTTGACGATCTTCCCGAGGACCTTTTCGTCCGCGATGGTGTACTTGGCCTGACACGACTGGCACGAAATCTTCACGGATGCCTCCGGCCCTATACTCGGTGCAACACCATCCGGTCAGTGCACCGCCCTCTGAGTACGCACGGAGGCGTGCCCAGTAATCCGTGGGACGTTCGCTCACAGGATGATGAAGACAACTTTGAAAAGTATAGCGGGCCGCCAGAACAGCGATCAAGCAACGCGCCACAAAAGGTGGGAGACGCCTTAGCTAGGGTCCCGCAGCTTAATTAAGCAATACCAACGCTGTGCCGTCCTTGCCGCAAAATGACGCGGAGCCGTCGAATCGATCCCCGCAGGTAGGACAGATCTTCCCCTTCTCCTGTGGCCGCGCCGATGCGCCTGCGACGTAGGGAAGTATCTCCTCGCCTCCAGCAAGCTCGACCAGGGTGGCCCCGTCTTGCGGGCAAAATGTGGAACCGACCCCGTACTCGCGGTGGCAGGTCGGGCAGACGAGTCGCTTCTCGTAGCGCTCGCGGGCGCCGGCCACGGCCTTGGCTCGCTCGACGCTTTCTTCGTGCGCCTTCATCTGCGCGGCGTGCCGCGCGGCCTTCTCGCGACGGCGCTCCTCGACCTCGCGCAGCTTCTGCTCGTGCCGTGCCTCCGCCTCGCGCTGCAGCTTGGAGGCCCGGCGCGCGCGCCGCCATCCAAAAATGGCCACGAGGCCGAGCACCGCGGCCAAGGTGCCCACCACCGCGATGAAAATGTTCCGGCGCCGAACCGCATTGCCCACGGCGGTGGCTTCGTGCCCGCCGAGCGCGCCCTGCGCGATGATGGCCACCGACGTCTCCTCGTTCTCGCCCGAAGCATTGAGCCCGGACTGGGCGAGCAGCGCGTCGTAGTGCGCCGGTGAGCTGATCTCGACGAGGACCGTGGTGCTCTTGCCGGCGGCGCTCACCACCAGCTTCGTGATGCCCTCGGGTGCGTCTTCGGGGACGGTCACCTTGCCCGTGGGATCGACGACCAAGTGCGACCCTTCGCCCTCGACGTTCCATGTCACCGGCGTCGGCGTTGCGCATCCTTTGGCGTCGGAGACCACCGCGCGGAAGGGAAAGCTTTCCCCCGTGCGCAAAAGTTTACGAGAGGGCCGCACCTCGAGGCGTGCCGGCTCCCCTGGGGTGGTGCAGGCGCGGCTCGTAGGTTCGGGGGCATGCGTGGG
Source organism: Sorangiineae bacterium MSr11367 (assembly GCA_037157805.1). NCBI lineage: Bacteria > Pseudomonadati > Myxococcota > Myxococcia > Myxococcales > Pendulisporaceae > Pendulispora > Pendulispora rubella. The sequence goes on along the minus strand of CP089983.1, from coordinate 10,532,056 downwards.
CTCGGGCGTCTTCGGTGCCGCAGGGGTTGCGGAGGCGGCGGGGGTTGCCACCACCTTTTCGTAGCTGCGCGAACGTTTCACGTCCGCCATGCAGCGCCCCTCCTTCAAGGTGATCTCGTAGCGGCCGGACTCGCTCATCTCGAGGCGGTTGTCGCCGGAGATGGCGACCAGGGTGTTGAGCACCGCACGGCGCGGATCGGAGGCGGGGGTCGAGCAGCGTGTGCGCCACGAGCGCCCGGAGCCCTCGCGCGAGTGTGAGTCGCGCACCAGGGTAGGCATCTGCTCGTAGCACTGGTTCGTGCGAAACGTGCGGCCGGCGCCAACGATGCTCAGTTCGTCGCCTTCTTCCGTCACCGTGACGCTTTCTCCACCGCCCGTGGAACCGGTGACCGGAGGCGGCCCGCATCCAGGGAGCCACTGTTGCACCGTGTAGTCTTCGCGAAGGGGACCCTGTCGCCATTTTCCGTCGAGAGGACCCGCAAAGGCAGATTGCGTGAACGTGACGACTGCTGCGAACGAGCCAATCGAGAGGATGGCGAAACTTTCGAATCGGACCACGACGAGGGGGGAGCTTACCGCAAGACCATGGCCCGCGCTTTATTTGCCGGTTCTTTGGAAAATATGGGCATGATAGGCGCCAAGGCGAATGAAAGCTCACTACCGAAGCTTCGTGGCGCTCGCGTGTGCGAGTGCGGTGACCTTGTTCGGCAGTACGGCGGGCGCGCAAGTCGCAGACGGAAACGGTGACGGTTTCGATACGCACCTGTTTCGCCCTGCGATGGACTCGAAAGGGTTCTTCTCCGTCAACGGCACGGACATCCTCGGAAAGAACGACATCAGCGTCGGCCTCGTCATCGATTACGGCCGCACGTTGCTTCGCGTTCCCGACAACGGTGCGGGGAGTCCGCAACTCATCGAGCACTCGTTTCAGGGCACGGCGATGTTCAACTACGGCATCGCCAACCTGCTCGCCGTCGGTCTATCGGTCCCGGTGAACTTGATGGCCGGCGACGATCGCGGCGGGCCGGGTGGTGCGCCCACCGTCGGCGGCTGGGCGAACAACAAGCTGGACTCGCAGACCCTTGGGTACTTGGGCTTGCACGCGAAGCTGCGCCTCACCCGCGTCGATCGCGGCCCGGGCCTCGCGCTCGGCGTTTCCGCCGGCGTGCCCGTGACGGACGCACCGAAGAACGGCGGCGCCGATCCCACGGCGTGGGTGTGGCCCCAGGTCTTCTTCGAGCAACGCTTCGGCTCCTCGCAACGCTTCAAGATCGGTCTGAACGGCGGTATCCGCGTCCACGGTCCGAGCGACACGACGATCGAACTGCGCGACGGCACGTTCAAGGATGGCAATCGCCTCACGTACGGTGCCGCGGTCGCGTACCGCATCTTGGATCCCGTCGACATCGTCGCGGAGACGTACGCCACGTACCTGCTCTCGGGCGATGCCGCCGACAAGGTAAAGCCGTCGAACGAGGTGGTCGGCGGGTTGAAGATCTTCGTCGAGCGCAACTCGTACCTGATGCTCGGCGCCGGTCCCCGCTACACGAACGGCTTCGAGGCGGCGAACATCCGCGGCTTCATCGGCTTCGTCTTCGAGCCGTCGATCGGCGATCGCGATGGCGACGGCATCAAGGACGACATCGATCAGTGCCCCGACGATCCGGAAGATCATGACGGCTTCAAGGACGAAGACGGCTGCCCCGATCCGGACAACGACGAAGACGGCATCCCGGACAAGGACGACCGCTGCCCGAACGAGCCCGAAGATCGCGACGGCGATCAAGATGACGACGGTTGCCCCGAGGGCAACACGGGCGATCGCGACGGCGACGGCATCCCCGACAACGTCGACAAGTGCCCCGATCAGCCCGAGGACAAGGACGGCTTCCAGGATCAGGATGGCTGCCCAGACCCGGACAACGACTTGGACGGCATCCCCGACAAGATGGATCAGTGCCCGAACGATCCCGAGGACAAGGACGGCTTCGAGGACGAAGACGGCTGCCCGGATCCGGACAACGACAAGGATGGCATCCCGGACAAGGTCGACAAGTGCCCGAACCAGCCGGAGACCTTCAACGGCTTCGAGGACGAAGACGGCTGCCCCGACAAGGGACAGGTGGTCATCCAGGACAACAACATCGTGATCTTGCAGAAGATCAAGTTCAAGACGGGGTCGGCGCAGATCCTCGCCGAGTCGAACGGCATCCTCGACGCGGTGTCCGCGACCATCGTGCACCACCCCGAGTTCACCTTGATGGAGGTCGCCGGCCACGCCGACGAACGCGCGAGCGATCAGTTCAACTTGAACCTCACGCAGCAGCGCGTGAACTCGGTCATGGCGGCCCTCGTGCAGCGCGGGATCGACAAATCACGCCTGCGCGCCAAAGGCTACGGCGAGTACTGCCCCGAGGATCCCGGTCACAACGAGGAGGCGTGGGAGAAGAACCGCCGCGTCGACTTCAAGATCGTGAAGACGAAGGACGGGCCCACCGGCGTTCAGCTGGGTTGCCCGAACGCCATCGCCAAAGGTGTGAAGCCCGACCCGATTCCGTAACGAGCCTACTCGGCCGCGTTCGCGGCCGGCTCTTCTGCCGCATCTGCAGCAGCTGCCGCGGTCTCCGCCTTACCCCCAGCCTCGCTTGCGAGGCGGTTCTTGGCCGGACGACCGCGGCGCGGTTTTGTGGCCTCGCCTTCGCCCTCGGCTTTGGGCGCTCCCTCGGCGGAGGCGGGCGCTTCGTCGCCCTTGGGCGCGGCGCGCTTCGCCAGTTTCGGCAGCGAGATGGCGTCGAGTCGGGCGCGGAGCGGCTCGTTGCTCTCGGCGTAGATCCGCGCGTAGGCGAGGGCGCGCTGCGCCTGCGTGATCATCGCCTCCTGCCGCTCGGTGAGCTTGGCCTTCGCCGCATCCACCGCCGCCTGGGCGGTGACGACGTTGTGCGACGCCGCCTCGACCTCGGCGGCGAGATCCGCGAGGCCCTTGGCGTCCATGTCGCCAAAGCGGAGGTCGGCGAGCTCGTTGTTGAAGATCTCGAGAAGGGATTGCACGGGGAACGGTAGCATGGCACCGTTCCTTAGCACTGATCATAAGATCAGTGTAGGCAATACCCTATTTTTCTCCGAGCAACGATTTCGCGTTGTTGACGCAGACCTGGTCGTGCTGGTCGCGGCAAATCGTTTTCAGCAGCAGAAGCTCTTCATGCGTGGGCTTGCCCGAGGCCACGCGGGTCTGGAGCAGCTTCTTCGCGCCGTCGGGATCCTTGAGCATCATCCCGCGCACCTGATCGGCGACGCTTCCGCTCGCGGTGGTGTTCGAGGCCGATGCGGCCGGCGCCGCCGGGGGCAGGTTGCTTGCGCCGCTCGACTTGGAGCTCGAGTGCGAGCTTCCCGATTCGCCCGACGAACGGCTCGAGCTCTTCTCGGGGCGCTCCACGTGCTCGGGCGCGCTGGTGAGCGACACCGAGTGCCCGCTGTCCTTCACCGAAGGAGAAGGTCGCGCCATGGCGATGGTCTGAGCATCGAGCTCACGCAGCCTGTCGGTGGCCATCTTGCGGTGCGACTCATCGAGCGTGGACTGCTTCTCCACGAGCTCGTAGAGCGCGCGCTTGCGCGAAATGTCCGTCTCGTTGACGGCGCGCTCGAACATCTGCTCCGCCCAGCGAATCTCGATCGTCTTGAACCGCTTGTCGTTGCGTAGCGGCGAACCCTCGGGGATGCCCAGGAGGATCTTGTCGTGCGCTTCCTCGCAGCGGTTCTCCGGCGGATTGCACGCGCGATCGGCCTCGGCCAACGTCGCCTCTTCACCCGACTCGACCTGCGTGGGAACCGGCGACGCCGAAGGCAGAAGGCTGCGCTGTCGCTTGTAGGCCCAGACGCCGACGGCGGCGGAGGCGAGGATCATCCCGAGCAGCACCCATGGCACGACGCCGAGGCCTCGGCCGGAACGCGACACCGCATTGGTGGAGCGCTCACCGATGGACTCGAATTGATGCGTGTCCGTCGCGCCGGGCAAAAAGATCTGGCCCGCGCCGACGAATTTGAAGCGCACGTCGCCGAGCTCGATGATGTCGCCCGCCTCGATGATGCCGCGGCGAAGGTCCGAGCCATTCACGCGCACGCCGTTGGACGAGCCCTTGTCGACGATCTCGTAACGGCCTTCGCCGAGCGAGTGGATCTCGCAGTGCAGACGCGAGACCGAGTTGTGGTTCACCGAGATGGCGGCATCTTCCGCGCGGCCGATGGTAAGGCGTTCGCGATCGAGCGGGTACTCGAGGCCGGGCGTGGGACCGGCGAGCATGACCAAGCGATTCGGGCGCTCGAGCAAGAGCGAGCCGCGCGTGGTGATGTTCGGCAGCGTCGCCTTGGTGTCGTCCGGGATCGTGGCATTGGCGGGCACCTGCTCGACGGCGGCGTCGTCGTGCAGGACGATGCGGTAGTCGCCGATCTGAATCAGATCGCCATGCAGCAGGTCTTGCGTCTGCGCCACCCGCAGGCCGTTGACGTAGACCCCGTTGTAACTCTGGTGGTCTTCCAGGAAGAACGTCGGATTGCTCGGCGGAACCGACTGCGCCGGCGTGCGCGGCGATACCGGCGCGGCGCCATTCTTCTTCCGATGCAGCGCCGCATGATCACGGGACACGTTGCGCTCGGTGAGGCGGATGTTGTTCCCCTCCTTGCGGCCAATCGTGTAATCGTCACGCGTCAGCGGGACGACCGTCCGTTTGCCCTCCTCGTCCTCGATAATCAGCTTCCACATCGGAGTTCGTCGTCTGTTCGCACTCGCGAGGGGGCCCGGGTCAAAGTCAAGGTAGGCGCTCGGTTGAGGAAGCGGTTCCGCTTCTGCCCAAGTGTAGCTAGCGGGCCTACGTGAAAGCAACGGCCTAGACTACGCCCCTCCGCTGAATCTGCTGTGTCCACCTTCGGATACGTTTTTTCACCTATGTCGACTCGTAAATCAAACTGGATCCTTCTTTCCCGGGGACCCAACCGCGTCCACCCCCGCCTCGTCCTGACCTTTTGCGCAGCGCTTTTAGCGAACGGCTGTGGCACCACGTGGACGGGATCCATCGGGGCAATTTTGGCCAAGAACAACGAAAATGGGCGAGTTTTCGTCCGAGACGTACCCCCGGACATGGGGGCGGCCAGGGCGGGGTTGCTGGTGGATGACGAAATCACGGCCATCGATGGGAAGCCGGCGAAGGGGATGAATGGGGACGACTTGCATCAGGCATTGTCGGGCCAAGTCGGGACGCGGGTGCGGCTTCAGATTGTGCGCGAGGGGGTTTCGAAGGAGGTCGTGGTGGAACGGGGACCACTCGTGGCCCCGGCGGCGCCGTCACAGTCAGGTTCAGCAGGTTCAGGCGCGCGTTAGTCGACGCGCTGCGGTTCGGTTTCGGGAAGGGTCGAGACGAAGCGGTCGCGCGCGGCGAAGACTTGGGCGCGATCGCGACCGTCGAAGGTCACCTTGGTTTTGTACGACGGGTCGAACCACTTCGGGTACGAGCCCACGTCCACCTCGGGAAACGCCGCGACGACGTCGTCCAGCAGCGGCTTCAAGTCCCCCTCTTCCATCTTGGTGTAGACCGCGGTGGAGATGAACGGCACCTCTTGCCCGAGCTTCTCCACGAGGACGGGGATCTTCATGCGGAAGACCTCCGGCACGCCGGGCATGAGCCAGGTGTTCTTGAATCGAATCGTCGGCCAGCGGATCGCTTCCGTCGTCTCGAGCGTGGCGCCATCGGGAATGAGCGCCATGCGCAGATGACCTTCGGTGCACCGCTCCTTGTAGTGCTCGAGCAGCATCGTGCGCATCTCGGGGCTGGTGACGACGGCCACGCCGAAGGCTTTCGCCACGGCATCGACGGTCACGTCGTCGTGCGTCGGTCCGACCCCTCCGGAGGTGAAGAGCCAGTCGTGCGACGCGGAGAGTTCACTCACCTCACGCGCAATCGTCTCGATGTCGTCGAGCACCATGACGACGCGGCGCAATTGGATCCCCAAGTCGCGAAGCGCGCGTGCCAGAAACGGCAGGTTGGCCTCTTCGACTTTGCCCGAGAGGAGCTCGTTGCCAATGATGAGGACCGCCGCAGTCTTCGCCGGCTGCATGGAGCCTAAGAGTAGTCTTCCTGGATTGGGATTGGGGGGCCAAAAACCGTTCGATCCCGAACACGGTGCGAGCTTTCGCCCGCGCGGCGTAGTAAGCTTCCGCGCGGTATACGGGATAGCGATGCCCAAAGTTCTCGTGGTGGAAGATTCAGCCTCGGCGCGGGCATTCGTGCGCGCCATTTTGGAAGACGCGGAGTTTGCGGCTGCGCTCGGCGGATGTCAGGTCACGGAAGCGACCAGCGGCTTCGACGCCATGCGGCTTTTGCCGCGCGGTCCTTACGACCTCATCATTACGGACATCAACATGGCCGACATCAACGGCCTGGAGCTGATCCACTTCATCCGCAAGTCCGAGCACCATCGGTCGACGCCCTTGGTCATCATCTCCACCCTGGCCGCCCAGCGGGATGTCGATCGGGGGCTGGCCCTCGGCGCCAACGCCTACCTGCCCAAGCCGTTCACGGCCGAGCAGCTTCGCGCCACGTGTGTGCGCCTTTTGAGCGCGCCGGGCAGATCCGGCGTCGGAGGAACCGAGCAGGGGCCTCGCTCCAGCGTGACCGGGATTGCGGCGCCGGGCGAAGTGAAGCGCTGAATCGATGGCCGAGCACGGTGGGGGAGGGCGCGGAGATCTCGGAGACAAGGCGCGCGAGGAGTTCTTCTCCGAGGCGCAGGAGCTCATCGATGGCCTCGGGCGCGACCTTCTCGCCGTGGATGCCGTCTCCAAAGGCGGCCGCACCGATCCGGAGCTGATCAACGACGTCTTTCGTGCCGTCCACACGCTGAAAGGGCTCGCGGGGCTTTTCGGCGCCACCTTGATGAGCGGCCTCTCGCACGAGCTGGAGGACGTTCTGGACGATTTGCGCCTCGGGCGGCTCGAGATGAGCCCCGCGGTGCTCGATCTGCTCTTTCGCGCGGTGGAGCTCTACGCGCAGATCCTGGCGGCGGAGCGTGGCGATCGGCCCGATGAACCGGGTGCGGACGTCAAAGCGCTGCTGCACGCGCTTGGGCAGGTTTCGCAGCGGCGCGAGGGCGGTGGCGTCAGCCCGGTGGCGCAGTACGAGCTCGATCCGGGCCTCCTTGGCGTGCTCACCGAGTACGAGGAGTACCGGCTGCGCACGAACATCGCGCAGGGCGTCTCGCTGTTTCGCATCCGCGTGCAGTTCCGTCTGGATACGATCGACTCGGCGCTCGACGAGCTGAAGGCGCGTGCGCGGCCTCACGGCGAGATCATCACGTACCTGCCCACGGGCGAGGGCGGCGATGCCGACAGCATCGAGTTGGAGATCCTGCTCGCGAGCCACGCCACGCTCGCCGTGCTCGAGGCGGCGCTCGGTGGCTCGTACGCGGCCATCGAAGAAGTGCAGCGCCGCGGCGGTCGCAGCCGCCCGCCGCCGGCGATCGACGAGCACGAAGGCGAGCCTTTCGGTGACATGACCGGTGCCGTCCCGGCGGTGACGGGCGAGACGAGTTCGTTCCCGCAGGCCCCGCAGCCGCCGGAGTCCAAGGCCGGCGAGCTGCCGCTTCCCGTCGTGTGGGGGCGCGAGCCTCCGACCACGGGCACGGTCAGCACGACCACGTCGGAAATGCCGCCGCCTTTCGGCGACTTCGGCCGCGTTTCGCGCGGAAGGCCGACCGACGTCGACGACATTTTGAAGTCGATGCCCCCGCCCGTTCCACCGGCGGAAAAGCAGCCTTCGTACCCGCCCGGTGCCGTCGGCGGCACCGGTGGGCGCGAGATGTCGCTGCGCTCCGTGAGCCAGACGGTGCGCGTCGACATCCGCAAGCTCGATCACTTGATGAACATCGTGGGCGAGCTGGCCATCGTGCGCACCTCGCTGGCCAAGCTTTCGGACAAAGTGCGGTTGCGACCCGACGCGCGGGGCCTGGCCAACGAGCTGTATCGCCTGCACCGCGTCTTCGAGCGCAACCTCGCGCAAATGCAGAACGGCATTCTCGAAGTGCGCATGGTGCCGCTCGGGCAAGCGTTCGACAAACTAGCCCGCATCGTGCGCCAGATCTCGCGCGAACACGACAAGCAGGTGAACCTGGTGGTCACCGGTGCCGAGACCGAGATCGACAAGCTGATCGTGGAGGAGCTGAGCGACCCGCTCATGCACATGATCCGCAACGCCATCGATCACGGCATCGAGCCGCGCGAAGAGCGCATGCGCGTGGGCAAGCCCACGGTGGGCACCATCGCGCTGAACGCCTTCCAGAAGGGCAACCACGTCGTCATCGAGGTGGAGGACGACGGCGCGGGGATGAACACGCAGGTGATCATCAACAGCGCCGTGCGCCGCGGCCTGCTCTCGCGCGAGCAAGCCATGGAGCTTGCGCCGCACGAGATCCTCGGCCTGGTGTTCTTGCCCGGCTTCACCACGCGCGGCGAGGCGACGGATCTCTCCGGGCGCGGCGTGGGGATGGACATCGTCAAGACGAACATCTCGCGCATGGGCGGCATCATCGACATCTCGAGCGAGTTGGGCATCGGCACCAAGATGACCATCACGCTGCCCATCACGCTGGCGGTCATCAGCGTGTTGATCGTCGAGACCGCCGGGCGCACCTACGCCATCCCGCTGGCCAGCGTGGAGGAGGCCATCGTCTTCGACGAGCGCGATGTGCGGGCCGTGGAAGATCGCGAGGTGATGAACCAGCGCGGTCGCACCCTGCCGATTTGCCGCCTGTGGAAGCTCTTCGGCCTTGCGCCCGAAGCTGCGGCCACGGGCAAGCGCTTCGTCGTCATTGCCGCCGTGGGCAACCGCAAGTTGGGCTTCGTCGTGGATCGTCTGGTCGGACAGCAAGACATCGTCATCAAAGCGCTGGGCAAGTCGCTGTCGCACGTGCGCGGTTTCGCAGGCGCAACGGAGTTGGGCGATCAGCGCGTTGCGTTGGTGCTCGACGTGGCGGCGCTCGTGGAAGAGGTGCTCAGCGGCGACGGCGAACGTCTCCTCGAGGGTCGCAGTGCGGGGGCCCTGGAGATGCGAACGGAAGGGAGGCTCGGCGATGGCCGCGCTCGTGCGTAGACGCGCCGAGCAACGCGCCCTCCGCCGCGCGGCCGACGGCCAGCGCACGGAGTATTTGGCCTTTTCCCTGGCCGGGGAAATCTACGCCGTCGAAATCCACTCCATCGGCGAGATTCTCAAGCCGCCGCCGATTACGGAAGTGCCCCGTGCCGAGCCTTCGATCATCGGAGTGGTGAGCGTACGGGGGCGCCTGGTGACCGTGATCGATTTGCGAAAGCGATTCGGTGTCAAAGATGCGCCCATCGGCCATTTGACGCGTATCTTGCTCGTCGACAAGGGGGACGAAAAGCTCGGGCTTTTGGTGGACGAGGTACTGCAAGTCTACCGTCTCACCGAAAATGAGATCGAGCCGGCCAACGTCTTGGGCGGCGACCAGCCTGCCCACATCCTAGGCATTGGGCGACCCAAGGAGGGGACCGGCCGCCCCGACTTCGGATCTCTGCTCGTGCTGCTCGATTTACGACCTATTCTGGACGGGTGACGCCATGGCGCAGTCCTTGTCCCGCCCTCGCCACGATCCGCTGAAGAACCTCGTTGCGTTCGTCATTGGCGACGTCAACTACGCGTTCTCCATCGACTGCGTGCGCGAGATCGTGAATCCGCTTCCCGTGATCGAGTTGCCGAGTTCGCCCTCCGCGGTGGCGGGCGTGGCCGATTACCGCGGCGACGTCGTGCCGGTGATCGACCTGCGCGTGCGCTTTGGCTTGCCTCCGGTGACCGTGACGCGCCGGACCAAATGGATCCTCGTCGAGGTTGGCTCGGTGCAGGTCCCGAGGGCGCATCTCTCGCCTTCCGTCATGCCAGGGAGCAGACTGGTAGCCGTGATTGTCGACGGAGTGACAGACGTCTTCGGCACCGGCGGTGCCGAGCTCCGGCCCGCGCCACCGCTGGGCGCGGGCGACGACGTGCGTGGCATCGCCGGCGTGACGTACTTCGCCGATCTCATGGTCTTCGTCCTGGATCCGACGCGCTTTGCCGGCATCACGGACGCGCTGATGGAGGGCGCCGGCGTGGCCTACGCCCTGCCCGGCGAGGCCCCATCGTGATCGCCATGGAGCTCGAGCGAATCGAGCGCGCCCTCTCCGACGACGATCCGGAGGCGCGAAGGCTGGCCGTCCAGCAGCTGCCGCTGGTGCATGGTGCCGACGGTGCGCGGCTCTTGGTGCTCGCGTTGGGCGATGCCGATTGGCGCGTGCGCAAAGAAGCCGCGGTGGCCGCGCCGCTGCACGAAGCGCGCGGGCACATCGTGTCGTTCTTGCTCGATGCGCTCGACGACAAGCAGAACATCGGCCTGCGCAACGCGGCGGTGGAGGCGCTCGTTACCATCGGGCCGGACGCGGTGCCCGGCGCCATCGACGCGCTCGCGCGTCTCGACGCGGATGGGCGCAAGCTGGCCATCGAGGTGCTCGGCGGCATTCCGGATGCGCGCGGTGTCGCGCCGCTCGCGCTCGCGCTCGACGATCCCGATCCCAACGTGCGCGCGGCGGCGGCCGAGGCGCTGGGGCAGGCGGGGCTCTCCACGGAAGAAACGCGCGTGCAGGCGACGAAAGAGCTCACACGCTGCCTTTCGAGCGAAGACGTCATGGTGAAGCTGGCCGCCCTCGAAGCGCTCACCCGGCTCGATGCGCGGCTTCCGTGGAGCGTGTACGAGCCCCTGGTGCAGCACCCGCTCTTGCGGCGACAAGCCGTGGCCGCCGCCTCGCGCTCGCGCGAGGAAACGGCGTTGCTCGCGCTGGTGGAGGCCACGGGCGATCGCTCGATGACCATCGCGCGCGAAGCGCTGACGTCGCTCGGGGGGTGGCTCTTGACGGAGACGCTGGGCACGGAGCGGCTCGCGCGCGTGCGTCGCGCCATGGCCGCGTTGCCCCGTGCGGTGGACTTCGTGCGCAAGTGCGCAAAAGATCGCGCAGACAACGCGCGGCCGTATGCGCTGCTCGCCTTGGGGCTGCTGCGCGATCCGGCGGACCTACCGCTCATCGCGGATGCGCTGTCGGAGGAAGACATCGACGAGCAGGCGGCGCTTGCGTTGGACATTTTCGGCCGGGAGGCGACCGCGCCGCTCACCGAAATGATCCCGCGGGCGTCGGAGCACACGCGTGCGCTTTTGTTGTCGCTCCTTCCGCGCCTTTCACCCGAGCCGGATCCCTCGCTGCTCATCATGCTGCGCGAGGGAATGAACGATCCTGCGGCGGATGTTGCGGTAGCGGCCATTAAGGGACTCGCGGCTGCGGGGGATGCCAGCGATCTGGGGCGGATGATCTCGCTGACGAATCATTTCGACGTGCGTGTTGCGAAAGCGGCCGTGATGGCGCTCAGCACGCTCACGGCGATGTATCCAGGGCCGGCGCGCATGCTCTTGCGCGGTCTCGCTCCGGATGGGGAACACGTCACGGCGGGGTGTGCCATGGTGGCGGCCCTGGCCGGTGTCAAAGATGGCGTGGCCCCCGACGTCGAGTTCGTGAAGCGTGCGCTCTCCAACGGCGATCCGCGCGCGCGCCGTGTGGCCGTGGAATCGCTGGCCACGTTGGGCGGCGAGGAAGCGCAGCGCGCAGTTGCCTTTGCGCTGGCCGACGAGGAGCGCGAGGTCAGCCTCGCGGCGGTGCGTGCCCTGGGACGGTTGGGGTACGCGGATCCGTTGGTGGCGCTCATCGGCTCCAGCGACGAGCGCGATGTCATTGCGGCCACGCTGCGGGCGCTCTGCGAGGCCGATTCGTACCAGGGCCTCGTCTCCGCGCGCCCGCTGGTGAAGAGCCCCGACGCCGCCATCGCTTGCGCGGCTGTGGAAGCCATCCGCGGTTCCACGGGCATTCTGCGCGACGACGTGCTGTTCGACGCGCTCGATCATCCCGATCCCGAGGTGGTCAAGCTTGCGCTGGCCGAGCTTTCACGGGCGCCCGACGCGCGCGCACTTGCGCGGTTGGGCACGTGCCTCGACCATGCCCAGTGGGAGGTGCGAAGGCTCGCCTCCGAGTTACTCGGTCACACCAAGGCCCCGGCGGCGAAAGAGCTGCTCCGGGCCCGGTTGGAGCGGGAAAAGGAGCCCATCGTAAGGGGGGCGCTGACATTGGCGCTTTCGCTGCGGCCGCCACCGGGATCGGAGGAAGACTGACGTGGCGCGGACTCCGTTCGGCGATGGGGACCCGATCATCCGCGAGGACGAATACCGCCTTTTGCGCGATCTGGTGAGCGCCCGCATTGGAATCAATCTCGCATCCACTTCCCGCCAGAGCGTGGCGCGGCGTTTGCGTGAGCGATTGAGCGTGCTGAATCTTGCCTCCTTCACCGAGTACTTTCAGTACCTTCGATTTCATCCACTCGCGCGGCATGAGTGGGAGGAGGCGGTGGAATTGCTCACCACGAACGAGACGTACTTCTTTCGTGAAGATTTCCAGCTGCGGGCCTTCAGCGACGAAATCCTGCCGATGCTCCACGAGAGGAACAAAGCGCGAAGGCGCCTTTTCATCTGGAGTGCGGGCTGCGCGACCGGCGAGGAGGTCTACAGCATCGCCATCCTGGTCCATCAGTCGAACCTGTTTTCAGGCTGGGACGTGCGCATTTTTGGCTCGGACATTTCGCGCCGGTGTGTCGCCACCGCCCGGCGCGGGGTCTACGGGCCGGCGTCGTTTCGTGCGACACCCCCGGAATTGCGCCGTCAATACTTCGTCGAGCGTCCCGACGGGTCCCACATCCTCGATTCGATCAAACCCTTGTGTCATTTCGGGCAGATGAACCTGCTCGACGAGGACAAAGCTCGTATCTTGGGTCGGGTCGACGTGGTCTTCTGCCGCAACGTTCTCATCTACTTCGATGCCCACGTCCGCCGTCGCGTCATCGACATTTTTCACGACAGATTGTATCCAGGTGGGGTCCTTTTGCTCGGTCACTCGGAATCGCTGCTCAACGTCTCGACCGCATTCGAGCTTTTGCACTTGAAGGAAGACTTGGTTTACAAAAAGCCCACTTTGGCGCAGAAATCTGCGATGGCGAACCGGTCGTGAGCAGCTCGTCCCCCGCCCCCCGCATTCGACTCCTGGTCGTCGACGACTCGGCGTACAACCGCCGGAACATCGCCGACATTTTCCTCAACGTGCCCGAGGTCGAAGTCATCGGCAAAGCCGCCGATGGCGAAGAGGCCTTGCGTCTGACGACGCTGCTGAAGCCCGACGTCATCACGCTCGACCTCGAGATGCCGCGAATGGATGGTTTCACCTTCCTGCGCATCTTGATGTCGCGGCAGCCGACGCCGGTCATCGTGGTGTCGAGCTATTCGCAAAAGGAAAACGTCTTCAAGGCGTTGGAGCTCGGCGCGCTCGACTTCGTGACGAAGCCCGATCGGCAGATCACGCCCGACGCGACGGAGCTGCGCGAGCAGATCCTGAGCAAGGTGCTCGTGGTGAAGAACTGGCGCCCGCAGGCGCTCGTGCCCCACGGTTTGCGCCGTGCGGCCGCGCCCAGCGGCCCGTGGACGCCCGAAGGCCGGCCCACGCCGGTGCCGGCCGCGCAGCCGGTGTTCCAGCAGCCGCGCCACCTCGTGGCGATTGCCAGCTCCACGGGCGGGCCCAGTGCGCTGCTCGAGATCTTCAGCAAGATCCCCGCGACGTCGGGGGTGGGCATCGTGGTCGCGCAGCACATGCCGGACAAGTTCACGCGCACGTTCGCCGAGAGGCTCGACCGCCGCGGGCCCGTGCGCACGTCGGAGGCGCAGGACGGCGATCGGGTGGGGCTGCTCACCGGTTTCGTCTGCCCGGGCCGCCAGTGCATGGAAGTCATCCGCAACGCGAGCAATGATTACGTGCTGCGCGTGGGGCCGGGTGCGCCGACGGATCGGTACGTTCCCAGCGCGGATCGCCTGCTGAAGAGCGCGGCCGCGGCGGCCCGGGAGCGGTGCATCGGTGTCGTGCTCACCGGTATGGGTGATGACGGCGTCGAGGGCGCTCGGCAGATCTTTTTCAACGGCGGAACCGTGATTGCCGAGTCGCAAGAGACGGCGGTGGTCTATGGAATGCCTGCAGCCGCCGTTCGCGCGGGGGTGGTCAGCAAGGTCCTTCCGCTTCCGGCGATCGCCGAGTACATCGCCGGGCTCAGTTAGAGGCTTTTTCCTGGACTCTCCCCCTGCCCGAGAGGGGGAGGGAGCACCAAAGGCGGGCCGCTGTGGTAACAGTTTGATCCTATGAACTCGCCGCAAGATCCGCAGCTCGACGAACTTCTCGCTTTGGGTGACCGCGTGGTGAAGATGGCCACCAAAGGCGGTGCGACGGTTGCCGAGTGCCTGCTGCGCAACGGCGCCGAGCTCTCGGCCAAGGTTCGCTTGGGCGAGCCGGAGCTGGTCGAGGAAGCGGGGCACCGCTCCATCGGCCTTCGCGTGATGAAGGGCAAGCAGGTGGCCACGACGTCCACGAGCGATCTCTCCGAGGCGGGCATCGACCGCTTCGTGAAGGACGCACTGGAGTTGGTGGAGCTCGCGCAAGAGGATCCCTTCGCGGGCCCGGCCGATCCAAAGTTGCTCTGCGACACGTCGTCGCTGCCGGATCTCGAGCTCTACGATCCGTCCGGCGGACGCGTGGCGGCGGGCGAGGCCATCGCCATTGCGAAGAAGGGCGAGGCTGCGGCGCGCGGGTTCGATGCGCGCATCACCAACAGCGAGGGCGCGAGCTTCGGTCGCACCGCCGGCGGTGTGGCCATGGTGCTGTCGAGCGGATTCCATGTGGCTTACAAGGGGTCCTTCTGCTCGCTGAGCGTGGTGCCCGTGGCCGCGGACAACGGCGGGAAGAACCGCCGCGGCTACCACTGGACGGCGAAGCGTTTCCTCGCGGAGCTCGACGACGCGGAGGAAGTGGGGCGCGAGGCGGCACGGCGCACGCTGCAGAAGTTGGGCGCGCGACCGGTGGCCACCACCGAGGCGCCCGTGGTGTTCGATCCCGATGCCGCGCGCTCGATCCTCGGCTTGCTGGCGGGCTGCGTGATGGGCAGCTCCATCTGGCGCAAGTCGAGCTACCTCGTGGGCCGTGAGGGCACGCGCGTGGCGAGCGATCTCGTGACCGTGGTGGACGATCCGCTCATCGCGCGCGCACCGGGTTCGCGCCCGGTCGACGGGGAAGGGCTGGCCAGCCGCAAGAACCTGGTCGTCGAGAACGGGATTCTGCGGACGTACCTCTGCGACAGCTATTCGGCACGCAAACTGTCGCGCGAGAGCACCGCCAGCGCGAGCCGCGGCAGCTCCGCAGGGGTGGGGCCCGGCACGACGAACTTCATTTTGCAGCCCGGCAAGGAATCGCACGACGACATCGTGAAGGGCACGAAGCGCGGTCTCTACGTGACCGAGATGAT
This sequence comes from Sorangiineae bacterium MSr11367, assembly GCA_037157805.1. Classification (NCBI taxonomy): domain Bacteria; kingdom Pseudomonadati; phylum Myxococcota; class Myxococcia; order Myxococcales; family Pendulisporaceae; genus Pendulispora; species Pendulispora rubella. The sequence continues at coordinate 10,516,598 of CP089983.1, read as the reverse complement.
GGGCTTCGGCTTCAACGCGGTGACCGGCGACTTTTCACGCGGCGCATCGGGCTTCTGGATCGAAAATGGCGAGTTTGCCTTCCCTGTGAGCGAGGTGACCATCTCGCTCAACGTCGACGAGCTGCTGCAGAGCATCGACGTGGTGGGCAGCGATCTGGATCTCCGCACCTCGACGGCGTCGCCGACGTTCCGCGTGGCGAAGATGACCATCGCCGGCGCGGGCTGATGTCGCCCGACGAGATCAAGGAGCTGCGCAAATCCCTGTCGTGCACGGCGAAGGAGCTCGCGGCCGCATTGGGTCTCGAGCAGAAGACCGTGATGGCGTGGGAGCAAGGTGAGTTGTTCCCAACGAAGCAATTCGTCGACCGCATGAACGCGCTGCGCGAGAAGGGCCCGTCGGCCATCCCGCGCAAATCCAAGGGTACGAACCCGATCAAGACGCTCGCGGATCCGCAACTCTGGGAATTGTTCCGCAAGCTCGCCGCGCACAAGAAGCTTCGCGACGACGTCGCGAAGCTCGCCGCGAACTATTCGGACCCTTCCGAAGAAGACTGATCGTCCTTCAGTACCGACTCGGGATCGGTGATCTCGCCCTCGATGGGCTCCTCGGGCTCGTCCTCGTGCACCTCTTCTCCGTACACGTTCTCGTCCTCGTTCTCGTTCTCACCTTCGTGCACGTTCTCGTGTTCGTGCACGGGCACGGGCACGTGCTCGATCTTCTCTTGCGGCGCGGGCACCGGCTCAATCGTGGGGACGGCATCCGGCAGCACCTCCCCCAACTCCTTCTCCACGATCTTCCGCGACTCCTCGTTCAACTCGGTGAACTCGTGCAACGTCGGAAGATCCTTCAGCGACTTCAACCCGAAGAACTCGAGAAACCCCGGCGTCGTGCCGTACAGCAACGGCCGCCCCGGCTCGTCCTTCTTTCCTAGAATCTTGATCAGGTCGCGCTCGAGCAACATCTTCAGCACCGCGCCCGTGTCGACGCCGCGAATCTCGTCGATCTCGGGCCGCGTGATGGGCTGCCGGTACGCCAGAATCGCCAACGTCTCCATCTGGGCGCGCGAAAGCTTCACCGGCTTTTGCTTGGTGAGATCCCGCACGTACCTCCCGTAGCGGGGCGCCGTGTGGAAGATGAAGCCGCCCGCCACCTCGTCCAGCTTGATGCCGCGCGGCTCGTACTCTCCCTTGAGCACGTCGAGGAGCCCCTTCACCTCCTTCTGCCGCGCCTCCGCCAGCCGCGCGAGCTCGCTCGCCTTCAGCGGCTTGTCGCTCGCGAACACCAGAGCCTCCAGGAGCCCCTTCAGATGCTCGCGCGATTCGTCGCCCAGCGGCTCCGCGGTGCCATCGTCGTCCTCCTCCTCGGGCTCGAAGAGCTCACCTTGCGCGAGCGCCTCCAGATCGAAATCGTCCCGCAGGGGAAGCGCGACCTCGTCGCCCACCAAATCGACCGTGGTCTCGACATCCTCCCCGACCGGTGCACCGAGCTCTTCGCCGAGCCCCTCGGCCTCCTCGGTTGCGGCCTCGTCGCCGCCGCCCTCGTCGGAGCCCTCTTCCTCGAGGACACTCTCCTCCGGCTCCGGCTCCGGCGTGGCGTTATCGGTCGGTTCCGTCGTCACGAGGCACCCTCGGGTGCCGCGGGCGGCGGTTCTTCGTCCTCCCCGGTCTCTCCCGCCAGCGCCGCCACGGCACGCGGGTCGAGCCCGCCGGACTCGATGCCGGCGTTGAGGTCCGTCGCTTCCACGTACAACGGCGCCAGCGGCTCCTCTTGGTAAAGCCGCGTCATGCGCAGACGGGTCATCTCCAGAAGCGCCAGGAACGTGATGACCAGATCGAAGCGCGTCGTGAGCCCCTCGAACAGCTCCTCGAACAGCATCCGAGGCTTGCCGCGCAAGAAATCAGCGAGCTCATGAATTCGATCCGTAATGGAAATACGGTCGGCGATGACGTCGTGGGTCATCTTGATCTTCGAACGCGAAAGGACCGACTGGAACGCCTCCAGGAGCCGGTAGAGCGGGATGTCGGCCAAAGGCGCCAAGCCCGTCTGGACGAAGGACTCCTCCATGGGCATGCCACGGCCGAACGAGTCCTGCCCCGCGACGCCACGCTCTGCGAGCTCGGCCGCGGCGTGCTTGTACTTTTGGTACTCGAGGAGCCGCGAAATCAACGCCTCGCGCGGGTCTTCCTCCTCCTCCTCGACCTTGTCGTCTTCCTGGCCGGGGGGAGGCGCCGGAAGCAGCATCTTCGACTTGATGTGGGCCAGCGTGGCCGCCATCACCAGGTACTCGGCCGCGATGTCCAGATTCAGCAACTGCATCAAGGCCAGGTATTCGAGGTATTTTTCCGTCACGAACGAGATCGGGATGTCCAAGATCTCGAGCTCGTGCTTCTGGCAGAGGTGCAGGAGCAGGTCGAGCGGCCCCTCGAACATCGGGAGAGAAACGGAATAGGTGCCGGGACCTGCGTCCAAACGCTCGACTTCGCTCATGTGCTGCTTTGGGCCTTATAACACCATTCCATTCGGGCCCAGTTTCAGGCCTAGATTCGGCCGAATTGGCCCGGTCGGCAACCGGGACTCTCGCTCCCCCGCCGCCGCTCGGCTAGCATGGGCCCTGTGATGAGAGGCGCGTCCGCCACGACGACGCAAAAGCATTGTCCGTCGTGTCGTGACCGTTTTTCGGGCGAGGCTCTCTTTTGCCCGAACGACGGCACGAAGCTCGTCGAATCGGACCCGAGCGACGAGTCCCCGGCGCCCGCGCCGCCGCCCGTCCCCGAGCCGGCGAAGCCCGTCGACACTTATTTAGGTCGCGAGATCTCCGGCCACATCGAGATTCGCGAGCTCGCCGGGGTCGGCGCCATGGGCCGCGTCTACCGTGCGTTCCAGCGCGGCATCGATCGCGACGTCGCGGTGAAGATCCTGCACCGCGAGCTCTCGGCCAACCCGCAGCTCGTGGCCCGCTTCCATCGGGAGGCCAAGGTCGCCTCGCGCTTGCAGCACCCCAACGTGGTGCACGTCCACCTCGCGGGGCAGCTTCCCGACGGCGCGCTGTACATCGTGATGGAGTACCTCGACGGTCTGTCGCTCCAGAGCGCGCTTACCGCCGCGGGCAGTTCGATGCCGCTTCCGCGTGCGCTCCACATCGCACTGCAGCTTTGCGATGCCGTGGGCGAGGCGCACGCGCAGGGCGTCGTTCACCGCGACTTGAAGCCGGAGAACGTGATGCTCGTCCGGCGCGGTGAGGACGCCGACTACGTCAAGGTGCTCGACTTCGGCATCGCGCGACTGAGTTGGGGCGAGCAGTCGATGGCCACGGCCGCCGGCCTCATTTTCGGTACCGCGCGCTACATTTCGCCCGAGGGCGCGCAGGGCGAGAGCGTCGGGCCGCCGGGGGACGTCTACGCGATTGCGACCTTGCTCTACCAGATGCTCACGGGGCGTACGCCCTTCGAGGGCGAGCAGGCGGTCGGCATTTTGATTCAGCAGATTCACGATACGCCGCCACCGCTCAAGTCGTTCCCCGAGGCGGCGGCGGTGCCCGATGCGCTGGCCGAGATCGTGATGCAGAACCTGTCCAAGGACCGCAACACACGCGCTCAAGATGCGCGTGCGCTCGGCCGTGCGCTGCTCGATGTGATGCGCGTATCGTCGCCGCGCGTCTCGGGGACGTCATTTCCGTCGGTGCCGTCGCTCGATGACGTGCCGTTGCTTCCAGGGGCTGCGCCCACGACCCGGTGGACGCCGCCGGTCGCGTTGCAGGCGCAACTCGTGCTCAATCCGCCGCGAGGCTCGTCGCCCGACTTCGGGCGCGCTTCGACGCCGACGCCGACGCCCGCGCCGGCGCTGGCCGCGACCATCGATGACGCCGAGATTGGCCTGGCGTTGCAGGCCCGGCTTGCGACCGCACCGACACCGGCGGCGCCGCTCGCGGTGCTGAATCAAACGGTGCGCCTGCCTCCGTCGTTTCCCACCGTCGAGCACCGACACGGGGGACCGGCGAAGCCGCGTTCCAACGTCGAGAGCACGCTGAGCGATGCCCCCTCGAGCGAGCCTTCGTCGGTGGCTTCCGTCCCGTTGCGCCCCCAGCCGCGCAAGTTCGCACGCTACGCGGCGCTGTTTTTCCTGCTGTTCATCGTGGGCAGCGTCGTGGCGGCAGGGGTCGCATACCACCTGGGCCTCTTGCAGCCTGCGGCCAGCGCGAACAACCTCGAGGACATCGTGATGCGCGCGCGCGTGGCGGCTTCCGAGGGACGGTGGGATGCACCGCCCGGGGACAACGTACAAGATCTCACCAACGAAGGACTCGTGCTCTGGCCCGGCGAGCCACGGCTGGTGGAGATTCGCACGCGTGCGAGCGACGACCTCATGAAGCGGGCCATCACCGCCAAGAGCGCGGGCGACTTGCAGCAGGCCGTGCGCGATGCGCGGCTGGCCACGCGCTTCGATCCCAACGACGCGAGCAAGCGCGCGCTGGTGCACGAGTACGAAAATGACATTGCGCAGGCCTCGGGCGAGCAGTTGATGCACCTGGCCGACGCCGGCGCCGGCGCGACGAAGCAGACCTCGTCGTCGGGAACGCGGGTGGCCGTCGAGACGTCGCCGGGCAAGCCGCGCATTGGGCAGCAGGTCGACTTTGCCGCACGGGTGGGGGTGGAAGGCAAGAACGTGAGCGACGCTCGCTTCGTGGTATCGGGCGGTAACCTCGGCGCCGTGGGCGCCAAGCTGACCGCGATCAGCGACAACGGTGCGTACCGTGCGGGGTTCACGTTTTTGGAGGCGGGGCGCTACGAGGTGAGCTTCTTGGCCCGGGTCGACGGCGCGAACGTGCGCGGCGTGCGAACCGTGGTCGTCGAGGGCGCCAAGCCGGTCCCCGCTCCTGGCGGCGAAGCCGCCCCGGCGCCGCCGGCACCGTCGGGATCGAGCGCGCCCCCTGCACCGAGCGGGAGCGCGAAATGGCTTTGAAAATAGCCGCCCGTATTGCGGCGGCTTCGACGATGGCTGCATGGCTCGGGGCGGCAGGGCCCGCGCATGCCGAAAATACGTCGCGCGTGCCGTCGACGAGCCCCGAGAGCCTCGTGGGCCGCCCGCACACCATCGCGGAGCTCGAGGCAGGGATCATCGCGCTTCCGAATGCGCCCATCTCGCGGCGGCAAGAGGGCGGCGAAACGCCGTTCGGGACCATCGGAAAAGGCGATGCGACGGTGCTGGTGGGGATGCACCTCCTCTACCGCGCCTCGCCCGCGTTCGCATTCGGCGCCGGCTTCCTTCTCGGGCCGCAGCCCACGTCGGACACGCAATACGGTGGCCAAACCGGGCTGAAACGCTCGCACGCGCGCAGCTACCTCCTCGTGGGCGGCGAGCTTCGCTACATCCCGTTCCGCTCGAAGACGCTGGAAGCCTGGTTCGGCCTCACCGTCGGTGGCGTCATCATCGCCGATCGCTTCTCGACGGACACCGGCGAAAAGGTGCCCGCCATCCTCGGCGTCCCAGCCGTGACCGTCCGCACCGAGGGCTACACCGTCGGCGTGGAAGTGGGCGGTAGCTGGGTCTTCGCCGATCGCTGGGTGGCCGGCATCATCGCGCGCACCGATCGTTGGAAGTTGCCCGACTCCCCGCAGTGCACCTCCATCGGCGACTGCGGCACACTCACCGGCACCGTGGAATCGATCCAATTCGGTTTGACCATCGGATATCGCATTCCCTTGTAGTTCGTAATCGCCCTGAAACGTTTGCAACGGGGTGCAACAGGGGCGCAACAGCGCGACCGCTCGGGAAAGCGCTTGTGTCACCCGGCGAGCGTGATGTGTAAGTGTAGTAATTTCAGTGGGTTAGCCTGCGTGCCTGGCATGGCCTGCGGCTTGCTCTAAGGGTCTCCAACAACGCGGACGCATCGTTTCGCGAACTTTGGAAAGGACCCTAGTTTGAAAAAGCCGTTGCTCATGCTGTTTGCTTTGGCGCCGTTCTTCACGCCGGGAACCGCGAAAGCACTGGAAGTGGCCGGAGAAGCCATGACGAGTTGGTCCGGCTGCGATTGCAGCGCAGGATCGCTGAAATACACCGACGATCAGATCTCTTATCTCATTAGCGAGATGCAAGATCTCGGACATCAGAAGAAGTTCTTTTACAAGAATAAAGATTCGTATTCGATGGATCTCATCGAGGACAGCCTGCCCAACGGCTACGACGCGGGCTATGCCGACGGCGTCGATTTGTTTGCGCTGTCCAGCCACGGCGGTGCGCCCAACGATTCGAATGGCAAGCAGACGTTCTCCACGCCGATGTGCAAATCGGGATCGGCTTCGGCATCGAGCAGCTGCCACTTCGACGCGAACAACTCTCGCATGGGTGAGGCGGCCGGACCGGGACAGAGCCAATACGCCACGCCGCATCCGGGCCAGGCCCGCTGGTGGGTCTTCTTCACCTGCTACAGCGTTCATACGAAGCCCAACGAACAATGGGGCCAAACCCTGGCGCACGGCGGCGACACCGTTCTCGGATACCGCGGAACCTCGGCCGATAGCTGGACGACGGACGAAGTGGGCGAGGACTTGGTCGACGCGGTGTTCGACGACGGCGACACCTTGAAGGGCGGCTGGTTCTGGGCGGCCGAAGATTGGGCGGTGGACGACGTGGCTTCGATGGTGGCCTCGGGCAAGACGAAGGACAAGGCCATCTACCGGCGCGACAAGGCGGTGACCAGTTGGGATCGGCGCGAGGCCGATAGTCATCATGGCTGGTTTGCGTGGGCGTGGCACGAGGGCTGAGAGATCCAAAGGATAGAACGAGGAATTACATACGATGAAATTCAACAAGAAGTGGTGGATGCTGACGAGCGTGGTGGGTATTGCGTGCAGCCCGATGGCCACCGGGTGCTCGAGCGACGATGTTCGCGAGAATGGTTCGGAGTCGACCGCGGTTTCGCCCTCCGCGCTCACCCCGGAGTTGCAGGGTGTCTCGACGTTTCGTGCACGGGCAGGGGCCCAGGCCTTTTTGCGTGACGAGCCGGCCACGGCGAACTTCGAGCGCGTCCGTGCGGCATTCGCCCAAAGGCAGCCCGTTGCGGGGAAGCTCGGCATCTACGAACTGGAACCGGTGGGCGATGTCGCCGCCACGTTGCAGCGCCGCGCGGCGGAGTTGGGAATTCGCGGCGAGGTCGTCAAGAAGCTGAATCACGCGAGCATCAAGGATGGCGTGAACGAGCTCCGCATCGGCGAGCGAAGCGGCGCCGAGCGCTCCCTGGTGACGGAGCTCTTTCATCAAGGCCCGGGCACGGCGGACTCGCGGAGCGACGACGAGTACCTGCAGCTGGCGAATCGCCGCGCGACCGTGGTGGGGTCGACGTTGCCGCTGGCGGACCTGTATCCGTACAAGATTCGCCGCTACAAGAACGCGATTGCGGAAGGCGAGGCGGAGCCCGAGGTGACGACGTACCAAGTGGCCGTGGCCTTCAACCAGAGCATCGACGATCTGCCGGTGATCGGCTCGGGCGGCAAACTCGTCATCCACATGACCACGGACGGGCAGCCCGTTGGGCACGAGTTCGTGATTCGCAAAGTGAAGTCCACCGTGAAGGAGCTGGACGGCTCGGCCCTGACCGATCCGGACACGGCGCGCGCCGAGGTGGAAGCGCGTTTGGCACGGAGCGGAATCGACATGAGCCAGTACCGCGCCGTGCGGTCCGAATTTGGCTACCAGCGCCTCGGGCGCGACAACACGCAAAACGTGCTCGCGCCGCACTATGGCTTCTACTACGAGGCCCTCGACGGTGTGTCGCGGAAGCTCGTGGAGTACGTCCCCGCGCTGAAAGACCCGACCCTTCGCGCGATCGCCGAGCGTGATACGAGCGCGAACGAATCGCGCAAAGCGCAGCGCAGGCAGGGGGCGACACCGCGTCGATAGGGTTTAGGGTTTAGGGTTTAGGGTTTAGGGGGGAGAGAAGAGAGAGAGGAGAGAAGAGAGCGGGGGGTTAGGGGGGCTTTGGCCAGGTGCGGATGAATTCGGCGGCGGCGCGGACCCCTTGGCGCCAGGAGGCCATGAGTTGAGCCTCGTCGTCGCAGCCTGCAAGCGTCAGTGCGTTCTCCCGGTCCAATCGGGAGAGCGCCAGGCGCTCGAGGGCATCCCCGAGCTCTTCGAGCTTGGCTGGGTCGAGGTCGAGGTCGAGGTCCGGCGGCGCTTGGCTCACGAGGATGCATTGACGATGACCCGAATGTTCTCCATTGCGCAATCGTTAAATCGGATTTTGAGGAGTAACTTGCTATTAGCAAGCTACTGCAATCTGCGCGCCTTATAGCAAAAACATCGACAGAATCGCCGTTTTTTGAAGGAATGCTTGACGGAGTCAAACGAATATTTGAGCATATCGCTCCCTTTCCCTACGGAGGAGCGAACCATGCATTTCATTCTTTTCTACGATGTCGTCGAGGACTACGTGACCAAGCGCACGCCGTTTCGTGGGCAGCACCTCGAGCTGGCGCGTGCGGCGTACGATCGCGGGGAGCTGGTCCTCGCGGGGGCGCTGGCCAACCCGGCTGACGGAGCCGTTCTCGTATTTCGAGATGGCAAGGCAGCGGAAGCCTTTGCCGTGAACGATCCGTACGTGAAGAACGGCGTCGTGGTTCGCTGGCGCATCCGTGAGTGGACGACCGTCCTCGGCGACGGCGCCACCCTGCCGACGCTATAGAGGTCCGCGCGACGACACGGCGCTCGGGCGGGAGGATGCAGTGGGATCGAACGGCGGGGTGGGGAGCGCGATCTGAAAGACCATGCCCCCGCCCTCCATGGTGGCCACGTCGATGGTCCCGCCGTGGACCTCGATGATCGACCGCGCCAGCGAAAGACCCAAGCCCAGCGCCCCGTGCCGGCGCGCCTTGTCGGCATATTTGAAGGCCTCGAAGATCTTCTCGCGCTCTTCCTCCGGCAATGCGCGGCCCGGCGTTTCGACGTCGATGTGCAGCCGGTCGCCGCGGAAGGAGGCGCGCACCAGCACCGTGCCCTCCTCGTGCGTGAAGCGCACCGCGCTGGTGATGATGCCCGTCAGGGCCTGCACGATGCGCAGCGAGTCGAGTTGCAGCCGGGGGACGCCGCGTTGCACCTCGCCCACGACCTGCACGCTGCTGTCGGCCATCAGATCACGGGCATCGAGCACGGCGCTCATGACCACGTCGTCGACCACGGTCCACTCGGGCGTGACCAAGAAGGCGCCCGCCTCCACGCGGGCGGCGTCGAGGATGGTCTGAATGAGGTGCAGCAGCTCGCGCCCGCGCTGCTCGATGATGACCAGGCTTTCGCGTTGCCCGTCGGTCAACGGCGCGCGCGAGGCCAGCGCCGCGAAGCCCAAGATGGCGTTGAGCGGCGCCTTGAGGTCGTGGCTCATGGAGGCGAGGAACAGACCGCGCATGCGCTCCGTGGCCTCGCGGGCGTGCGTGGCCTGCTCGTGCGCCGCGGCAAACTCGCGGAAAATGTCCCCGAGCTGCTCGATGGAGTCCATCATGGCGCCCACCGAAATGAAGCGCGCCATGCGCACCATGCGTGTGCCGCGGATGATGTCGGCCACACCGGTGGTGCGCACCGTGTTGGTGACCAGCCGCAGGTCCTCGCAGAAGCGCGTACCGACCCTCCAGGCGAGCAACGCGGCGAGTCCCACACCGGTGACGGCCAAGAGCGCGTAGATGAAGGTGATGGTATCGAGCCGCGCGGCCTCGAAGTGTACGGCCGCGTATCCATCGGTGAGTGGCACCAGGACGGTGGTCTCTTCTTCGGCACCCATGCCGAGTGCCGAGGGCGACACGGCGTTGGGCGAGAGCTCGGTGAAGTAGCCGAGTTGCTCGGCGGCCAAAATGGCCTGCTCCCGCCCCCGATCCGTCCCGCGGACGTGGTCGAACACGCCGCGCGCAATGTCGCTCGCCGTGCGCGCCCGCACGGCACTCTCGAAGAAGCGGGTGTGCGCGTACACGAGAAGCGATGCGCCCAGTGCGACAAAGGCCACTGGCCCGGCCACCGCGACGAGCAGCCGCGTGCGCGCCCGCATGGCCGTGCGGGGATTGGCGGCCATCACGAACACGGCATCGTAGGCCGCGTTCTCGGGCGCGACTTGGAGCACCCGCGCCACGATGCTGCGCAGCCGCACGTACAACGGCAGCGCGCCGGCCATGACGATGGTCGCATAGAGCAGAATGAGCGCGACCTGATTGTACAAGTCGTTCGTGATCGGCCGATAATTCGGCAAGAGCGTCGCCGTCGACGCGGCCAGCGACACGAACACCTGCGAGGTGGCGATGCGCGCCGGCAGCGCATAGACGGACAGGAGGTCCTGCGCGGGCACCGGCCCCGTGCCCTGGGCGAGGGCCCGCAACGTGGGCGCGAGGCGGCGGGTCAGGGTCAAGGTAATGATGGCGCTGAACACTGCCGACACCGCGAAGACCCACCCCGCCGTCGGCAAGGTCGCCACGAGCACCCGCTGATCGAGGAGCAGCAGCCGCGGGGCGAAGGCGACGGCCACGAGATCGCTGAACGCCGCGACGAGCAGCTGCATGCTGAGCAACCGCGGTACGAAGCGCAGGGCCGCGGGGCTCATGACAACCTCACGCGGGGGGCTTTGAGGGGCAGGAGCACATTGAAGGTGGATCCGCGTCCGAGCTGGCTCTCCACGTAAATGGCGCCGCCGTGCAAAAGCACCAACCGTCGCGCGATGGCCAACCCCAGGCCCGTGCCGCGTTTGCGCCGGTGCTCGTCGCCGGCCTGACGGTAATCCTCGAAGATCAGGGCTCGCTCGGTATCGCCGATGCCGGGGCCCGTGTCGCGCACGCTCACCTTGGCGTACGCACCCTGCAAGGCCACGCCGACGACGACCTCGCCCTTTTGGGTGAACTTGATGGCATTGGCCACCAAATTGGTGAGGATTTGGCGCACCCGCTTCGTATCGGCCTCGATGACCAGCCGCGCGACGCCCTCGTGCCCGACGACGATGGGGCGGCCTTGGAGCACACCGGCCGCCTCGCGCAGCACCTCGGTGGCGATGGCCACCACGTCGACCGGGTCCCGGGAAAGCCGCAATTGTCCGCTTTCCAGAGCGGAAAATTCGAGAATGTCGTTGATCAACTCGAGCAGGTGCCCACCCGAGGCCCGAATCTGCTCCACCTCCTCGGTGGCCTCGGCGGTGAGGGGGCCGTCGACGCCCTGAACGAGGATATCGGCAAATCCCAAAATGGCATTCAGCGGGCTGCGCAACTCGTGGCTCACCGCGGCCAAAAAGGCCGCGCGATCGCGGTCGGCTGCCCGGGCCCGCTCCAACGCGCCGCGGTAGCCTTTTTCCGCTTCCACGAAGCGGGCCACGAGCTGATTGAACGCGGTGGTGAGCGCACCGACTTCATCGAGCGAACGCACCGGCACGGGCTCACCGGAGGGCTCGCTGGGCACTTGAATCATCGCGCGGACGCGTTCGGTCAAGAACTCGACATCGATGTTCGCTTCGCGTGCCACGGCGTAGGCGAAGGCGGCCGCCACGCCGACGAGGAGGACCGTCAAGGCAATGAGCGCGGCCACCAATGCGGGGCCTGCCTCGGATTGATCGGGCGCGCGCACGAAGGCGAGCACATAGCCTTCTTCGGGATCTCGCTCGAGCGGTCGCACGGCGTAACGCACGCGGCCGAGCGATGTCGTGGCTTCACCGCGTTTCGCAACGATGAACTTGCGGATCGTGTCCGGCGGTGGAGCGCCCAGGCTCGCATCGGAGATGATCCCACCATTTTCATAGACGATGAGGATCTCCGCCTGCGTGCGCCGCGCAGCCTGCTGAATGGCTTCTTGGCGCCCCGAGAGCGTGAACCACGGAAGCCGCGCGCTGAGGGTCGCGGTGAGCAGCTCGGCACGTTCGGCAGCGAGGTCGTCGCTCTCGCGAACGAGGTGATCCAAGCCCGTGAGGCCAATGGCGATCGCCACGGCCAGGCTCACGAAAATGGCGATCGCGGGCGCCAAAGGATGGAGCGGCCAGAGCCGCCGAAAGGCTACGCCCTCCGCCGTATACCCGCCGTACGTCGGGAGTGAGCCTCGCGAACCGATGGACACGCGGACCGATGATACCCCCGTCTGGACGTGCGCGTGAAATTCTGGGCGCGTCGATGTGGCATCCGCCACGAGAGGCTTGTCTCTCACACGTCACGCAAGGGACGCACGCATGCGATGCGAGGCCCGTATTCATTGCGCGCTCCAGTGAACTCCGACCGAAACAGCCGATCTTTGCCTCGATGCAAGATTCGCCAGACGCAGAAAAATCCGGCCGATCGAGCCTCGTTCGTCATCGTGACAACAATGGCGGCGATACCACTTCAACACCTGTCACAAGGTCGGAACAACGCAGGGCGCGAACGCGTGCAACGCAGCACTTCACGCGCGTGCGCGTTCATGCAGGATCTCGCGCGCGAGGCCAGAAAGTGCAGCACGATTACGAGTTCTTCTGGCCATCTTGAAATAGGGGGTTACGCTCGTGGAGAACCATCGATTCGCTCCCAGGGTTGAAACGGTTCCGCTAGCGCGACCCCTGATTTTTAACTGAATGTTTACACCTAAAGGTTTCAGAGTGTTTTCAGGTGGGGCGAGCGAGCGGTTTTCCGGCTGAATTCCCGCGAATATTTCGCATCCGTTTCGCAGATCGATCGACGCACCGCGTCTCCGATTTTAATTGGCCGTTGACCCTTTACGCCGCTACGTCTTGGGCGGATAACATCATCGAACTACCGAAGTAAGCGATGCGCAAACTCTCACGACTCTTCGCAACCAAAGATGCAGCCCGCGGCGCGGCGCCCCGTCGCCGTCGCAAGCTCGTGCATCTTGCAACCGCGGCTGAAAGCAGCGCCAAGTTGCGCGTTGCCGACGTGCAGCAGGTTGACGTGGACGCGAGCGTGGTCGACGACGGCACCGCGGCCCTGGAGCTGGAGGAGCGCGCCGTTGCGGCACGTCACGCACAGGAGAGAGCACGCCGCGCGGGAATGGATGAATCGCGCGAGGTGTTGGTAGACGCAAGCGAGGCGGATGACGCGTCGCCTGACAGTTCTTCCCGCCCTTCTGGGCCTAGTCCCTCGGGTATCCCTTTCGAATCTGGTGTGTACGTGAGCTCCCGCTTTACCAACGCAGACCCCAATCTGGTCCGTCAGGTGACCCTCGTGGTGTACGAGTGGCACAATGTGGAGCCTGGCACACTGTCCTGGGTTTTTCCGAGCGTGCAGGCGGCCCTCGCCGCGGCCCGCGCGATGAAAAACGCGGTCAAATGGGCGGTCATCGCCGGCCGGCGCACCCAAAAGGTCGACGTCGAAAGCGAGCGCGCCAGCGGCCTCGTATTGGCCGAACAGGCGGGCTAGCGGCCCTGGGGGGCCGCACGGGTCTGGTTTTGGGGGGCTCCGCCGCCCCAAGCCCCCGAGAAAAGCGTTACGGCGTGTGTCCTAACCCAGGGTCCGCCGCCCCAAGCCCCCGAGAAAAGCGTTACGGCGTGTGTCCTAACTCAGGGCTCCGCCGCCCCAAGCCCCCGAAGAGGGGGTTACGGCGTGTGTCCTAACTCAGGGCTCCGCCGCCCCAAGCCCCCGAGAAAAAGCGTTGCGGCGCGCTGGGGGCGTGACCCATGGCCGTAAACGGTCTGGGGGGCTCCGCCGCCCCAAGCCCCCGAGAAAAGCGTTACGGCGTGTGTCCTAACTCAGGGTCCGCCGCCCCAAGCCCCCGAGAAAAGCGTTACGGGGCGGGGTCGTAATCCATGGGGCCGCAAACGGTCTCGGGGGCTTTGTCGCCTGAGGGGCCTGAGAGAAGTGTTACGGGGCGGGGTCTAACCCAGAGCCTCAAAGTCGTGATGGGGGGCTTCAGGGAGAAGCATTTGTTCACCCCTGAAGCCTGTCGCGACGCCGCTTTCTTCGTGAGAAGCGGCGCCTCGATGTCGCGCTAATTTAGATTCGTTCCAAAATGACGGCCATGCCCTGGCCGCCGCCGATGCAGGCGCTTCCTGCGGCGTAACGGCCTTGGCGGCGGGCGAGCTCGTAGACCAGGTGCGTGGTGATGCGTGCCCCGCTGGCCCCCAAGGGATGGCCCAAGGCGATGGCGCCGCCGTTCACGTTGGTCTTGGCCCGGTCGAGGCCTAGCTCCTTCTCTACGGCCAAATACTGCGGCGCAAATGCCTCGTTGACCTCGACCACGTCCAGATCGGAGAGCTTCAGATCCGTGCGTGCGAGCGCTTGCTGGATGGCCGGGGCCGGGCCAATGCCCATGATGGACGGATCCACACCGGCCACGCCCCACCCGATCAAACGCGCGAGCGGCTTGAGGCCTTTTTGCTGCGCAAATTCCTCGGTGGTGAGCACGAGGGCTGCGGCGCCGTCGCAGATGCCCGAGGCATTGCCCGCCGTCACCACGCCGTCCTTCTTGAAGACGGGCGCGAGCTTGGCCAGCACCTCACGCGTCGTTTGCGGGCGCGGGTGCTCGTCGACCTCGAAATTCACCGTGGCTTTCTTCTGCTTGATCTCGAGCGGCGTGATCTCGTCCTTGAAGCGCCCGGCCTCGTTGGCGGCCGCCCAGCGCTGCTGGCTTACCAGCGCGAATTCGTCGCAGGCTTCGCGGGTGATGCCATATTTCACCGCGAGATTCTCCGCGGTCATGGCCATTGGCAGGTTGCAATAGCTGTCGGTCAGACAGGTCCACAGCGTATCTTCCAGCGCGGGCGCCTTGCCGAAGGCGAATCCTTCGCGCGCGCCCCGCACCACGTGGGGTGCTTGCGACATGTTCTCGGTGCCGCCGACGAGCACCGCGTGGCCCTCGCCCAAAAGGAGCTGCTCGGCGCCGTTCACGATGGCTTGAAAGCCCGACCCGCAGAGACGATTCACCGTGAGCGCCGGCGTGGTGATGGGCAGCCCCGCCTTGAGCCCGATGTGCCGGGCGCAGTAAATCGCGTCGGCGCTCGACTGCAGCACGTTGCCGATCACCACGTGATCGATGGCGTCGGCTGCGACGCCCGATTGCGCCAACGCGGCCTTGGCCGCGACGACGCCCAGGTCGTTCGCGCTCAACCCTTTGAGGGCACCTTGCATGGTGCCGAACGCCGTGCGCTTCGCGCCGACGATGACAATCGATTTGGATAGCTTGGCCATGTCTTCCTCGTTTGCTCGATTCAACCCGCGTCGAAGCTTGCCCAGGCGCTGGTCAGCACCGTCTCACCGCGCTCCTTCACGGAAACGCTGAGCGCGACGCCGCCCGGCGCCACGATCCACCCTTCGGTGACGAGCGTATCGCCCGGCCAGACCGGACGCCGGAACTGCGCGTTGAATGCGGTGAGCTTCGACGCATCGCCTCCGCACGCGCCCTTTGCCGCGTGACGGACCATGTACCCGAAGGTGCAGAGTCCGTGCAAAATCGGCCCGCGCTCGAACCCGACGCTCGCGGCGAACTCGGGATCGGCATGCAACGGATTGCGGTCACCCGAGAGGCGATAGAGCAGCGCCTGCTCGTCCGTCGTCTTTTCCTCGATGCGAAAGTCCGCCGGGCGATCCTTCGGCACGGCGAAAGGCACTTCTTCCTTGGGCATCGATTTTCCGCCAAACCCGCCTTCGCCGCGGAAAATGATGTTCGAGGTCGTCTTGCAGACAACTTCGCCGTCCTCGTTCTTCGTCTCCATGTCCAGGACCACGTACGCGAACTTGCGCATGTCGAAGATGTCGCGGACGGTGGCCGTGGTGTACACGGTGCCTGCGCTGTTGAAGGGCCGCAGGATCTCCATCTTTTCCGAGCCGTGCACGACCATGGCCATGTTGCCCCCGCTCTTCGCAAGGAAGTCGAACATCAGGTCGATCTTCGGCACGACGGCGAAGCTCGGGTACACCTTGGGACCGCGCCCCTCGTAGAGGTAGTCGAGCTCGTCCTTGGTGGCACCGATGCCGAGCGCGTACAAAACGGTGTCCTGCCACGAGTAGATGCGTTTCGAGGGCTCGGACGGCTTTCCGATGATGTCCAGGTCGAGGCTCATGGCTCGAGAGAATCGGTTTTCCGCCCGCCTTGGTCAAGGCCGCGGTACCCTCGTTTCCGGTCGCGATGGCGGTTCCCAGTTCTTTCGGGATCGATTTATCCGCCCTAGGTCTCTCCTGGGCACGGATGCTGCCGACCGTCGCGCTCGTTCCCGCGTTCGGCTTGCGCGCCCTTCCCGGACCCGTGCGCGCCGTTCTCGGGTTGATGCTTGCATTGTGCATCCTTCCTGCCGTCGGAGCGACAGCCGGGACGACGCTGCTGGTGGCCCACGAGCCGTGGCCGCTTTTGCTGCTGGAGAACGTCGTGCGGGGCATTCCGGTGGCGCTCGCCGCGGCGATTCCTCTCTGGGCCGCGACCATGGCGGGCAATTTGGTCGATACGCTGCGCGGTGCCCACGAGCCGTGGAATGCCGACGTCGTCGCCGGCAAAGCGAGCCACATGGGCATTCTGTTCGCGCTGCTGTCCGCGGCGATTTTCCTGCAGTCGGGTGGCCCGTCGCGCGTGGCGTTGGCGCTCGCCACCGCCGATTTTCCCGCGCACCCGCTGCTGGCCGCCGTGCGCGATCTCGCGGGTGGCATCACCTTGGCCGTGGCCCTGGCGGGCCCTCTGTTCGCGGCGGCCATCGTGCTGGAGGTGGCCATCGCCCTCGTGGCGCGCGCGTCGTCCCCCGCGCAGCTCTACGTGCTTTTCCCTCCGCTGCGCGCGCTCGGCCTGCTCATCGTGGCGGCGTTGGTGCTCGAGCGCATTGCCTTCGTGCTTGCCCAGGCGATGCGTTGAAAAACGAATAGGATCGCCCAATGTACGCAGGACATTTTGCCATTGGCTTTGCACTTGCGCGGCGTTTGCGTGACGTGCCCCCGTGGATTCCGTTATTCGGAATCGGCCTGCTCGACATCCTCGATGGGGTGCTGGTCGGGGCCGGCCTCGAACGCGTGACCCCGGCCGCGAATGCCAATGGGTACATGCATATGTCACTCGAGTTCACCGATTGGGATCATTCGCTCGCGATGTCCGTCGCCTGGGCGGCCCTGGCCGGCATCGCTCTATGGCGAGCCGGTGGACCGCGATGGGGAATGGTCGCGGCCGCAGCCGTATTTTCGCACTTCCTAGCGGATCTCGCGGTGCACGATCCCGATCTGGCGTTGTGGCCGTATTCGTCGGCGCATGTGGGGCTGGGGGTGTGGAGCTCACTGCCCGTGGGCTCGTGGTTCCTGGAAGTGATTTTCGTTATCATTATGGTCTTAATTGGGTGTCCAAATGGCATCCAAAACTTGAATGCATCGAAATACCCCATCATGGTGATGGCATTTCTTTCGCTGCAATTGACACCATGGTGGTCGCCGATGGCGCTCGCCGACGGATTTGGCGCGTCGAGTTCGCCTGTCCTTTACGGCCTTTTTATCGTGGTTGGGTTCATTCTCCCGGCCTCGCTGATGTCCTGGTTCCTCATGCGTCCACTGGGTTCACGAGAGACGAATACGGCGACCTAATCAAAAGAAGGATTGACGCCCGAGATGTAATGTCCCCAAGTTAAGTCATCTCGGAGGACGAAAGCTTATGCGGCAATCGATGTGGCTGTTGGTCTTCGCGGCGGCAAGCGTGCCGGCGCTCTTGGTCGGTGCATGTAGCGGTGATGACACCTCCGTTCCCACGCAGGACGCGGGCACCGATGCGAGCAAGGACAGCACAACGGACAGCCCGTCTACTGGGGGCGACCCGGTGCGTGGCAAGTACATCGTGGACACGCTGGCATCCTGTGGCGATTGCCACACGCCGCGCAACGCCGACGGCAGCCCCGACATGACCCGCTACCTCGCGGGCAACGATTGTTTCATCGGTGTCAATCGCGGCGATGCGGGACCTGGCGGTCCGCAAGATCCTCCGGGGTGCCTCGCCGCGCGCAATCTGTCGAATCACGAGACCGGTTTGAAGAACCGGAGCGACCAAGAGATTCGCGACATGTTCCAAAATGGGAAGCGCCCCACCGGTGACGCTCTCTATCCGGTCATGCCATATTGGGTTTACCACAACATGACCGACGCCGACGCGAAGGCCGTTGTTGCGTACTTGCGCACCGTGCCGGGGGTCGATCATCGTTCGACGAGCCAAGCTCCGTGGAATTCACCCCCGCAAGGCACGGCACCGCCGATTGATCTCAGCAAGGTGCACACGCCGAAGCAAGAGGGCAACGCAGATTACGACAGCCAAATGCGCGGTAAGTACATTGCGGCGGTGACGGCGGCGTGCATCGAGTGCCACACACCGGACAAGGCGGGGGTCAACCCTCCCACGGCAGATCGAGAGAGATGGTTCGCAGGCAATCGTGAGTTCAACCGGGCCGATCTCCACCTGCCGCCCAATTTCCCGGAGACGATCCACAGCGCGAATTTGACTTCGGATCCGACAGGCCTCGCGGGCCGGTCGGTGGACGATATCGTCAAAGCCATCAAGCAAGGCGTCCAGCCAGACGGCGGTTTGGTGTGTCCCCCCATGCCTGCGGGGCACCTCGCTCCGTACTCCAAGATCACCGACGAGGACGCGAGAGATATTGCGAAGTACCTGCTGTCGCTTCCGCCCATCGCGAATGCGCGGCCCGACTGCCAACCCACGCCGCCATAAGTCGTCATGCGTACCATCGTGAGTGCGACGAAGGCAGGGGCGGCCGTCCTTGCGGCCGCCTCGTTGGCGGGATTGTTTGCGGCCTGTGGCTCGTCGTCCGACGGTGGCGGCAGTCCGCCGCCGGGGATCGATGCGGGGCCCGGAGATGCCGGGCCTTCGGGGCCGCCCCAACGCATTTCCGAGGCGGGGCTCTATTCGGATATCGCGACCAAGCAGGTGGCCGCGACCTCGCTCGAATATGCACCGGCGTATGCGTTGTGGTCGGACGCCGCCGACAAGAAGCGCTGGATCGTGCTTCCGGCGGGGGCGCGCATCGATACGACCGACATGGACCATTGGCGCTTTCCGATCGGGACCAAGCTATTCAAAGAGTTTTCGCGCGCCGGAAAGCGTCTCGAGACGCGTCTCATCCAGCACGTCGCCGATACGGGGAAGCTGGAAGACGACTACCTCGCGTCGACCTTCGTCTGGCGCGACGATGAATCCGACGCGGACCTCGTCGTCGACGGTGCCCCCAACGTTCGCGGGACCGATCACGACGTGCCCTCGCGCCAGGATTGCTTCAAGTGCCACCGCGGCGAGCCGGGGGCCATTCTCGGCTTCTCGGCGATTCAGCTTTTCCAACCGAAGGCCCCCGCCTCGGCGCTCACGTTGCGATGGCTCGTCGAGCAAGGCAAGCTCTCCGCACCGCCCGCGGCCGACGCCAACTTTGCGGCTCCAGGCGACGAGACGACGTCGCGCGCGTTCGGGTATCTGCACGCCAATTGCGGTCATTGCCACAACGAGAACGGAATTGCCTGGGCCGACAATCCCATGAAACTGCGCCTTCTCGTCGGCGAGCGCGATGCCGCGACCAGCAGCATCTACAAGGCCACCGTGGGCGCGAAAATGGATCGCCCGAAGACCTCGGGCGACACGTTCCGCGTCGTCGCCGGCCACCCCGAGCAGAGTGGCCTGTTGTATCGAATGTCCAGACGCGACGGCACGCCCGAATCGATGCCGCCCATTGCCAGCAAGCACGCCGATCCGGACGCCGTTTCCGCCGTCAAAGCGTGGATTGAACGCCTTCCGCCGTAAAGGCGAGTCAATCCCCCGCCAGCGCCCTCTCGATTCGCGGTAGCGCGCGCAAGGTGAGGGCGCTGAGCGTCAGGGTGGGGTTGACCGTGCCGCCGGTGCAAAACTGCCCGCTGCCCAGGAGGAAGAGGTTCGAGTGGTCGTGGGAGCGGCCGTGCGGATCGACGACGCTGGTCTTGGGATCGGTGCCCATGCGGTAGGTGCCGAGAATGTGTCCGCCTCCGAAGAAATCGGGCGCGTGTTCGAGGTAGGTGGTGCCGAGGGCCTCGTACATGCGGTCGTGCGTGGCGCGGGCGGCGGCGAGGCCGCGTTTCTCGTAGTCGCTGAGGGCGTAGTGCACCTTCGGGCGGGGCAAACCGAAGCTGTCGAGCGCGTCCTCGGCCAAGGTGACGCGGTTGTTCGGGTTGGGGAGCTGCTCGACCAGGGAGGAGACGCTCGAGTGGCGATGCGCATGCCATGCGAGCTCGCGCCGCAGTTGCGTGCCGCGAATGCCGCGAGCGAGAAGCTCGGGGAGCGCGAAATCGGCGGTTCCTTTGGCGTACGTCCAGCCGTCCGCGCGCAGCTCGATGCGAAAAGCTCCGCGGTGGGCGCGTTGATCGACGCCCTCGAAGTCGCGAAAGCGAAAATGATCGACGCCGGCCGTCGATTGCGGGCCGCGGTAGGCTCCATGGGCCTCGCGGGTGAGGGCCCAAGTGACCTGCGTCGGG
Source organism: Sorangiineae bacterium MSr11367 (assembly GCA_037157805.1). Classification (NCBI taxonomy): domain Bacteria; kingdom Pseudomonadati; phylum Myxococcota; class Myxococcia; order Myxococcales; family Pendulisporaceae; genus Pendulispora; species Pendulispora rubella. Next base: position 10,496,210 of record CP089983.1, on the reverse strand, counting down.
TGGTCCATGAGGTTGCGGCCGACTTGGTCGCTGCCATTGGCCACGCCGCCGGGACGCGAAGACGTGCGCGAGAGGAGCAAAAGCTTGGGCGTCTCGATGCCGTGCGCGGCCAAGATGTAGATGCGCCCGCGCGCAATCTGCGTCGTGCCATCGGGCCTGCGCACGTGGATGCCTCGGATGCGCTCGTCGTCCCCCACCTCGACGAAGACAGCCACCGCATTCTCCACGATGCGTGCCCCCGCCCGTTCCGCGCGCTCGACCTGCACCCCGGCGTCGAAACGCGCGACCGTGGGGCAAATCGGAAGACAGCTCGCCCGGCCGTCGCACGCAGGCCTCCCGTCGTGCGGAATCGAATTGCGCGCTTGCGGATTGACGCTCATCTCGATTCCCAAGGTCGCCAGCGCGCGCTTCCAGGCCTTGTCCGCATTGTTGAGCGCAATCGGCGGCAAGGGATAGGGCGCGCTTCGCGGCGATTCCAAATCGCCGTGCCCCGATACGCCCATGAGCCGTTCGGCCTCGATGTAATACGGCTCGATATCCTCGTAGCGTAATGGCCAATCGACGCCGATGCCGAAACGCGACTTCATTTCGAAGTCGGTAGGGTGCAAACGCGGCGTCATGCCCAGCCAATGCCACGCGCTGCCTCCGACCAGGCGGAGGTAGTTGCTCCAGAACGTGTCAGGCCCCGCCTGGACGTAATAATCGCCAATGCGATCCAAAAGCGGCGCCGGTGCGTGCGCCACCGTCTCGTAAGGCGTCTCGGGCAATTTGATCACCGAGTCGCGGTAGCGCTGGATGGCCTGCGCGCGATCGACCCGTGGGCCGGCTTCGAGCACCAGGACCTTGGCCCCCGCGTTGGCGAGGCGGGTGGCCGCGATGGAGCCGGCCATTCCAGCTCCCACGATGACGACGTCTGCTTGCATATCGAGCATGTTCGAACTCATGGACTATCTCCGAGCGTCATCGCACGACGGGTGGCCGGCTCCAGAAGCCGGGAGGTCCGCCGCGGGTCGTCGGCGCATTGATGCCGTCGAGACGCCATCCCAGCGCGCGGACGTAGGTGGCGACACGCATGCCCGAGCCCTCTTCGTAGAGGCCCGTATACCAATTGGTAATCACGCGATCGGTGAGCACGCGAAATGCGCCATCTTGGAAGATGCCTCGGGATTCCAACTCCTCGAGGCTGGTCGGTGCATGCCAATCGCGGTATCCCGCGCGTTGATAAAGGCGTTGAAGATCGGCGGCACGCTGTGCATCCGACTGCAGCGAATGCAAATACGACTGCGCGAACGACGGTTCGAGCTGCTCGAATCCGGTGAGGAGCACGGACAAATGGAGAAATCGCGCCAGCTCGGGATGCAGGCGGAGCTCTTCGGGTAGCGTATCGAGCGCGTTTTCCTCTTCGGAAGGCGCGCAGGCGGCAAGGCCATGTGCGAGCGAAACGGCCGAAAAAGTAGCCAGAATCGCACGACGACCGATGGCGGGCGACGTGTCACTCATTAGGGACATCTTTGGCTCGAGTGCGCGCCGATTTCAACGGTACAACCATGTACGAGGAGAACTTTGCCCGATGTCGTTGTTACTCAAACCACCCGCGCCGCTCTCGTTCGATCGCACACTGCCGAGTGTCTTTCTCGCCGGCTCCATCGAAATGGGCGCCGCCGAGGATTGGCAACGCGAATTCGAACGCGGCCTTGGCGACACGCCCGCGGTCATTCTGAATCCGCGCCGCGATGACTGGGATAGCAGCTGGAAGCAATCGATGTCCGACCCGAACCTACGCGCCCAAGTGGAATGGGAGCTCGACGCACAAGACGCCGCCACCTGCATCGCGATGTACTTCGCCCCCACGACGAAGGCGCCGATCACGCTCTTGGAGCTGGGCCTCTTCGCGCACACGGGGAAGGTCATCGTGTGCTGCCCCGAGGGTTACTGGCGCAAGGGAAACGTGGATATCGTGTGCGCCCGATATGGCATGCCCATGGTGGCATCGCTCGCGGAACTCCTCGCGGCCACCCGCCAACGTCTCTTTTCGTGACCGCCTCTATCGGCGGGTGAGCGCGTCGAGATCGGCCAGGAGCCGCCGGATGCCACGCTCGATCGGGCGAAGGTCGGAAATCTCGACCCAAACCTCGAGCCCTTCCTGGACGGCGTAGCTGGTGATCGCGGTCAGCGCGTCGGCCGGGGAGCTCGTTTCGACGCGGATCGACACGCGTTGACCCCATGGCCCGGGCTGGCATTGCGTGAGTTCGAACGTCTTCGAGCCGAGCTCCAAACGCAATCGATCCCGCAATCCGCCCTCGACCATGGAGGCAACCAGCGGCTCCGGGTCGGGCGCTTTTCGTCCCTTCGTTCGCGGTGGCGGCTCGCGCCAAAGCTGTCCTGTCAGGGCCACGGTTTCTCCATCGAGTGACACGACGATCGCGCCATGCCGATATCCGCGGAGTGCGACGCGCTTCTTGCGCACGATGTTTTCGACGAGGACGACCTTGTTGACGTGGACCGCGCCTTCGATCTCCGCGGCCGCCGCTCGGGCGCGTTCAATCGATCGCGCTTCCTGTTCATACTCCCAGAACGAAAGCGTCATGCGCGAACGCTCCCTCGGCGGCGTTGCAAGACCCTTGCTCGCCTCCGTGAGGGCGGAGGCATCCACGTCCTCGAACGCGAGCTCCATGGACCAAGGGCGGTCCTCCGCCAAAGACCTCAGGGTATCCCTCCTCCATGCGAGCGCGTTTTCCGGCGCATTCGGGGCCGGGTCGTCCGGGCCCTCGGAAAGCGCCACGAGGACGTTCACGCCGTGCAGTGCGACGATGCAACCGACGCCTTCCGCGTTTTGCGCGACGCGCGCAGCGTCCGTGGCATCGCGCGCCCGTACGATCGCGAGCGCACTGGTTTTGCCGTGCACGTGGACGCCACCCGCGAGCTCTTCTCCTCCGCGCGCCCATGACAAGGCGCGCAGCTCGGCAAAGTCGTCTTCGGCCGTGTAGTCGGTTCGGGCCATGAAGGTGCGGCCCTCGACGAGCATCTCTTGCGGCGCCCAGCCGGCAAAGCGCTGCGGGATATCGGCGTGCTCGCGTTGGAAGAGCTCTTTCCATGGCTCGCTGTATGGTGCCCCCGGCACGTAGCCGGGGAGTAGGTCGGCGAGCAGCTTCTGCGCGTCCTCCACCGATTCGAACTTGGAGACGAGGATGCACTCTCCGCTGTTGTTCCCGCTGAAGGACTGCCAGATGCGAATTCCGTCGCGTCCGCCGCCGCCGGTTCTCTCCGCGGCGCGTGCGCATCCTGGGCGAGAGGACGCGAGGCGCAACGAGTCCCGTCGTGTTCTCCATGCCCGCATCGCGTCTTCGGCCGATTCGATGGGGAACGATACATCGTGAAATGAGCAGCCCTGCACGCGCTTGTCCGGCGTAATGGAGAGAAAATCGAGGCCTGCGCCGCAGTCTCCGGCGTCGTCCATGCCGTCGAAGAGTCGATGAACACCGAGCCGCGCGCCGAAACAGACGGATACACGGCACGGAAGGGGGCTCGCGCGAACGATCGCGGCGAGCGTCTCTTCGCTCTGAGCGCTCAGCATCATCGATGGATCCGGGCCCACGTAGGAAAGCAGCGACACATCCCGCGCCCCGAGCGCCGCGAGCTCGACGAGCAGCGCCGGTAGCTCCGCCATGACGCCGTCGTGCAGCAACACATTGGCTCCCCACGTTTGACCCGCGCGAAGGAGCGCCCCGGCGGCGCGGCGCCATCCGGCGTCTTCGTAGATGGAGACGCGCACCTGTCCGAGCGTACCCGAGAGCCGGGCGAGCACCTGGTCGCTGAGCAACGTGCCATTCGTGGTCACGTTGAGCGCGAGCTCGGTCGTCGTTCGCAAACGCGAAAGGAGGCGTTCGAAGCCGCGGAACGCAAAGGGCTCGCCGCCGCCGAACGCCACCTCCAGCGTTCCCGCGTGCGCGAGCCCTTCGAGCACCTCCGCCGCCGATTCCACGGTCCACGCGCTCGCACGCGATGTGTCTCGCGAGCAAAAGTGGCACGAGAGGTTGCAAACGTTGGTGATGCCGAACATCACGACGCGCGGAGCCTTCCGCGTGAACGTGCGGGTCGCTTCGTTTTGCACGCGAACGCTGGTGCCGGTCGCACCGTGAAAGTAGAGCATCGCACCATCGAGTGGGAACGCTCGGAATTCGCCAATGGCCGGAGGACGCATGTCCGCTATCATCTGTCCGCTCCTCCGCTTGTCATTCAAAAACGCTGCAGCACTCACGCCGTCTTCAAATTCCCTTCGAGACCTCTGCGACGCAGGAGCGCAGCCAGGTGTGGGCGGGGTCGGCGCGGCGGCGTTCGTGCCAGAGCATCGACATGGAAAAACTGGGCAGCTCGAGGGGCGGTTTGACCAGGACCAAGTCGAGGGATGGGGCAAAGGTGCGCGCCACCCGCTCGGTGAGGGTGAGGATCGTATCGGTTTGCTGCACCATGTGAGGCGCGGCCAAAAAGTGGGGCACCTCGATGGCGATGCGGCGGCGTTTGCCCAGCCGTGCCAGCGCGATGTCGACCACCGCGCCCGCCTCGCCGCTCGGGGAAACGAGGGCGTGTGGCAGTGAAACGAAGGTGTCCAGATCGAGCCGGCGACGCGCGCACGGGTGGCCTTTTCGCAGGACGCAAACGAAGCGCTCGCGAAAGAGGCTCTTGGCCAGAATGCCGCTGGGCGTAGCTATGCCGATGGCCGGTATGTCGAAATCGGGAATGCCGTGCTGGGGCAAACCCAACACGAGATCGGCCCGGCCCTCGGTAAGCGAGTCGCCCCACGGGCGCGGGTCGGAGATGATGCGCACGTCGACGCCGGGCGCCTCGGACCATATGCGCGCGAGGAGCTTCGGCATGAGGACCAACTCGATGTAATCGCTGGTGCCGATGGTGAAGCGCATTTGCGCACTCGCCGGATCGAAGGGGGCGGGGCTGGCCACGATGCGGGCGATATCCGCCAGGGCCCGCTCGAGCGGCCCGAGCATCGCCTCCGCGCGCGGCGAGACGACCATACCCTTTCCCGCGCGCACGAGCAGTGGATCACGCAGCTTGGTGCGCAGCCGCGCCAGAGCATGGCTCGTGGCCGATTGGGTGAGCCCGAGTCGCTTGGCCGCCCGGGTGACATGGCGCTCGACGAGCAGAGCATGGAGTGCGAGCACCAGGTTCAGATCCAGGCCGCGGAGGTCGCTCGCATCGAGATGCATGTCATGCATGGTTCATATGTCTATCATTGATTGGATACATGCCAGGGCGCGCCGTAGCTTTTGGGCATGTTCGTCATTGCTGGAGTCTCGGGAAATACGGGTTCGGTCGTCGTCGATACGCTGCTCGCCAAGGGCAAGAAGGTGCGCGTCATCGTGCGCGATGCCAAAAAGGGAGAGCCGTTCCGTGCGCGCGGCGCGGAAGTGGCCGTGGCCTCGCTGGAGGACGTGCCGGCGCTGACCGCAGCGCTTCAAGGTGCGGAAGGGGCTTACTTCCTGCAGCCGCCCGACGTGACGGCGACGAACTTTCTCGCAGGGCGCATCGCCTTCGCCGACGCCGTGGCGCGCGCGATCGATGCGAGCGGCATCCCCCACGTCGTTTTCCTCTCGTCGATTGGCGCCCATCGCCCCGACGGAACGGGGGTCATCGTCTCGCTCTACAATGCGGAGCAACGGCTCGTGCAGACGCAGGCCAAGGTGACCTTCGTGCGTGCCGCCTACTTCGTCGAGAACTGGGCCGGCTCCCTCGCGGCGGCTGCCGCCACGGGCAAGCTGCCCACGTTCATCGAGGCCGATCGCAAGCTGCCCATGATCGCGACGCGCGACATTGGCTCGGTCGCGGCGCAGGCGCTGCTCGAGGGGCCGCCCGCGGAGCATGTCCAGATCATCGCCCTCGAGGCTCCGCGCGCGTACTCGCCGCGTGATGTCGCGGAGGCGGCGGCGCGTGCGCTCGGCCGACCCGTGGAAGCGGATTTCGCGCCCGCGGAGGCCATCGAGCCGGCGTTTCAGAGCTTCGGCATGTCGGCGGACGTCGCGCGGCACATGCGCGGAATGTACGCTGGGATCAACGGCGAGGTGGTGCGCTGGGCCGGTGCAGGCGAACGGCACGTGCGCGGCACGACCGAATTGGACACGGTCGTGCGCGCGCTTCTGCCTTCGACGTGATCAACGCTTCGCGACCAACTCGATTTCGACGCGCGCGCCGAGGGGCAGGGCGGCCACGCCGATGGTGGTGCGCGCGGGATAGGGCGCGGTGAATTGCTTCGCGTACACCTCGTTCATCGCGGCGAAGTCGGCCATGTTCGTCAGGAAGACGTTGCACTTGACGACGTTGTCGAACGTGAGGCCCGCCGCGGTGAGCACGGCCTCGAGGTTCTTGAAACATTGCAACGTTTGGTCTCCGACCGAGCCTTCGACGAGGCGGCCGGTGGCGCTGTCGAGCGGGGTCTGTCCGGACAGGTAGACGTAGGGATCCGTATCGACGGCGTGCGAATACGGACCGACGGAAACCGCATTGGGGGCGGTGATGGATTTGCGTGCCATGAGCTGCATGCTCACACCGCTTCTGGCGCCGGCGCAACCTCCTTCGAAGTAGCTCAGCGGCCGAAGCGCTCCACCACGAAGTCGACGAAGGTCCGCAATTTTGCGGGCACCGGCTTTTGCGGTGGATACACGATGTGCATTGGAACCTCGGGCAAGGGATGATCCGGCAGCACGCGCGTCAATCGTCCCGCGGCGAGGTCGTCCGCCAATTGGAACTCGGGCTGAAGGGCAATGCCCATTCCTCGCACCGCGGCGGCGCGCAGGGCCTCGCCATTGTTGATCTTGAGGCGCGCGCGGATCTTCACGGGCTGAGCGGCCCCGTTCGGTGTTTCGAGCGGCCAGACATCGCTCCACGAGCCATATGCGTGCCCCATGCAGGTGTGCCGCGTGAGGTCTTCAGGGCGCTTGGGGATGCCGCGCGCGGCGACGTAGTGCGGTGACGCGGCGAGGATGAAGCGCACGCTGGCCAGGCGCCGCGCCACGAGGCGCGATGGCGCAAGCGGCCCGACGCGCACGGCGGCGTCGAACCCTTCCTCGACCAGGTCGGTGTAGTGGTCGTTCAAGATCAGCTCGACGCGCATGTCGGGGTAGCGGGTGAGGTAATCGGCAAGCGCCGGGGCCAGGCGGCACGCACCGAACGAGGCCGTGGTGGTCACGCGAAGGAGGCCCCGCGGCGATGCGCGGAGCTCGTCGGCGGTGCGATCCATGGCGTCGATTTCGGCGAGGACGCGCGCGCACCGTTCGTAATAAAGGCGCCCGAACGAGGTGAGACGCTGCGTGCGGGTGGTGCGCTGAAGAAGCTGCGCGCCGACGCGTTCCTCGAGGGCGCGCACGTGGCGGCCGACCATGGCGGGCGTCATCCCGAAATCGCGCGCGGCCGCAGCGAAGCTGCCGCGATCGACGGCGCACACGAAGAGCGACATGCCGGTGAGGCGGTCCATGATTCGATACCAATAGTACGGAATGAAGGTACTCGTTCGAAGATTATCTCGTGCGAGGACAGGATCTATCCATGGAGCATGTCGAGAATCATTCCTCTAGCCTTGGTGGTGCTCGCGGCACTCGTGTTTGGCGCCTGCTCGCGCAACGAGCCCAAGCTGACCACTGCGACAGGAGCTTCCGTGAAGGCGAATCCCGTTCATGAAATGCGTGTGGCACTCACCGTGGACGCCTACGACGAGGCGCTTCGGTTCTATCGCGAGGGTTTGAAGATGCGCGCCGTCGAAACGTGGGATCGGCCCGACGGCAGCGGGGCGATTCTCGATGCGGGCCTCGCCACCTTGGAGATCCTTTCGACGAAGCAAGTGGAGCGCATCGATCGCATCGAGGTGGGGCGGCGCGTCTCCGGGCCGGTGCGCCTCGGGCTGGACGTGGAGGACCCCGAAGCCGTCGCGCGGGCCTTCGAGGTCGGCGGTGCCGAGCGCATGGCGGGACCGGCGGCGGCGCCCTGGGGGACGACGTTTCGGATGCGCGCGCCGGACGGCATGCAGTACACGCTGTACGCCGGCCCGGGCGAAAAGACCGGCACGACGATCCGCGAGCTGCGCATCGCGTTGACCGTGGACGAGTACGAACCGGCGCTCCGCTTTTACCGCGATGGACTCGGGCTCCCACTACGAAAATCGTGGGCCGAACCCGAGGGAAGCGGCGCGATTTTCGAGGCAGGCAGGGCCACGTTGGAGCTTCTCTCCACGAAGATGGCCGAATCGGTCGATCGCATCGAGGTGGGGCCGCGTGTGGCCGGGCCCGTGCGCGTGGCGCTGGAGGTCGACGATTCGGCGAAGACCGGCGAGGCCTTGATGACCGCGGGCGCGCAGCTGCTCGGCGGGCCGGTGGTGACGCCGTGGATGGACAAGAACGTGCGCCTGCGCGCGCCGGACGGCATGCAGTACACGCTGTTCACGAAGCACGCGCGTTAGAGCATGTCGCGGGGTGCGGCTTCGATGGAGGCCAGGACGGCGCGGGCTTTGTTGCGCGTCTCCAGGGCCTCGTCGGCGGGGACGCTGCCTTCGACGATGCCCGCGCCGGCCGTGACGTCGAAGCCTTCGCCGCGGCATACCGCGGTGCGGATGGCGATGGCGAAGTCGAAATCGCCATGTTGCGTGAGGTAGCCCACCGCGCCGCCGTAGATGCCGCGCGGACGCGTCTCGAGCTCGCGGATGATCTGCATGGCGCGCAGCTTGGGCGCGCCGGAGAGGGTGCCCGCGGGGAACGCTGCGCGAAAGGCTTCGAGCGGCGGGACGCGCGCGGGATTCACGCGGCCTTCGACCTCGCTCACGATGTGCATGACGTGGGAGTAGCGGTCCACTTCCATGTTGCGCACCAGGTGCACGCTGCCGATGTCCGCCACGCGACCCACGTCGTTGCGGCCTAGATCGATGAGCATCACGTGCTCGGCGCGCTCTTTGGGATCGCCCAGGAGCTCGGCCTCGCGCGCGGCGTCTTCGTCGGGCGTGCGTCCCCGCGCGCGGGTGCCTGCGATGGGGCGCACGGTCATCACGCCGTCTTCGAGTCGAACCAGCGTCTCCGGGCTCGCGCCGGCGATCTGCGTGCGCGCGGTTTCGCCCTCCGCGGGTGGAAAATCGAGAAAGTACATGTACGGCGACGGATTGAGCACCCGCATCGCGCGGTACACGTCGAAGGGATCGCGCCCGGCGCGCGGCACGTGGAAATTGCGCGCCAGCACGATTTGAAACGCGTCGCCCGCGGCGATGTACTCCTTCGCCCGCCGCACGATGCGCTCGTACTCGGCATCGTCCATGCTCACGGCCATGTCGGCGGGCAGCTGTGCGCGGTCGGGCAGCGCAATCCGGCGCAGTGCACCCGGTGCCGCGAGATCGCGCTCGGCGCGGTCGACTTCTTCTTCGGTCTCCGCGGCGATGGTGAAGGTCTGTGCGAAATTGTCGAACACCACCACGGTGCTCCCGCCGACGAAGCGCGCGAGTGGGGCCTCCGTGCCCGGCCACGTTTCGACCTTGTCGATGGCATGCACGAGGTCCCAGCCGAAGTAGCCGACGTGCGCGCCGGCGAGGCGTTCGGCCGGGGTGCGCGGCTGGACCTTGCTCGCGAACAGGGCGCTCGCGACCGAAAGGGGATCGCCTCCGCGCGGAGGCGCCGAAAACGGCGCCTCGCCGCGCACGCTCCACTGGCCATTGGGCAGCAGGGCGGCCTCGTAGCGCGGCCGGTAGCCGAGCATCGAGAGACGCCCCCAGCGTTCCCCGGCGACGACGCTTTCCAGCAGAAACGACGCCGTTCCCTCGGCGGCGTCGCGCAAGAGCGCGTACGCCCGCACCGGGGTCAGACCATCGGCGACGAGCGTCCGCGTGACGAACGCCGTCACGTGGTGCCTGGGATACCGAGGATCTTCCGCGCCGTCTTCGGATCCGCCGGCGTGCGCCCGATGCTGCGCGCATACTGGGCCGCGCGCAGCACGAGCGGGGCGCTTCCCTCGGAGAGCACGCCCTTCGAGAGGTAAATGTTGTCTTCCAGGCCGAGGCGCGCGTGCCCGCCGAGGCGCATGGCCAGCTCGGTCATCGGCTGCTGGTGCCGGCCCACGGCCGCGACGGCCCACGAGGCTTCCTCCGGCACGAGCGTGCGCATGAAGCGCACGTGCTCCTCGCGCGCGCCGATGGCGCCCGGCACCCCGAGCACGAATTGGAAGTGCAGCGGTCCGGTGAGCGTTCCCTCCTTCACCAAGAGCAACGCTTCCTCGATATGCCCCACCTCGTAACACTCCAGCTCGGGCACGCTCCCCGCCTTGCGGATGCGCGCGGCCATGTCCCGAATCTCTTTCCGCGTGTTGATGAACACGTCGTCGCCGAAGTTGATGGTCCCGCAGTTGAGGGTGGCCATTTCCGGCCGGCACGCGAGCGGCCCCGCGCGCTCCTCCATCGACATGCCGACCGCACCGCCCGTCGTCGTCTGGATGATGCAGTCGGTCTTCGCGCGGATGGCTTCGATGGCCGCCGCAAAGCGCTCGGCCGATTGGGTCGATGTCCCATCGTCGTTGCGCACGTGCAGGTGAATCACCGCCGCACCTGCCTCGCGACAGCGGGCCGCTTCGTCAGCGATTTCTTGAGGAGTTATGGGCAGATATGGGGTCTGCGCCCGGGTGATCTCGGCCCCGACGATGGCCGCCGTCAAGACGATGTCCGGCGGCGGGGTGGGGGTGACGATGGGCTCCGGATCCGGCGCCGGGCCCGCGGGAAGGGCCGGCATGTAAAGCTCTCGCGCCTTTCGCTGCATGCCCTTGGGCACCACGCACGTGCCGGTCGCCCGGCAGACGACCACGTGGGGCTCCAAAAGGTCGGCTGCGCTCGGGGGCAGGCCGGACTCGCGCAGGTTGGCGATGACCTTGCGCGCCTCGAAGCGCATCTGCCGGCTGGTGTTGCCGACGGTGAGCAGCTCGGCTGTGGCCTCGATGTAATCGCCGGCGAAGACCGGGGCCAGAAACTCCACGGAATCGTAGGCGCGGAAGAGGCCTTCGTCCCCGTCGAGGCGGATGAGGAGCTCGGTGGCGAGATCCCCGAAGAGCGCAAGCATGCGCGCCCCATCGACGAGCTCCCCAGCGTAATGCGCATCGTGCGACGACATGCGAAGGCGCAGCGTGACCTTCAAGCCAACCATGCCACCTTAAGTATCATGGTGAGCCCGTTCCATGAGAGACCTGTTGACACGACTTACCGCCATGGCCGAGGACTTCATTGCCGGGGCGGTCGCCCCGTGATACCTAGCGCATCCTTGTACCGCGCCATCGTGCGCGGCCCCCGAGTCTCCGGTAACGCTGCATGACGCTCGTCGAAGCACGCAATCTCCCGTCCCACGTCGGCATCATCATGGATGGCAACGGCCGTTGGGCGCAGCAGCGCAATTTGAGCCGCGTTCGCGGTCACAAAGAGGGCTCGCACGCTGCCCGGCGCATCATCCGAGCGGCCCGTCGCCTTGGCCTCCGCGCCCTCACCCTGTACGCCTTCAGCGAGCAGAATTGGGCACGCCCGGAGGACGAGGTGGACGCCCTCATGGAGCTCCTGCGCGAGTTCCTGCTGTCCGAGCGCGAGGAAATCCTCGAAAACGGCATCCGGCTCAACGCCGTTGGCAACCTCGGCCGCCTGCCGGGCCTGGTGCGTGCCGTGCTCGACCCGCTGCGTCGCGAGAGCAAGGAAAACCACGAGATGACCCTCACGCTGGCCTTGAGCTACGGCGGGCGCGAGGAAATCGTCAACGCGGCTCGTGAGCTGGCCCGCAAGGTGGCCGCCGGCACCTTGGCGCCCGAAGACGTGACCGAGCAAGCGCTCCACGGGCTGATGCCGAGTCTTCAGGTGGGCGATCCGGACCTGATCATCCGCACCTCGGGCGAGCGGCGCATCTCGAATTTTCTTCTGTACGGGCTGGCCTACTCCGAGCTTCACTTTGCGGACGTGCTCTGGCCCGACTTCAGCGTGGAAGACTTTTACCAGGCCATCGCGAGCTACCAGGCCCGCGAGCGCCGCTACGGCCTCACCGGTTCGCAGATCGAGCACTTGTCGCTTGGTCCGCAGCATCCGGCAAACGGCACGTCGGCAGGATCCGGGACCGCCTCGCAAGCGGGGTTGGGGCGCCCGGCCGATCGAGCGGAGGCGGCGCGCATCGCCGTCTGATCGAAACGATGGCGGTCACCAAGTCGAACCTGGCGATGCGCCTTTTGACGGCGGCCGTCGCCGTCCCGGTCATCCTCTTCCTCCTCTACAAGTGCCCGCCGTACGCGTTTTACTTCCTCGCGTTTCCGGCCGCCTTGGTGGGGAGCTTCGAGCTGTTCTCGATGACGCACCCGGGGGACCGGGTCTCGCAGATCGTCGGCGTGCTTCTCTCCGCGGCGGCCTCGCTCCTCGTTTGGTTTTACGGCCACGACCCGCGCGTGCTCCTCACGATGCTCGTTGCGATCCCGCTCCTCGGGCCGCTGCTCACGTTGGTGCGCGTGGGGGACATCTCCTCGGCGGCCTTGCGCGCCTGTGCGATGGGTTTCGGCCCGCTCTTCGTGGCGTTGCCCATGACCATGCTCGCGATGCTTCGCCGAGACATGCAGGACGATGGGCCGGGGTACGTGCTCGTCACGCTGATGTTCGCGTGGCTGGCCGACACCGGTGGCTATTTTGCAGGCCGTTTCCTCGGCAAACACAAGCTCTACGAGCTCGTTTCTCCGAAGAAGACCGTGGAAGGCGCCGTGGGTGGCTTGGCGGGCTCCGTCGTGGGGGCGCTCCTCGCGAGCCTCGTGTATTTGCCGGCGTTTCCGCTGGCGCACTCGATTCCCCTCGCCATCGTCGCGAGCGCGCTGGGCCAAGCGGGCGACCTGGGGGAGTCCCTTTTGAAGCGCTCCACCGGCGTCAAAGATTCGGGCGCCATCGTCCCGGGCCATGGTGGCGTCCTCGATCGCATCGACGCCCTGCTCCTCACGAGCACCGCCGTGTACTTGTACACGTTGTGGGTTCACCACTAAGCCGAAGGCCGAGATTCAACCGCCAAGGCGCCAAGGCCGCCAAAAGAGGGATGAGGGGCGAGCAACGCCTTCTCACGCCCCTCCAAACCTTGGCGTTCTCGGCGTCTTGGCGGTTCGAATCCACCAATGGGACCCATTGGGAGAAACGAGACCACTTAAAAGACGGAACGCCGGCCTTTTGACGGGCCGGCGGTTGCCGCGGCTTCCTGGACGGGGCACCGTCCGGAGGCACTACATCTTTTGCGAGTAGAACTCGACGACCAGCTGCACGCGGAGCGGGAAGAGGACCGCGCCCTCGTCCGGGAGGGACGAGATCGTGGCCTGGCGCTTCGTGCGGTCGACGTCGATCCACGGCGTCTGGAAGCCGTCGGCGACGGGGAAGGCTTGCTCGACGGCGGCGTGGATCTTCTTGCGATCACGCACCGTCACGACGTCGCCCTTCTGGATGCGGTACGAGGCGATGTCGACGCGCTTGCCGTTGACGAGGATGTGCCCGTGGTTGACGAGCTGGCGGGCGGCCGGGATCGTGCGGGCGAAGCCGCAGCGGAAGACGATGTTGTCGAGACGGCGCTCGAGCAGCTCGATGAGCTTCGGCCCCGTGTTACCGGCCGTGGTCTTCGCCTCGTGCATCAAGTGACGAAGCTGGCGTTCGCTCACCCCGTAGTTCATGCGAACCTTCTGCTTCTCGAGAAGGCGCACCGCGTACTCGGAGAGCTTCTTGCGCGCCTGACCGTGCTGGCCGGGGGGATAGGGCCGGCGTTCCGTTTTCTTGGGGGACAGACCGGGGAGCTCCGTCCCGAGCTTCCGCATGATCTTAACGCGCGGACCCGTATAGCGACTCATTGCTCAAATTCCTCCAAACATTTCAACCGTGCTCCGGCAGGATATGCCGGTCCTAGGAAGCCGGCGGCGCAAGGTACACGGTTTTTCAGGAAAGGAGAGCACTTTTGGCACGAACGACGTCGTCGACAAGTGCTTTTTCCAAACGAGCCACTTCTCCGTAGTTTGGCAGCCGTATTTCGTGCATCCCGCTAACGAGCTGAACCAGAGACTTGTAGTCCGGCGCTTGAGCTTTCCAGTTCGCCACCGGGAACGTTTCGTAGAAACCCGACGTCAGACGCGAGGGCGTCAGCACGGAAATCCTCGCCTTTGGGTGCCAGAGCTGAAGATGCCAGAAACCGCGGGTCACGAAGTACTGGAATTTCCGCCCTCCAAACAGCCGCACCTCCCAGTCCTCCAGCACCAGGGCCAGATCGCGTTCGCGCGGGTCGTGCGGGGGAGGGGGCCAGTCGGTTCCGTGCAGCCGGTTGCGGAGGTCTCCGTCCACGGACAGCGGGCGCTCAAGGACGACGGTCGTGCGGCTGCTCATTTTCCTCCGATCCGGCCCGTTTTTAGGTCGAATGTGAAAGTGAAAATCATATTCATCAACTGCTCGCATCTGAGTTACCTTCGGCGCACCTGTCAAGGGAAACCGATTTGGGCGAACACCTCCCATGTTTCCGGGATGTTTCGAAAAGCCATCTCGCTCGAACGATCCCGCTGGCGAAAGCGATGGCCGATGTCTAGAACGAGCCACACATTTTGAACCGCCGCTCGTCGCGTAAGCGACCCCCCAACCGCACCGAAGGCGACGCCATGCGTCGAAATCCACCGATGACCGACTCGGAAAACAAGCCTGTTCCCGTGCCCCCGCCGTCGCGCACGTCGCTCCCGTCGACGACGACGAAGAAAGAATACGACTTTTTCGGAGTGATTCAGGACTACCTCGACGAGGCCGCGGCCGCGGCCAACCTCGAGTTGTTCGTCCGCACCATCCTGAGCCAGCCGAAGAACGAGATCATCGTCAACTTCCCGGTTCGGATGGATAACGGTGAGGTCAAACTCTTCAAGGGCTACCGCGTCCAGCACAACAACCTGCTCGGACCGTTCAAGGGTGGCATCCGCTTCCATCCCGACGTCAGCCTCGACGACGTGAAGGCCCTCGCCGCGATGATGACGTGGAAGAGCGCCCTCATGCGCCTCCCGTTCGGCGGTGGCAAAGGCGGCATCAAGTTCGACCCGCACAGCGTCACGCCCCACGAGCTGCAGAAGATCACGCGCCGGTTCACGCATGCCCTCGGCATGAACATCGGCCCGGACTACGACATCCCCGCGCCCGACGTCGGCACCAACGGCCAGACGATGGCGTGGATGATGGACACGTACTCCAACATGATCGGCAGCTACCAAAAGCAGAGCGTGAAGGGTGTCGTGACCGGCAAGCCCGTCGCCTCCGGCGGTACGCTGGGTCGCGCCAAGGCCACCGCGCAAGGCATGGTCTTCTGCCTCATCGAGTGGGCGAAGGAGCACAACTTCCAGCTCGAAGGCAAGACGATGACCGTGCAGGGCTTCGGCAACGTCGGCTCGCACGCGGCGGTCATCCTTGCGCGCCTCGGCGTTTCGACCATCGCGGTCGGCGACCACACGGGCTACCTGTTCAACCCGGAGGGCTTCAACGCCCACAAGCTGCAGGACTACGTCCAGCACCACGGGTCGATCGCGGGCTACCCGGGCGGCAAGCCCATCTCGCGTGAAGAGTTCTTCGCCACCAAGGCGGACATCTTCGCCCCGTCGGCGCTCGAGAATCAGATCAAAGAGGCCGAGGCCCGTCAGCTTCAGTGCACGGTCATCGTGGAAGGCGCCAACGGCCCGACCAACCCGGCCGGCGAGAAGATCCTCGAGGAGCGCGGCATCACCATCCTCCCCGACGTCCTCGCGAACTCGGGTGGCGTCACCGTCAGCTACTACGAGTGGGTGCAGAACAAGCGCTCGGAGAGCTGGACGGAGGAAGAGGTCGACGAGAAGCTCGAACGCGCCATGGAGCGTGCCTACCGCGAAGTGAGCGACTACGCGCGCAACAAGAAGGTGAGCCTGCGCATCGCCGCCTATGCCATCGCGCTCTCGCGCATCGAGGCCGTGTACAAGGAGCGCGAGATCTTCCCCTGAGGTAAAGATCGCGCGATCCCGTGCCAGTTTGCGAAGGGCTCCTCCGAAACGAGGGGCCCTTGGCATTTTTTGCGCATTTTCAGCCCTGTTGATCTTCGTTCCCCACTCGGTCAACATTCCGCCGTGTACGTCACCACGCGACTGGGCCGTTGGTTTTACGAGGAACGCGGGGAAGCGCAGAGGCCGAACGATCCGGCGATCGTGCTTTTGCACGCGCTTCTCTTCGATGGATCGGCGTGGGACGAGCAGGTAGGCCCGCTCTCGCAGTTGGGGCGCGTCGTGGTCATCGATGGTCCGGGGCACGGAAAGAGCGAGGTGCCGCCGCCGTTTTCGCTCGACGATCATGCGCGCGCGCTGGTCGATGCGCTCGATGCGCTGGGCATCTTCAAGGCGCTGCTCATCGGGGTCTCGTGGGGCGGCATGGTGGCCATGCGCGTGGCGCTCGACAATCCGATGCGCATCGTCGGGTTGGGCCTGATCGACACGACGGCCGATGCGCAGACCCGCGTGCGCCGCGTGAAGGATCGCGTGATGAGCAGTGTGTTTCGCACGATCGGGCTGCCGCCGAGCATCGTCGAAAAGCAGATCGCGCCGATGCTCTTCGCGCCGAAGACGCTGCGCGAGCGCCCCGAGCTCGCCGAGCGCGTCTATTCGCGAGTCAGCGGCTTTCCGCGCCTCGGTGTCAGCCGCGCGGTGAAGGCGGTGTCGGTGGAGCGGCAGAGCATCTTGGACAAGGTGCGGGCCATCAGCTGTCCGACCCTCGTCGTGTGCGGCCGCGAAGATGCGTCGGCGCCGCCGGCGCGCTCGGAGGCCATCGTGAACCGCCTGCCGCGCGCGACGATGCGGCTCATCGACGACGCGGGGCACGCCTCGCCCATCGAGCAGCCGGAGGCCGTCAACGCCGTGCTGGTCCCCTTCGTGCGCGAGCACCTCACGAGCGAGGCGCAGGCGTCGGTCTAGCAGGGGCTTCCGAGCCAGTGGCGCTCCATCTCGCCGAAGGGATCGGCGATGGCGGAGAGCACGTTGCGCGCGGTGGGGGAGCTGAGCGACTGCGCGGTGCGGTAGATGAAGTAGCGCGCCTCGCCGAGAAGCAGACCGCTGAGTGGCGTGTAGACGAGGTCCCACACGGAGGGGCGCACGCCGTTGCCCTCGAAGACGTACTCCCAGGCGACGGTGCTGCCGACGGCGAAGGCGAGCGAGCCCGCCCAGCCGAAATGGCAGATGCGCGCGCGCGTGTAGAGCTCACTGCCCATGAGGCCGTGGCCGATGACGTTGATGCGCCAGGAATCGCCGTCCCACTCGAAGGCCGGTTTGTCCGAATCGAAGATGGGCCAGTGCGTGAACGTATCGCGGTAGCGCTCGGCGATATGCTCGAAGTTCCCTTCCGCGAAAGGGTGCGGGTACATGTACGCCTCGATGTAGCGCAAGCCCGTGAGAAACGCCGTCGTGTGGAGCACGGGCGGCTCCCAGCGCGCCGAGAGATCCACCTTCTGCCGTGATGGCGCCTGCGGCGGCACGGCGACGAGCTGCGCGGCCAAGCCCAGCGCGAGAAGCCCCATCAGAAGCGACCCGTGATCCCCACGCCGTACGCAGGAACGACGCCGGTCGCCGTGACCGACGTACCGATGACGCCGCCCGTGGGGGTCATGCTCATGCCGGTGTTCGCGCGGGTCGTGGCCCGCGAAAGCGCGGGCTCGCGCGGCATGTTGCGCGTGAGAAACCACGCGATGCCGCCGCCTAGCAAGGTGCCCGCCCCCGTGAGGAGCGAAAAGGCCCGCGCACGGCGTTCGCTCACCGGCGTCTCGAAGAGCAGCGGGCTCGCCGAGGCGGCGGCGGCGAGTGCGCCCACGCCCAAGCCGAGATCGACCAGCATGACCCGCGACGGCGAGACGCGCACGAACGAGGCGAGGGTCCCCGCGCCTACCACGCCGATGGCGGCGCCGATGCCCGCGCCGTAGTTCGGCGTCACGTCCGGCTGCGAACCGCGAATGGCCATCTCCGTGAGGCCGCCCAGCACCAGCCCCAAACCGCCACCGGAGTGCGTGAGCACCGCATCGCCTTCGTCGGCCTTGGAGCGGGTCAGCGCGACGGTGGCCAGGGTGAGCCCGATCACGCCGCCGGCCGCGCCCCACGAGTACCTATCGGAGAACGGCTGCGTGTCGCGCCCATTGGCGATGAGCAGGCCCGCACCGGCGCCCCACCAGGCCCCGCCCGCGAGAAACCAAGCGTCGCCCGTGCCGACGTCCCACTCTTCGCTCACCAGGAGCGCGGTGCCGATGCCGATGCCCGTGCCCAGCGCCAACAGGGGATAGAGCACACGCGGATCGTCGTTGCCACTGGCGCGCTGCACGCTGAAGGCGACGTAGCCGCCGAAGAGCGCCCCATTGATGGCCAGCACCGCCCGCCCCTGCGATCGCAGTGGCATCATGAGCCGCTCGCGCGCCGACTCGTCCACCCGCGCGCGCTCGCGCTCGATGGCCGCCGCCTGGGCCGCCGCGGCCGGGGACAAGAGATCGCGCAGCATGACCAAGCCGCGCACCGCCACGTCGCTGCCTTTGACGATCTCGACGCGGACGCGCAGCTCGCGCGACTTGGGCGCCACCGCCACGATGCGCAGCACGAACTGGTTGTCCCCAGCGGCCTCGAGGCGCGGGCTCACCACCCACGTCCCCGCCGTCGCGCCGGCCGCACCCTCGTGTGCCGCGCGATCGATCATGTCGCTGTCGCGCATTTTCCCGGAGACCGGCCCCGTGTCCGTCACGTGCAGCGTGTAGCCGAGGTCCTGGGACGCATCGCGCAACGTGGCGTCCAGCTCCTGCGAACGCGAAAAAATGCCCGTCTCCGCGTCGCTGGGCTTGTGCAGCGGCGCCGACCCTGGCTGGTCCCCCGCGGGCGTCAGGGTGGGCCACATGACCACCGAACCGCTAGGCGAATCGGCCGCAAAGGCGCTCCGCTCCGCCGAAGCCATGAGCGGGGCTATCGCGAGGAGCGCAGTGGCAAGCCAAGTTCGAACACGCATTCGGAGAACCGATCGCAGACTGAGAAATCGATGGTAGATGAGGCCTACGAGGCCGCCAGGCCTCGTGAAGGAATGCGACGCTAACGGCCCGTGCTCCGCCCGTCAACGTACCGGAAATGGCGACGTTGGTTGCTCGGCGATGGGAAAAATGTCCGCCGTGATGTCCTCGGCCGTCAGCTCCTCGCGCGCGTGTTTGAGTTCGCTGCTCGTTTGGTCGAGCCGATCGGCCAACACGCCGAGGAATTGCCACAGCAGCTTGACCGCGAGTTCGTGCTCTTTGCGCAGGATTTCGAAAAAGTCGATGCGTTTGATGGCGATGAGCTCCGCCGTGCCGCCCAGGGCGGTGACCGTCGCCGAACGCGGCACGCTGCGGATCAGGGCCATTTCGCCCACGTGTTCGCCGGGGCCCAGCTCCGTGAGCGTGGCCTCGCCGCGCGAGACGCGCACCTTGCCCTCGAGGACGATGAACAACTCGTCGCCGCGGTCGCCCTCTTGGATGACCACGTCGCCCTCGTGGAAGGCCCGCACCTCGACGGCCTGCATGACCCGAAGCAGCTCGCGCTCGGTGAGCTTCGCGAACAGCGGCATGCGCGCCAGCACGTCGCGTTTGAGTGCAAGGCGCCGCGCGCGCTCGTCGTCGCCCTCGCCCTCCTCGCCCACCTTGACGATGATGAGCGTGATGTTGTCCTTGCCGCCCCGCTCGTTCGCCAGCTCCACGAGCGATTTCGCCGCCTGGTCGCCGTCCTTTTGCAGGTGCGTGAGCAGCTCTTCGACGCTCTGCAGGTAGCCCGTGAGTCCGTCGCTCGCGAGCACGAAGGTGTCGCTGGGCAGAAGCTCGATGACCAGCGTGTCTACCTCGACCCGCTCGTAGACACCCACCGCGCGCGTGATCGCGTTCTTGTGGGCGACCTTCTCGATCTGCTCGCGCGACAGCTTACCGCGCTTGATGAGCTCGTTGTGCACCGTGTGGTCTTCGGTAACCTGATGCACTTCATCGCCCCGCATCATGTAGATGCGCGTGTCGCCGACGTGGGCGATGAAGGCTTGGTGCCCGAGCACGATGATCGCGCTGAGGGTGGTGCCCATCCCGCGCTTGTCCGCGTCGCCTTGAGCTTCCTCGTGGATCTTCGCGCAGGCCCGCTGCACCGCGTGCTCGAGCAGCGCGATGATGTCCTTCTGCGTGACCTTGGCGGCCCCCGTCGCTCCATTGACGTAGTCGTCAATCAGCTCTTTTTCCCGCTTGATCTCCTCGTGCAACGTGCGCACGGCAATGGCGCTGGCCACTTCTCCGGCCGCGTGCCCGCCCATGCCATCGGCCACGACGAAGAGCGCGAGCTTTTTGTCGACGAGGAAGTTGTCCTCGTTGTGCTCGCGGACCTTCCCCACGTCCGTGGCTGCAAAGAACCGAATCGAGTCGATCATCTCTTTTTACGCCATCATGCCATGGATCGGTGCCGTCGCACCACGCAGCACGGTTGGGCTGACGGCGCTTCTCGTGGGTGCTGGAAATGGCTGCCCGGGTTGGATTCAGCGAGGTCATCCCATCCGTCCCCAACGTGCCCTTGCCCGTGCCCGTACTCGGCCACGCCCGCTGGCGAGTGTCGCGCTTTCCGCCAATCGACAAAGTTCGAAATAAACGATGCGGCTACTGGCAACTAGAAAAGGAGTGTCCAACCTGGGTAACGGTCATTGAATGCGTCAGGCCTTGAATGACCTCGTGCAGGAACTGCGGCAGCGGGACAAGACCGGCGGGACCGGAGCGATGCGCGCTCCAGAATGTCAGGACCGCCATCTTTTCTGGCGATCCTGGCGCTAGGGGCGGTAAGGCGCCGGCCTCGCCGGGATTGTCCTGCTGCCGCTGCTCGTATGCAAACGATTCGTAAATCCGCCACAATCAATTGGCTTTGGCGTTAATGGTGTATTGATTCACGACGGGGCCGGTCTCAGCCACGGTCATCTTTTCTCTTTTACATGAGCGTCTCGGGAGTCGCGTTTTCCGCGGCGTTCAATCGAGGTGTGCATGCGCTCTTTGCGATATGCGGGTCTGTTGACCACCGCATCTTTGTTCTTTTTTGCGTGTTCGGATCGCGGGGGAGAAAATACAGGAGGAACGAGTTCGCAGTCCCTCGAATCCGCGGCGTGTGTCGCGATTGATCCCGCGCGGTCGTTGTTCGTGACGAATGCGATCGAGTTGGAGAAGTTCTCGTTCCAATCGGTGATGAATCGAATCGTGAGCAACCTCGGCCCAACCGGGCAGACCTCGTTGG
The DNA here is from genome assembly GCA_037157805.1 of Sorangiineae bacterium MSr11367. Taxonomy (NCBI): domain Bacteria; kingdom Pseudomonadati; phylum Myxococcota; class Myxococcia; order Myxococcales; family Pendulisporaceae; genus Pendulispora; species Pendulispora rubella. Next base: position 10,474,925 of record CP089983.1, on the reverse strand, counting down.
GATTGTACCAGCAAATGGTCGATACTCTGAACGACAGGGCCCACGGAACCACATCCGGGCCGCATTGTGATGATCAATTGGTGGGCGGCCAGCCGGCCATTAATGGATTTCCCATTCAATGCCCGCGGCAGGAGGGCGTGCTGTCGAAGACCAATCCATTCGAACCCGGCGACGACGGGTTTGCGCCCGTGGCCTTGGTCAACCGTTTCGACCTCGCGCCGCAAAATGGGTCGAATTGCGGGCAATACCGCATCGTGTACGGGAAAAACTCGGGCATCGAGAACGTTTTGGACCGCATGCTGTTCATCTTCGAGGCGGTATTGCCCAATCCCCATCCCGAGGCGGGAATCGGGGGGTGCAGGCCCGTTGCCGAGTTTTGGGCGAATCTCTCGACGGATGGCGATGCCAATTCGCGTGCGTCGAAGCTCGCGAATTTCTACTACTCGGGGCTCCCCGGCTTCGCGCCGGTCATCGAGGCTTCGCACTACGGTCCTGGCGGGACCGATACGGGGCAGATTCGGGCGAACATGTTCATGAATCGGGTGAGCCAGCAGCCGTGGGAGCTTCGCGAGTTCCGGCTCGGCAGCGTCTGCGGCGAGACGTCACCCTGTCCGCTGGTGGCGAAGAACACGTTCGTGCAGGTCAATCCGTTCGGCGGACTTTTCGGCCCCAATGGGCAGTCGAGCGGGTTCCAGACGGAGTTTCTGGACCAGGTCGAAGCGCTGGCGTCGGGAGACGTGAACACGATCACGATGTCGACGAGCAGCGGCTTCAACGCCGGCGAGAGCATCGAGAGCGGGACGTCGAACGACTACCGCGTCCAGGCCGAGAACAACACGGGCCTTCACCAGGCCATCACGGCGAAGCTGAAGTCCATCGGGCGCTCGGACCTCACGTCGAACAACATTCTCGATCGCGCGACGACACAATCGTGCGCCGGCTGCCACCAACTGAGCATCGGCGACGATCTCGGCGCCGGCGCCACCTGGCCGCGCAGCAACCTCTTCACCCACGTCAGCGAAAAGCGTGTGATCTCCCCGGCCTTGGCCCAAGTATTTCTGCCGTTTCGCGCGCAGGTGTTGAGCCATTTCCTGGACCCGACATGCGCTGCGCCTCCGTCGGCGAACGTGGATTCCCCGGTGCGCCGCACCCTCGGAGGAGGCGTGGTCGGCGCGGCCAACTAGGAGAGGAGAATTCACAGGAAGACGGGAAGACGGGAAGGGATTTCGACGCGCGGCAACACGGAACGCTTTTTTTGGGGTTTCCAGTTGGCCCACTTGGCCAATTGGAAGCCCTCTTAAACCTTCCCGTCTTCCCGTCTTCCTGTGAATCTTCTTCTAAGCGCAGACGGGGAACGAGCCGTCGACTTCGAAGTCGCGGCGGGGGAATACCAGGGACTCGCCTGCCTTCGTGAGGGGGTGGGCGATGCTCTTGCGGGAGACTTCGACCTTGTCGCGGCCCGCGGTGCAGGTCCAGGTTTGGTACTTCGTGCTCGTCGGCTTTTTGCTCGCGAAGACGGGATCGAAGAGGCCCACGTTGATGCCGTGGTGCGCGTTGGGGTGGGGCGCGGCGGGATCCAAGACGGTGCGGGCCGAGCGGAAGAGGAAGGCCTCGACCCCGGCGGCGCGCATGGCGCGGCCCAAAGGCTGCGCGGCGGCGTACGACGTTTTCGACGAGATGTGCATCTCGTGCTCGCGGAAGGGCGGCTTCGTCAGGTCGATGCCGCGGGTGGCGGCCACGTTCGCCACGAAGGTCGTCAGCTCGATGGTGACGATGCCCAGGTCCGCCGTCGTCCCCTCCAAAAAGAGAAGACGGTAATAGGCGACTTCGGCGAAACACGTTTCGACGTCGCCGGAGCCGTACCACATGCCCCGTTCGGCCCGCGTTCCAAAGCGAGAGCCCCACCGCAGCGGGGGATGACGGAAGGGGGTGAAAAGCAAATAGTGCAGGCCGCGAAACTCGGGCCCGTTCGGCACGGGCGGTTTCACCGTGTCGATGAGCTCCTCCAACAGGAGCTGCTCCTCGTCCGAGTCGACGAGCTTGCGGGTAGAGGTAATGTGCTGCGATTCGACAGCGCGATAGGCGTCCAAGGCCAGTGCCGCAAGGTGCTTTTCACCCTCGCATGCCTTCCACAGCCCTGCGATATCCGTCTGGAAATTCACTCGGCGGAGAGGCTACACGTGCCCGCGCATGGCGTCGAGATAAGTGGCCACATCGACCAGGCCCTCGACGGTGAGCACGCGCTCGGCGGGAATGCCCCCGAGATGGGCATTCGGAGAGTGAAACCAGGCTTGAACTTTCCGCTCGTCCCCACCGACGAGGGCATCGAGCCCGCGGAAGATGCGCACCAGGAGAAGAGCCAACTCCCCCTCCTTCTTGCTCGGCGTTATGAAGGTGCTCGTCATGAGCCTCGACACCGTGGCCTCGCTCACGCCGAGGATACGTGCCAGCTCCCGTTGCGAGAGGCCCAGGGCTTCGGCTACCCGGAGAATGGCCTTGGTTAAAACGACGCCCTCTTCCGGGTTGGGTGCGACTTGGTTCATTTCACAGGAAAACCTAACGCACGCCATTTTCAGGTGCAAACTGAATCCGGCCAATTTATGCCCGATTTTAGATGCTCGTACCTGACTCTGGCTTCGTGGTTTGCTGAAACACGACGAAAAGGTGAGTGATTTCCACGAGCCGGACCCACGAGAGCATGGGGGACGCCGGCGAGTCCATGCACTGAACAAAAGGCCAGTCTCTCCTTAATATAGAGCGCTGCCGCCGCCCCCGGCCTCCTCGCGCGGGGTGCTATTGGACGGGGACGGCATGTTCACGAGGCTCTTCGTCACCAGATCGGGTCAGGAGCGGCTGCTCGTTCCCGGGCTCGTCGCGTTTCTTCTGACCCTCGCGGTGGGCTTCGCGATCGCTTCGTACTGGAGCCACCGGGCCACCACGGACGAAGAGCGCGCCGCGGCGCTGGCCAATGGCAAACAGTTCGCGGCGGCGGAGGCGATCTACGTCCGCCTTCTGCACGAGCGGCCGAGTGTGCCGTTGGTGCTCGCGTTTCTGGACAACCACGAGCGCGCCATCACCGATCGCATCCGCCGCCGTCTTCAAGGCGAAGCTTACGACCCCATTGCCGAGCATGCTGCCGGCGCCCTGCTCAACGACGATACGCTGGACGAGGTGCTCTGGCGCGATCTCCCGCCGGACATCACCCTGGTGGCGCGTTTCTGGCGCGGGGTGGAGGCCGATGCCGTGCCTCGCCACGTGCGCGAGCAGATGCTCGCGGGTGCGAAGGGCGAGCCCCCGGTGCCTTGGTACAACCACCTGCTCGCGCGCGAAGCGCAGCAATCGGGTGCGCCCATGGAGGCGGCCATCTATTTCGAGCGCGAAGGTTTGACCTTTCCGGAGCGCGCCGGCGACGTGGACATTGCGCTCAACCTTTGGATGAACGCCGGCGCCTGGGATCACGTGCGGGATCGCTTGCAGGATGCACGCGTTTTCAAGGCGGCTGGGCCCCTGACCAAATACCGGTTTGCGGTCAACGAGCGCGATTGGAAGGGCGCGGCGCTGCAGCTCTGGGTCAATTGGAAGCAGCGCTGGCAGGGCATGGGGCTTTTGATGAGCGCCGTCTCCGCGCTGGCCTGGGCCTTCGTTTGCGGGCGCTTGGGAAAGCTGGGGGAGCGCCCGTGGTTTCGCTTGCCGCTCTACATCGTGGCCTTCGGGCTCGGTGTGGCCAGCGTGATTCCGACCATGTTCCTCATTGCGGTGGAGGAGTCGCGCCTGCGCCTGATCGAGACGGGCGACATGGTGAGGGACATCCTCTTCTTCGTCTTTGGCGTGGGGCTGCGCGAGGAGGCTTCCAAGTTGCTCCTCTTCTTGCCGCTCGTGCCTATCTTGCGAAAATGGGGAGACCGCCTGGACGTGCTGGTGGCCGGCGCGATGGTGGGCCTTGGCTTCGCCGCCGAGGAGAACATCGACTACATCGCGCAGGGCGCAGTGCACAGCGGCCTCGCGCGCTTTCTCACGGCCAATTTTCTGCACATGGCCATGACCGGCATTCTGGCGACGGCGCTGTTCGAGTTCATCGAGGACGGCGAGCGCCACGCATCGAATTTTCTCCGCACCTCGCTCTTCGTCGTGGGACTGCACGGCGCGTATGACTTTTTTCTCTCGCACGAAGAGATGGGCGGCTCCTTCATCGCGATGGCCGTGTTCCTCTTTTTGACGAAGCCGTTCCTCGAGGCCGTCGACGCGGCCCGCCGGCGCGCCGACAAAGGTATCTCGTTGCTTCAAGCCTTCGTGCTGGCCATCTCCGTGGTGACCGGCGTCACCTTCGTCTATGCCTCCGGGGCGATGGGGCCGCAGCAAGCGGCGGCCACCATGCTTCAAGGCCTTCTCGGCATCGCCATTCTGCTCTTCTTCTTCGTCCGCGAGCTGCGGGCCATGTAGCGCGTCGAGAACCGGAGTATCAGCGCGACTTGCAGTAGGTGACGGCGCCCGAGAAGACGTTGGGGTAGCTATGGCATTTGGTGCCGCCGTGTTTCTGGTAGTCGATTTCGCTGGTGATCTGGCCGGCTGCGGAGATCACGGCCATCGAACCTTCCACGGCTTGGCGGGTGTGTTCGGCTTGCCGCTGTTCGCGCTCTTCCTCGATGGCGTTCACCCGTTTGGCGTGCTTCTCGCGGACGTGTGCGTTGTGCGAGTCGAGGAGGTACCTTTCGTAGACCAGCGGATCGTCACACTCCGCCGGGTGCAGGTCGCACGTCATGATCACGGCCTGCGAATCAGCGGCGAAGTAGCGTTTTGCGAGCTCGGCATCGACCAGCCGTTGGAAGAGCAGTTGGCATTTCTCCTCCGTCGTTGGCTCCGCGCAGTGCTTCTCACGGAACTTGGAGCGAAATTCTTCGTTGCCAACGTGCTTCGTGATCAAACCGCAGTTCACACCGATCGCGTTGCCATCGGCACACGTCGCGTAGGCTATCTCTCGATGCGCCTCCATGTTCGCTTCGTAGCGTGCAACGTTGGCTTGGTTGTCGATCGTTTGGCTGCGGCAGCCCGAGAGCAACGAAAGAGCGACGGCGAGCGTGAAGAAAGGACCACAGAGTTTCATGTCGGGAGCCCGCAGGAGCAGGCTCCGTGCCGTGCGTCAGCCTTCGTCGTCGGTGTCGCCCTTGTCGCCGCGTAGACCGAGGGCGCGCGATTTCTTGTACAAGTGGCTCCGCTCCAGATCGAGTGCGCGCGCGGTGGCCGCCATCTGGCCGCCGTGGTGCGCGATGGCTTCGGACAAGATGGTGCGCTCGGCTTCTTCCACCAAGACGCGGAACGGCGTGCCGGGGCGATAGAGGCCCGCGGTCTTGGGCGAGCCTCCGCCCGGGAGGCAGGTGCGCACGTCTTCGGCTTGGATGACGTTGTCCGGGGTGAGGATGACGAGGCGCTCGATCAAATTGCGAAGCTCTCGAACATTGCCAGGAAAGCTGTACGCCGCGAGCACGCCCATGGCGTCGTCGGTCATGCGCATGTCGCGGCGGTCGTTCGTGCGCGCGGCGAGCTCGAGAAAGTGCCGCGCGAGCAGAGGAATGTCCTCGCGGCGGGCCCGCAGCGGCGGCAGCGCCAACGGGACGACGTTCAGGCGATCGTACAGGTCCGCGCGGAACTCGCCCTTGTCGCAGGCGGCGACCAAATCGCGGTTGGTGGCGGCGACGACGCGGGTGTCGACCTTGATGGTCTCGTTGCCGCCGACCCTTTCGATTTCGCGCTCCTGCAGGACGCGCAGCAGTTTGGCCTGCATGGGAAGCGGCATGTCGCCGACTTCGTCGAGGAAGAGCGTGCCGCCGCTGGCCCGTTCGAACTTGCCGCGGCGTTGCTTGGTGGCACCGGTGAAGGCGCCCACCTCATGGCCGAACAGCTCACTTTCGATGAGCTCACTCGGGAGGGCGGCGCAGTTCAGTTTCTCGAGCGGGCCCTTTTCCCGCGGCGACATCTGATGGATGGCCCTCGCGACGAGCTCCTTGCCGGTGCCTCGTTCGCCGGTGACGAGCACGCTCGCATGGCTGCGGGCAGCGCGGCCGATTTGCTCCATGAGCTTCTTGATCGCCGGGCTCTCGCCCACCAGGTCCGAGCCGGCGCCGCTGGCCAGGCGCAGGGCGCGGGCCTCCGCCTCGGCGCGATCCAGGCGCAAAGCGGTTTCGACGGCAATGAGGAGCGCGTCCGTGTTGATGGGCTTTTCGAGGAAATTCAGCGCCCCGAGGCGGGTGGCCCGCACCGCGGTGTCGATGGTCGCGTGCCCACTCATCATGATGACCGGGACCTCGACCTTGGCCGTGCGCAGACGCGAAAGCAGCTCCAAACCGTCGCCGTCGGGCAGCATCACGTCGAAGAGGCAGAGGTCGTAGCTGCGCTTCTTCAGCTTTTCGTCCGCGACCTTGACCCCGCCTGCGACGTCGACCGCGTAGCCCTCCAGCGAGAGTGCCTTTTGCAAGGTTGTCAGGATGGAAGGCTCGTCGTCGACGACGAGTAGGTGTCCTCGGGCCATGAACGGAAGAGTACACGCAATCACCTGGGAGTGGCTCGCGCGGCCGTGTACACTTGGCGCGATGCGAAGATCGCTCATCGTTGGCACCGCTTCCCTGATGCTCGCGCTGTCCGGCTCCCTACTCGGCTGCGCAGGCTCGGGCGAGGGGGCTCGTTCCCCCTACGGCGCCACCGCGCCGGACGTGGCGGTCTCGGACGATGCCTTCGCCGGCGCCGTGCGCGATCTGTTGAGCAGCGCCCCCGGGTCGAAGGAGCGCAGCCAGCGTCTGGCCGGGGTCGAAGCCGCGCAGATGGCCCGGGCGGTCGCCCGCTTCCGCAACCACACGCCGAACCGCGGGGTCGCCGCGCTCACTGGCGGTCTCTATCTGGTGCGCACCGGCGAGCTCACCCCGAGCCTTTTCGGCCAGAAGGGCAAGGACGCGCTGGCCTTGGGGGCGAAGGAATACGCCACGAAGGGCGACGAGGGGCGCGCGCAAGCGCTGTACGATCTGCTCGCTCCGCTGTCGTCGGCCGCCGAGAAAAAGGACATTCAGTCGCACCTCGACGCGCTCAATGCGTGGATCCGTGACGGGCGGCAGAAGTACGGGCCCGTCCGCAATGCGCACGAGCTGCAGACCATCGCCACGGCGAAGCGCCTGCTCGAGCCCAGCGACGCGGCGCTGCAGGACGCGTCGAACCGCACGGTGCAGTGGGTGCAGGCGGGGCTTGCGCTTCGCAACTCGCTGCGCGACAAGCGCATTCCGTCGACGCGGGAAGAGGGCATCGAGGCCTTCGGCGCGCTGCAAACCGGCGGGCGCACCCTGGCGGCGATTCATTTGCTCGCGTGCGATGCGCAGGGTGCCTTGGTGGCGATCGACAAGGCCGGGGCGCGCGAGTTGGTGCGGCCCGACCTGCTCATGGCGCTCGAGCGGGTGGGGGAGCGGCCGGATAGCCTGCGATGGCTCGACGTGCTCCGGGCGCTGCGTCCGCCGTCGTCGCGTGATTCGCAGGAGGAAGAGGCCATGTTCGAGGACCACGAGCTGTTTCGCGCAGCCTCGTGGGCGGTCTCCATCGAAGCATACCGGCTCGAGCCGTCGCTTCCGGAGGCGGCGGGCGCCGTGGCGGCGGGCCTGCAGGAGTACGGCATGGCGGAGGCGAGTCCCGCCGTGCTGGTCGCGGCGGCGAAGGCGCACCCCGATGCGCGCACCCTCGGCGGCGCGCTCTCGATCGTGATGCACGCGATGGAGCTCGAGGTGTCCGGCGAGGACGTGGCCGCAGCCCGTCGTGCGTTCAAGGCGGCGGCGCCGGTGCTGGCGCTGGCCGATCAGTCGAAGGGACGAACGGAGCCGAGCGCCGGTCAGGTGCGCGGGCTGATGGGCGAGCTCGAACTGCGCGAGGGCCGCGTGGCGGAGGCGCGCGAGCTGCTCAAGGCGGCGGCGCAGGATCGATCGGGCGGCGTGCTGGCGACCTTGGCTCGCATCGAGCGGTTCGATGGCCAGCTTCCAGCGGCCGCGGCGCACTTGAAGGAGTCGCTCTCCGCGCCCGACGTGGCGCGCGATCCTGCGCTGAAGGGCGAGATTCAGTTGATGCTCGGCGACGTCGCGGCGGAGCAGGGGAACTCGGCGGGGGCGCGTGCATCCTACACGGATGCCCTCAAGGACCTGGCGCGGGCGCGAACCCGCGGCGAGCCGGAGGAGCGTGCCCGCGTGGAGCGTGTGCTGGCCCGCGTGCTCGACCGGTTCGGCGCGGGGCAGCCGGCGACGAAGGCGCTGGAGCGCGCCTACGACAATGCGCCGCGCGACAAGCAGCAGGTGTCGGCGACCTTGGGCCAAATGGTGGGGCGCGCGCTCGTGCACAGCGATCTGCCGAAGGCACGCGATGGACTGCGTCGCGCGATCCAGGCCGATCTGGAGCAGGAGGACGTCGTCTACTTGGCGCTGTGGGTGCGGCTCTTGGAGCGGCAACTCAAAGTGCAACCCGACGGCACAGCGGAGAAGGTGTTCTCGTCGATTTTGGACGACGGTCGCTGGATTGGCCGGCTCTCGGCGTTCGGCGGTGGGCGCATCAAGGCGGACGAGCTCATTGCCAGCGCGAAGACACCGGCACAAAAGACCGAGGCGCTCTTCTACGCCGCCATCGATCGGCGCATCACGGGCGACCAGCGCGGCGCGGAGGCGACGCTTCGTCAGGTGCTCAAGACGGGCGGCATCGATCTGATGGAGGTGGCGCTCACCCGCGATCTCCTCAACAGCGGTCGCGTTTCCGTGGGGCCGCTGCCCGAGGTGGCGTTGCCGTAAGGGCCGATGGCAGAAGGCATTCGGCACAAGCTCGATTGGGGCAAGCTCGCGCCACTGCGCCTGCGTTCGCGGTTGGTCGCGGAGGGCGTTTACGCGGGCGGGCACCGCAGCGCCCGTCGTGGTGCGGGCGTGGAGTTCGGCGGCCACCGCGCCTACACGCCGGGCGACGATCTTCGTTGGCTCGATCGGCGCTCGCTGCTTCTCCACGATCGGCTTCTCGTGCGCCAATTCGAGACGGAGACGGATCGCGCGTTGCGGCTCATCGTCGACCGAACGGCGTCGATGGGCTACCGCGGTTCGCAGGCCGAGGGGGCGAAGCTCGCATGGTCGGCGTTGGTGGCGGCGGCGCTGGGGCGCATCGCCATCGAGAACGGCGATCCGGTGGGGCTCACGCTCGTGGGCGGGCAAGATGGAACGCGGAACCTGCCTGTGTCGGGCGGCCGTGAGTCGTTCGAGCGCTTGATCGCGACGTTGGAGTCGCTGGAGGCGACGGGCGATGCGCTGGCCGATGCGCGCATGCTGGACCGCGCGCTGGGCGGCATCGCGCGCTCGGCGCGGCGCGGGTCGGTCATCGTCTTTTTGAGCGACCTGCTCGACTTGCCCGAGGGCTCGATGGATCTCGTGGCCGGCCTCGCGGCGCGCGGACGCGTGCTCGTGGTGGTGCAGACCTTGGACCCCGACGAGGCCACGCTTCCCTTCGAGGGCACCGTGCGCCTGCGCTCCCTCGAAGGCGGCACCGTCGTCGAGACCGACGTCGAAACGACACGCGAGCAATACCTGACGGCACTGCGCGAGTTGAGCGAGCGCTGGGAGCGCACGATGCTCGCACGCGGTGGCCGCTTCGTGCGCGCCCTCACGCGCGAAGATCCCGTGCGCGTGGTTCGATCCATCGTCGAAGCGGCGCACTAACGGCACTCGCGGAAGTCGCGCTTCCGCGAACGGAACGACTCGTTCCGCCGGAGTGGCCGCGGGGGACAGTTTTGCGCCGTTTATGTGGGGGTACGTCGTTTGCTGACGGAACTTTCCATGACGCAGACGCCGAAACGCCGCACGGCACGTGTTGCCGGCGGCTTCTTGATTGCCACCTTCGTTGGCGCGCTTGGTTGCTTCGTGGGCTGCTCCACGCCTTCCGATTCGTCTTCCTCCGCGCCGCAGCAAGTGACCATTCCACAGGAACGAATCCTCGACGTGAAGCTCGATGGAAGTGCGCTGAAGGTCATCGGCGCGTACGTTCCGCAGTCGACGCCCACGGGCGTCCAGCCCACGCCGGGCCCGGGCACCCTGGACTGGACCTTCACAGCGGCCGACGGCACCACCGTCCGCGGCACCGTCGCCGACGGGCGCACCTCCGAGTCGGAATTCGCGCCCAGCGGCACCTCGGCACGCGCGGAAGTCTCGCAGCCGTGGATGGTCTTCTCGGCCCGCGTGCCCTCGACGGCGGGTACGTTTGCCGTGCCCCTCACCGGTGCGAGCGTGTCGCTCGGGGCGGTCACCCAGGTCTCCGCCAGCGCGCCCGTGGCCAGCGATGGTTCGACCCTTTCACCGGCGCCCTCGGGGACCGATGCTCCGCCCGACGGCGTTCGGAAGCTCCGCGATTCCAGCGCGACGTGTCCGTTCAACGTCTTGATCGTCCCCGAGGCGTTCACCGACATGGGGGCGTTTCGCACGCGCGCCGAGCAGGTGGCCAACGATATCGTTACTTCGTCGGAATATGGCACCTACGCGAGCGGCTTCGTCTTCTGGTCGCAGGACTTCGTCTCGCGCGATGGGAGCATCTTCGATCCCGGCGACAACCGCGCCAAGTCGACCGCGTTCGGTGTCTCCTTCGGCTCGGGGGATCCCAACTCCGCCGAGCGTCGCATCATCTACCCGCGCAACGCGCTCTCCGACGAGACGACCAACCGGCTCCGCACCGGGGCGCGCTACACCAAGGCGGACATCATCCTCATCATCGTCAATACGCCCGAGTACGGCGGTGTGAAGTCGCAGTTTCTCGGCATCACCTACGTGACGGTGACGAACAATGCGCAGGGCAACCGCGTCATCTTGCACGAGATGGGGCACGGGCTCCTCTCTCTTGCCGACGAGTACACGGACGGCACCTGCGATCGCAGCCGGGTGGAGTCGCCCAACACGTCGGCGCGGCTCGATGCATTGCCGTGGAAGGACATGGTCACGCCCTCGAATCCGCTGCCCACGCCCCAAGGCACGGCGGGCGTCGGTGCGTTCGAAGGGGCGGCGTACTGCACCACGGGTGTCTACCGGCCCGCGCACACCTGCCTCATGAAAGAGCTGAGCACCGGCTTCTGCCCCGTGTGCGCGCGCCAGCTGCGCAACGTCTTCGGTCCGCGCAGCAGCGGTGGCGATGCCGGTGCGTCCGACGCGGGAGGCTCCGACTCGGGCGGTGGCCTCGTGAACGGCGGCGACGGCGGGGGGCTCTACAACCCGGGCGGGAGCCTAGTCTGCCCCACCCGTGCTCTGTTCTGATGTACGTGCGACGTCGGTGCCGCGCAGCACTTCGATGGCCCTCTTGGCGCCCTCGAGGGTGATGTCGCGCGCCTCCACGATCATCGCGGCGATGCGCTCGACGGTGCTGCCTTTTGCGCCCGCCGCGATGGCCACCGAGCGCGCGTGCAGCGCCATGTGACCGCGCTGGATGCCGTCCGTGGCCAGTGCGCGCACGGCGGCGAGGTTCGACGCGAGGCCCACGGCGGCGCACACCGACGCGAGCTCGCCCGCGCTGGGCACGCCGAGAAGGAGCAGCGCCAGGCGCGCCGCTCGATGCACGCGCAAGGTGCCGCCCACCGTACCGAGCGCCATGGGCATCTCCAGCGAGCCCACGAGCCGTTCTCCATGGCGCCGCCACGTGGCCAGTGGCGCATAGCGGCCGCTCCGCGCGGCGTATGCGTGCGCGCCGGCTTCCACGGCGCGCCAGTCGTTGCCGGTGGCGATCACCACGGCGTCGATGCCGTTCATGATCCCTTTGTTGTGCGTTGCCGCCCGGTACGGATCGAGCTCGGCGAAGCGCGATGCGTTGACGATGCCGTCGATCACGCGCGACCCGGGCATGCCCTCCGTGGCGAGATCGTCCGCCGCGACGGAGCAACGAAGGCGCACTTTGCGCTTGTCGCAAAGGTTCGACAGGATGCGCAGCCCCACTTGGCCGTGCGCAAGCTCGGCCAAGCGCTCGCCCACGGCCTCGGCCACGCCGTTGACGAGGTTTGCGCCCATCGCGTCTTGGCAGTCCACGACGATGTGCACCACGAGCATCTCGTCTTCCGGCGTGCCGATGCTTCGCACTTCGAGATCGCGGGCGCCGCCGCCCCGCACGACCAGGCCGGGAACGGCCCGATCGGCGAGGGCGAGGAGCTCCTCACGCCGTGCGAGGATGCGCTCCTCGGCGCCGCGCGGATCGCGCACGTTCGTCAGCTGCACCTGGCTCACCATGAGCGGAGGATCGACCTCCGCCAGGAAGCCGCCACCCGCGCGGATCATCCTGGCCGCGTTGGAGGCTGCGGCCACGACGCTCGGCTCCTCGACGACCATCGGCACGACGTAGTCCTTGCCGTTGACGCGCACGTTGAGGGCCACGCCGAAGGGGAGGGCGTAGGTGCCGAGCACGTTCTCGACGAACTTGTCGGCCACCTCTGCCTCGAGCCCGCCGCTCTCGAGGGAACTCTCGAGAGCGGCCATCTCGGTTCCGGTCACGTCGGCGACGAGCGTACGGCGCTCCTGGATGCTGACTTTGTGAAAGCCGGGCAACCGCGATGTCTTGGCCATGGCCGGCTCAGTGCCCGAGTTCTACATTTTCCAGAATGCCGAGCGCGTCCGGGATGAGCACCGCCACCGAGAAGTAATTGCTGACCAGGTACGAAATGACGCCCTTGTCGTCGAGTCCCATGAAGCGCACGTTGAGGCTCGGCTGGTACTCGTCCGGGATCCCGGTCTGGTGCAGGCCGATGACGCCCTGATCTTCCTGCCCGGTGCGCATCGCCAAGATGGAGCTGGTGCCCGTCTCGGAGACGGGGATCTTGTTGCACGGGAGGACCGGCACCCCGCGCCATGCCCAGACGTGGCTGCCGTTGAACTCGATCTGCTGCGGGTACACGCCCTTCTTGGTGCACTCGCGCCCGAAGGCAGCGATGGTCCTCGGGTGCGCCAGGAAAAACTGCGTCTTGCGGCGTCGCGAGAGCAGATCGTCCATGTCCTCCGGGGTGGGCGGGCCGCTGCGCGTGTTGATCCGCTGCGCAAAATCGGCGTTGTGAAGCAAGCCGAACTCGCGATTGTTGATCATCTCGTCTTCCTGCCGCTCGCGCAGCGCTTCGACGGTGAGCCGTAGCTGCTGCTCGATCTGATCCATCGGATCGTTGAACAGATCCGCCACACGCGAGTGAACGCGAAGAACGGTTTGGGCCACCGACAGCTCGTACTCGCGCGGGGTCACCTCGTAGTCGACGAACGTTTCCGGCAAGATGGGCTCGCCCACGTGGCCCGCCGCGAGCTCGATGGCCGCCTGCCCGTGTTTGTCCTGCGGCGCCTGCAGGCGCAATTTGAACTTCTCCACGTGCTGGCGCAGCGTGTCCGAGTCCTTGACCGCGTCCTCGAACACCTTTTGCGAAAGCGAGAGCACCGTGCACGCCGTCACCGCGGTGACCGTGAATGGCCATTGGTCGCGGGACTCGACCAGCGCGTCGTCTCCGAAGTGGTCACCGTCGGCCAACGTGGCCAGGGTCTGCTCGTCGCCGTATTTGCCCGGCTTCAACTTGTTCGCCTTACCGTGGGCGATGAGATACACGTGATCGGCCGATTTTCCGGCCTTCACGATGGTCTCACCCGCCTTGTACTCTTTCTGGACGAACTTGGACGCCAGCCGACGCAGCACGCCGTCGTCCTGGATGCCCCGGAGCAGCGGTAGCTCGCACAGCTCCCCCGGAATGACCTCGACCTTGGCGCCGGTGCTCACGAAGGTGACCCGGCCATCGCCGACCGCATAGCTCAGTCGACGGTTGACGCGGTAGACGCCCGCAGACGTCTGCACCCACGGCAGCATGCGGAGCAGCCACCGCGAGGTGATGCCCTGCATTTGCGGGACGGATTTGGTCGTCGTTGCAAGCTTGCGGGCCGCGGCCGTGCCCAAGCTGGTGAGGGACTGCGGGCCGCCGTTGTGGCCATTTCCATTGAGGCCGTTGCCATTCAGATCGTACGGGGAGTGAGCACTCATTTCGCACCTCGCGTGAGCGGTATCATCGATTCAATCGGTTTTTCGAATTGCGAAATGGTCAATTACGTCCGGCCGATTTCGACATTTTCCAAAACGGCCAGCGCGTCCGGAACCAAGACGGCCGCCGAGAAATACGCGCTGACGAGGTAAGAAATAACGGCCTTTTCGTCGATCCCCATGAAGCGAACCGACAAGCTTGGTTGGTATTCGTCCGGAATACCCGTTTGGTGAAGCCCGATGACCCCTTGGTTCTTTTCACCTGCGCGCATCAGGATGACGGAGCTCGTGCGCGACTCCGTGACCGGGATCTTGCTGCACGGAAGCACCGGCACACCGCGCCAAGCCGGCACCATGTGGCCGCCCAGATCGATGCTTTGCGGGTAGATTCCCCGACGGCTGCACTCCTGCCCGAACGCCGCGATGCTCTGCGGGTGGGCCAAGAAACACGTGGGATCCTTCCAGACCAACGAAAGCAGATCGTCGAAGTCGTCCGGCGTGGGCGGCCCGCTGCGGGTATGGATGCGCTGCGAGAAGTCCGCATTGTGCAGAAGCCCGATTTCGCGGTTGTTGATGAGCTCCCGCTCCTGCTCCTCGCGCAGGGCCTCGATGGTCAGGCGAAGCTGCTGCTCGATCTGGTCCATCGGCTCGTTGAACAGATCGGCCACGCGGGTGTGCACCCGAAGCACGGTTTGGGCCACGCTCAATTCGTATTCGCGCGGTGTCACTTCGTAGTCGACGAAGGTGGCGGGAAGCACGGGTTCCCCCACGTGGCCGGCGGCCAGCTCGATGCAGGCCTGCGCGTGCTTGTCCTGCGGAAGCGTGAGAAGGTGCCTGAACTGCTCCACGTGGGCGCGAAGCTTCTCGGACTGCGCGATCATGTCCTCGAAGACGCGCTGGGGCATCGCCAGCACGGTGCAGGGGGTGGCCGCTTTGACCGTGTATGTCCACTTGTCGTTCGACTCGACGACGGCGCGATCGCCGAAGTAGTCGCCGTCGGCCAGCACGTCGATGGTCGCTTCGGCGCCATACTTCGTGGCGCCGATCTTGTTGGCTTTGCCGTGCGCGATGAGGAAAACGTGCTCGGCCGGCGTGCCGGATTGCACGATGACGTCGCCCGCCTTGAATTCTTGCTGCACGAAGCGGGCGGCCAGCGTGTTGAGGACCTCTTCGTCGTCGAAGCCACGCAGGAGCGGCAGCTCGGTGAGCTCGCGGGGAATGACCTGCACCTTGGCGCCGGTGCTCATGAAGGTGACGCGCCCGTCGCCCACGGCATACGTCAGACGCCGGTTCACACGGTAAACGCCGCCGCTGGTCTGTACCCAAGGCAACATTTTCAGCAGCCACCGCGAGGTGATGCCTTGCATCTGCGGTACGGATTTGGTCGTCGTCGCAAGCTTCCGTGCGGCGGCCGTTCCCAAGCTCGTTTGCGGCGTTCCGCCGTTGGACCCATTAGTCGATTTCGTGACGATGTTCATCGTGGCTCACCTTTCCGATGCGTGCCGCCGAGGCGCCCACCCCGTTCGGCCGCAGAATCGTTTCGCGCTTTCCCTGTCCGGGGAACGTTGCAGCGTTGCGGGGTCGCTATGCCTGCCGCACGGCACCCGTGCGGCGCGGCGGGCGGCGCACGCGCGCACGTAAGAACTGGCCAAATGGCTGCTGACGAGTCACTCGACACCCCCCGCGGCCATCGCGATCGCGACGGCGAACGCGAGCCACTCTATCTGCATGATTCGTATTGGCTACTGGAAAACGACGGCGCGGATCACATTCTTTTTGACAACCAAGTTACGACTACGGCTTAGGTCACGCGCGCGACTCATTTCGAGGTGAAATTCGAGAATATGGACTAGCGATGTTTCATTGGCATGTCCCGCACCGCCGAAGTGCAACCGTGCATCGCCGGGTGGGTTCGATGTGACTCGCCCATCGCGTTGTTGGGAATACGAAATAATTACTTCGGGTCAATAATGGGATTTTGCAATTGACGCTTGCATGTTCCATATTCGCCTGCGGGAAGAAGAAGACGGGTTGCGGGTGGTCCTTTTCGCCCTACCGCTCGCGTGGCCGTCCGCCGGGTGTAGGATGGCGCGCACGCTGGCGGTGCACATGATCCGCTCCATTGGTCGCGCGTCCGCTTCACCGGAGGAAAAGACACGAATTTTCGCCGCACTCGCTTCGCGGGTGCGCGGCACGATTGCCGGACCGGGTGCGCTGCCCATAGAGTCGCGGAGCGCTACGCGCAATTTACCCTTCTGGAGATTCCTGGAGCATACCCATGGCCGATACGCCTCCTGCGACTCTTGGCGCCCAAGCAGCGCGCCAGCTTGCAAACACTACGAAGACGCCGCCCCAGTGGGTCGGGGTCACGCCCCGCTGGTTGGTCAGCCTCCTTCCCTGGACCCCCGTCGAAGCGGGCACCTACCGTGTCAACAAGGTGAAGGAGGGCGGGGAGCAGGGCATCGGCATCGAGTGCAGCCCGAGCGACGCCGACGACCTTCCGAACGCTTCGGTGGACTACGAGGAGCAGCCTCGCGAGTACACGCTGAGCACCGTCACGACGACGATCGAAGTGCAGACGCGCATCTCCGACCTGTATCGCAGCCCGATGGATCAAGTGCGCGAGCAGCTCGGCGTCCTCATCGAGATGGTGAAGGAGCGCCAAGAGGGCGAGCTCATTAATAATCCGAATTACGGTCTACTCACCAGCGCGGCGCCCCAGATGCGTGTGAGCACGCGCGCCGGTGCCCCCACGCCGGACGACCTCGACGAGCTCATTGCCAAGGTGTGGAAGGAGCCCGCGTTCTTCCTCGCGCATCCGCGCGCCATCGCGGCCTTCGGGCGCGAATGCACGAAGCGGGGCGTCCCGCCGCCGACGGTCAGCATGTTCGGCTCGCCGTTCCTCACGTGGCGCGGCATCCCGCTCGTACCGACGGACAAGCTGGGCATCGATGGCAACAAGACGAACATCTTGCTGCTTCGCACGGGCGAGAAGAAGCGCGGCGTGGTCGGTCTCTTCCAACCGGGGCTCCCCGGCGAGGTGAGCCCGAGCTTGTCGGTGCGTCTGACCGGCATCAATCAACGGGGCGCGGCCTCGTACCTCGTCTCTCTCTACTGCTCGGCGGCGGTTCTCACCGAAGACGCGCTCGGCGTACTCGAGAACGTCGAGGTCGACCGCTACCATGAGTACAAGTAAGAGCCCGTACGAACCCGAGGTGGCACTCGACGCCGGCGCCGACGATCTCGTCGGCGCGATGGCCAAGGAGCTGGAGCGCCTTGCGAATAGCTATTTTTCGCAAGGCCCGATGGGCGCGCCCCTTCCCGGGGCGGATGCGACCGCTCTGACAGGTGTGGCCGGCGCGCCGTCGCCGGACGTTGCCGTGCCGGAAGCGGCTCCCGTTCTCTCGGCGGCCGCCCCGTTGTCGGCGACCGCTCCGCTGGTGCCGCCGCGGGTGAGCCCGCACGCGTTGAACGTCGGAGGCGGCGGAATTTCGCCGGCTTCGGCGCCGCTCCCTCCCGTGCCCGGCGCCGTGCATCGGCCTCCGCTCGCGGCCTCGCCGCCGCCGACGGATCGCGACCTTCGCGCGCTGCCGACGCTCCTGGCCGAGTATGGGCACTCGCCGTCGCCCATCGAGGTTGCGCGCGCGACGACAACGAACGACGCGTACGGTGGCTCGAACCCTGCGCCGTACTACCTGCAGACCGCAGGTATTCCGGGCTCGCCGCCCGCGTCGCCGGCGACCGCACCGACGCCTCCGCTTCCAGGTGGCGGTGCCTCGGGCTCGTCGTTCCAAGTGCCCGTGAACGTCGGTGAGTTCGTCGTCGTGCCGGATGCTCCTCCCACGGGGCTGGGCATGGACGTCACGAATGCGCCCACGGGATCGGCCACGCCGTATTTCCTCTCGCTGGCCGGCCTTCCGTCGTCGGTCTCGTCCTCGGGCGCACCGCCGGTGCCGGATTTCGGGGGGCTGCCGTTTCAGGTCCCCACCGACATCCCCACGACGCCGACGACGCCCAACTCGGGTCTTCTCTCGGGCGATCCGATGGCGGCCGAAATCGCAGCACCACCTGCCACCGCGGTGGAGCCGACTGCAACCTGGTCGGGCTACGAGTTCGAGCCCCAGTTGGTGCCCGATTTGGGCGGCACGCGGGCGACGGCTCCGGGCGTCTTCGATGCCAACGCCGTGAAGCGCGACTTCCCGATCCTCGAGGAGCGCGTGCACGGACGGCGGCTGGTGTGGCTCGACAACGCCGCCACCACGCAGAAGCCGCAGGCGGTCATCGACCGACTTTCGTACTACTACGAGCACGAAAATTCGAACATCCATCGGGCGGCGCATGCTCTGGCCGCACGCGCAACGGATGCCTACGAGGCGGCGCGCGACAAGGTGCGGCGCTTCATGAATGCGCCGTCGTCGAAGAACATCATCTTCGTTCGCGGCGCCACCGAGGGCATCAACCTGGTGGCGCAGAGCTGGGGCTGGCGCAACATCGTGGCCGGCGACGAAATCGTCATCACCTGGCTCGAGCACCACGCCAACATCGTGCCCTGGCAGCAACTCTGCTCGGAGAAGGGCTGCCGCTTGCGCGTGGCGCCCGTCAACGATCGCGGGGAGATCATCCTCGAAGAGTACGAAAAGCTGCTCGGCCCCAAGACGCGCCTCGTGTCCTTCACGCAGGTGTCCAACGCGCTGGGCAGCATCACGCCTGCGCGCGAGATGGTGGAGATCGCGCATCGCTACGGCGCCACGGTGCACGTGGACGGTGCGCAAGCGGTCTCGCACATGCCGGTCGACGTCCAGCTTCTCGGGGCGGACTTCTACTCCTTCTCGGGCCACAAGGTCTTCGGGCCGACGGGCATCGGCGTCGTCTACGGCACGACGGAGATCCTCGAGGACATGCCCCCGTGGCAGGGCGGCGGCAATATGATTGCCGACGTCACCTTCGAGAAAACCACCTACGGACCGCCGCCGAGCCGCTTCGAAGCGGGCACCGGCAACATCGCGGACGCCGTGGGCCTGGGCGCCGCCCTCGACTACCTCAGCGGGCTCGGGCTGGCGAACGTCCAACGCTACGAGCACGAGCTGCTCACCTACGCGGAGGAGAAGCTTTCGCGCGTGCCGGGGCTGCGCATCATCGGCACCGCACGCGAGAAGGCGGGGGTCATCTCGTTCATCCTCGACGGTCAGCGCACGGAAGAGATGGGTGGCGTGCTCGATCAAGAGGGCATCGCCGTCCGATCGGGCCACCACTGCGCGCAGCCCATCCTGCGCCGATTCGGCCTCGAGGCGACCGTTCGCGCATCGCTTGCCCCGTACAACACGTCCGAGGACATCGACGCGCTCGCGGAAGCTTTGCACCGGATCCAAGCCGGGAGGCCCGTCCGCGGGCTGTGAAAGGCTACGGGCTTCAGGGGCTACAGGAAAAGACAGCTCTCTATCTTCCTGAAGCCCCTATGCCACAAGCGTTCGAACCGCCAAGGCGCCAAGAACGCCAAGAGTAGGGATGTAAGAGCACCCCCTAAATCTTGGCGTCCTTGGCGCCTTGGCGGTTGAATCTTGGCTTTTCGAAGGCGAATGACGCGGTCCGTTATGGTGACGGGCCGGCCTTTTTCGCGGACAGTTCGGCCCGGGTGGCGCCTAAAGCGTAACGCGACCATCTGTGCGTCATTCCTGGGGAAAAAAGATGTGGGCGGCCGGCCTTGAACCGTCGGAGATGTTCGTTATAGTAGACGCATGGTTCGTTCGGTTAGTCCGCAGCAGGCTCACGATCTCATCTCCCGCGGAGAAGTCGAGGTGATCGACGTCCGTGAGCCGAACGAGTGGTCTACGGGGCATCTTGCAGGCGCGCGCCTCGTTCCCCTTGCGCAGTTCCGCGCGAATCCGAAAGCGGCGCTCCCGCGCGACGGCGTTCTCTTCGTGTGCGCGGCCGGTGTGCGCAGCGAAACGGCGGCCCGCCTCGCCGCCTCGAGCGGCTTCACCAAGGTCTACAACTTGAGCGGCGGCACCCGCGGCTGGGTAAAGGCCGGCAAGCCGCTGGTTCACGATCTCAGCGTCGCCGTCTAGTATACGAGCGACATCGGAGCGTCGCGGACGCGAAAACGTCACCGAAAGGTCGACGGCTTGTGCGACGCGCGGTGATGCATGCGGCGTAGGAACGTCGCACCAACATGGATATCGTCATCGTAGGGGGCGGCATCGTGGGCACGATGCACGCCCTTTTTGCCGTGCAGCGCGGGGATCGCGTCGTCCACTTGGAGCGCGAAGACGAGGCGCGAGGCGCCTCGGTTCGGAACTTCGGACTGGTATGGGTGAGCGGGCGTGCGCCCGGTGCCGATCTAGAGTTGGCACTCCGGGCGCGCCAGCTCTGGGAGAAAGTCGGCGCGGACGTGCCCGAGGTGGGCTTTCGCGCGAATGGATCGCTGACCGTCGCGCGGACCTCCGCCGAGGTGGCCGTGCTCGAGGCCGTGGCGCGCGCCGACGAAGGCGAGCGACGCGGGGGGCGCGTGCTCGATGCGGCCGAGGCTCGGCGGGTGAACCCTGCGCTGCGCGGCGAGTTCATCGCCGCGCTCCATTGCCGTCACGATGCGGCGGTCGAACCGCGCAAGGCGGCGCGGGCCATTCAGAGTTACCTGCGCGAACATGCACGCTACACATGGCTCGGCGGGCGCGAGGTCACGGGCTTCGGTTCGCACCACGCCATCGATGACCGCGGTGAGAAGCACAACGGCGATCTCGTGATCTTCACCACGGGTGCCTGGCATCGCGGACTCATGGCGCCGCACACCGCGACCGTGCGCCGCGTGCGTCTGCAGATGCTCCAGACCGAGCCGTTGGACGACACGCTGACCACGTCGATCGCCGATGGCGATTCGCTGCGCTACTACCCTGCCTTCGACGTTCCGGTTCGTGAGCGCCTCGATGTCCAAGTGCCGATTGCGCGCGAGCACCATATGCAGCTCTTGCTGGTGCAACGACTCGATGGCTCGCTGACCATCGGCGATACGCACGAGTACGCCGAACCCTTCGGCTTCGATGTGGACGAGCTCCCCTACGCGCATCTGCTCGAGACGGCCTCGCGCATGCTGGGGAGGCCGCTTCCGCCTGTGCGTAGACGTTGGGCGGGGGTCTATAGCCAATTGCGTCCGGAGGCCGCGGGGCTTTACCATCGCGTCGATCTCGCGCCCGGGGTTGTGTTGGTGACTGGGCCGGGTGGGCGCGGGATGACATTTTCGCCGGCGATGGCCGAGGAGACACTGGCACGATCATGAACCGGTCGCAGAGTGAGGAGTCGATGGCAGATGAGGCCTATGAGGGCCGTAAGGCCCGAATGAACTGGCAACTTGCATGTCTCGACATGGCGGGTACCACCGTGCGGGACGACGGGCTCGTGGAAAAGGCATTCACCGTCTCCGTGGCCGCGGAAGACGGATTCACACCAGGTTCTGCGGGCTACGAGCGCGCGCTTCGCTTCGTCCGCGAGACCATGGGGCAAAGCAAAATCGAGGTCTTTCGCGGGTTGCTCGGCGACGAGGGGCGCGCGGTCGCGGCCAATGCGCGCTTCGAGGAGGCCTACGGGGATCTGGTGCGCGCGGGGCACGTGCAGCCGATTCCCGGAGCGGAAGCGGCGATTCGTTCGCTGCGTGGTCTGGGCTTGTCGATCGCGCTGACCACAGGATTTGCGCGGCCGACGCAGGATGCGATATTGGAAGCACTCGGCTGGCGCAGCCTCGTCGATCTGGCGTTGTGCCCGTCCGACGTGCCGCGCGGGCGTCCGTACCCGGACATGGTGCTGGCGGCCGTGCTTCGCTTGGGCGTGACGGACGTGCGCTCCGTCGTCGTGGCCGGCGACACGCCGTCGGACATCTACAGCGGGCTTCGCGCCGGTGCGGGCATCGTGGCCGGTGTGCTCACCGGCCTCTCGGATCTCGAGGCCTTCTCGGCGGCCGGTGCGACGCACGTGCTCGCGTCGGTCAACGAGCTACCGGGGCTGCTTCGCGCGATGTCGCCGCGCGCGGCGTGACCTTCGCGCGCTGGCCCAAGGCGTAAGGGAGCAACGCGGCCGCGCAGACGAAGGCCAGGCCGATGAAAAGGTGAAAGACGCGATCCCAGCCGTAGCGGGTCGCCACCATGGCGGTGACCGCGCCTTGCGCGATGGCGCCGAACGAGCCGATGCCGTTGATGATCCCCGACGCGCTGCCGGCCCCTTCGGCGCCGCCCAGCTCCTGGGCCATGGCACCCGAGATGATCGCATCGGGGCCGAACAACATGAATCCGACGGCGGCCATGGCCGCGAAGTTCGCGACGGCACCCCACGCCGAGACCCGCGTGTACAGCACCAGGCTCAGGGCGAGCCCGAGGGTCATGGCGAAAAGCACACTGCGCTGGCGGGCGCCCATGCGGTCGAACACGATGCCGCTCGCCACGGTGCCGCAGACGCCGCCGAGTTCGAACGAGATGGAGAGATAGCCGGCTTGCCCGGGCGAATACCCGAGCTGCCTCTGGAGGTAGAAGGGAAGCCAGAAGAGAAGGCTGTATCGGATCAGTTTGAATCCGAAATAGATGAAGCCGAGGTACCAGACCTCCGGGCGCCGGGCGACGGAGGTCGTTCGCGGTCGTTCCTCCGCCTTGGGTGCGCCGGGGTGTGCCGGCAATCGCCAGAGCACCAGCACACCCACGAGGGCCATCCACACCGCGGGAACGTAAAACGCGCTTCGCCATCCGCCGTGCACGAGCAGGGCGCTGGCCAGGGCGGTCGCCGCGATGCCTCCGACTTGGTAGCAGGTGGACCACCAGCCCATGACCTTTCCGCGCTCACCGGTCGACCACCGCGGTGCCATGGCCTTGATGGTGCCCGGCCACCCCGTCGACTGCGCCAAGCCGTTGACGGTGAAGGCGATGCCGAACCACATCTCCGCGGACGAGGCGCCGAACCAGGCCACCGCCGCCGCCGACCCGAGCATCCCCGCCCCGATGAGCCGGCGCGGCCCCACGCGATCGCAGAGCCACCCGGACGCGAACATGCCCAACGAATAGGCCACCAAGTAGCCGGTATCGATGTGGCCGAGCGCTTCGGTGGTCAGCTGGTACTGCGACGCCAGGCTCGCCTTGCTCACGGCAAATTGCTTTCGCCCGATGTAATACGAAGCATACGCGAGCCAGCTCAGTGCGAAAACGTGCACGCGAAGACGTGTGGGCGGCATGGCCGTGCATCGAACAACGGTCGCGTGTCATCCGCGCGACTCGTTCGTCACGTAAAAGAGGCTTCCGCGTGACTTCGTGTCATCGTCGATACACGCGTGAAAACTCATTGCGAATACCCGTCAATTCCTAGCGGGGCCCATCGTGATTGGGTACCTCACGCACGCGATGAATCGACGACATTTTCTGAAGTTGGCCGCGGCCTCGGCGGGCAGCACAGCAATGCTCAACCTCCTCCCGAGCCATTTGCGGCGCGCACTGGCCATGCCGGTTCGGACCACCGGTTCGCTCGACACCATCGAGCACGTGGTCATCTTCATGCAGGAAAATAGGTCATTCGATCATTACTTCGGCACCCTGCGCGGTGTGCGCGGCTTTTCCGACCGCAGCGCGCTGCAATTGCAAACGGGGAAATCGGTTTTCTACCAGCCGAATGGCTCGTCGACGCTACTGCCTTATCCCGTCAGCGAGCAATACATGAGTGGCACTCCCCACGATTGGGGAACCGGCCACTCCGCGTGGAACGGAGGCCTCAACGACAAGTGGGTCCAGTACAAGGGCACGTCCACGATGGCCTATTACGCGCGAAACGACTTGGCCTTTTACCACGCGCTGGCCGACGCTTTCACCATCTGCGATGCGTACCACTGTTCGGTGATGGGGCCGACGAATCCGAATCGGCTCTACCTCTGGAGCGGCACCGTCGACCCGGCGGGCCACGGCGGTGGACCGGTCATCGACAACGACGAGTCCCGCGCCCGCACCTGGACGACGTACCCCGAGCGGCTCGAGGCGGCGGGGCTCAGTTGGAAGGTGTACCAGGAGACGGACAATTACGACGACAACGCGCTCGCGTGGTTCAAGCAGTACCGCGACGCCAAGCCGGGCAATCCCCTTTACGATCGCGGAATGGCCACCGTCGGCAATCTGGTGCAGGCCTTTCGCGCCGACGTGAAGGCGAACAAGCTGCCAAAGGTGTCGTGGATCGTGGCTCCCACGGCCTTGAGCGAGCACCCGGCGTATGGCCCCGTTCGCGGTGCGGCCCTTACGAGCCAATTGCTCGACGTGCTGGCCGCCTCGCCCGAGGTCTGGGCCAAAACGGTGTTCATTCTGACGTACGACGAGAACGACGGCTTCTTCGACCACGTTCCGGCGCCCACGCCGCCCGACGGCACGCCGGACGAATTCGTGAATGGCCAGCCCATTGGGCTCGGCGTGCGGGTGCCCGCCATCGTGGTATCGCCGTTCAGCCGCGGCGGGTTCGTCTGCTCGGAGACCTTCGATCATACGTCGATTCTGCGCTTCTTGGAGGCGTGGACCGGAATCAAGGAGCCGAACATTTCTGCATGGCGGCGCGCGGTGTGCGGCGATCTGACGCGGACGCTCGATCTGACGTCGTCCACGGTGACGTGGCCGACCCTGCCCGTCACGACGGACCCGGGGCCCGGCCGCGAGGTGACGGTCAAGCCGCCAAGGACCCAGCGCGTGCCCGTGCAGGAATCCGGAACGCGGGTTGCGCGCGCGCTCCCCTATCAGCCAAATGCCAATTTGCGCGCCGATGCCACGGCGGGCAAAGTCTGGATCGATATGGGCAATACGGGCACCTCCGTCGCGCAGCTGGCCGCTTATGCGAATCGCCACCGGACCGACGGCCCTTGGCGGTACGACGTCGGAGGGACCCCCGTTTCCGACTCGTTCAATGCGCGGGCCTACGGCGGGGGCAAATACGATTTATCGCTCTACGGCCCCAATCGATTCTTGCGCTGCTTCGCTGGAGATCTCAACGCGCCCGGAAAGGACATCGGGGTGACGTCGCTGGTGACCACCGACGAAGGGGGCAAGTTGCACCTCGTCTTCACCAACGAGAGCTCCTCGCCGGTCACGGTGACCGTGACGGCGAACAGCTACCGGACCGACGGCCCGTGGACGTACCGAATCGCCCCCGGCGAGAGCGCGTCCGATTCCTGGCGCGCGGGCCGCTACGGTGACGGTTGGTACGATCTCAGCGTGACCGTCTCGTCCGACCCGAGCTTCAGCCAGCGCCTGGTCGGGCACATCGAGACGGGCTCGCCGAGCGTGAGCGGGTAGATCGCTACGTCGTAACGTCGATCCGATCGACCAGCGACGGGCCGCCGCCGAAGACGACGGCGTCGAGAAGAAGGTCGTCCGACACCAGATCGAGCGTCGGGTGGTCTCTGCGCAGGATCACGCTTCCGCCCGTGTCGGCAAATCCGCACGCCTCGGCGCCTTCGATGGAGCCTTCGCGCCAGAGTTGCTCGGCGGGGGAGCGCTCGGAGGAAAAGGTAACGCGTGTCTTCGTGCGAAGGCGCTCGTGCGTCTCCAGGGAGCGCATGTCCTCGAAGGGATCGGTGATGACATGGCTGTCGATGCCGGTGCACAGCCGCGCGCCCGACGTGCGCAAGGCCGACAGATCCGGCAGGCCATCGCCCAGATCGCGCTCGGTGGTTGCGCAGATGCACGCGAAGGCGCGCGCTTCTCCGAGAAGACGCGCCTCGGTGTCGGTCAGGTGCGTGGCGTGCACCGCGACGAATCGCGGCGATAGAACGCCGCGATCGGCCAAGAGCTCCACCGGCCGGCGCCCCGTTTCGGCGACGCACTCCTCGATTTCGCGCGTCTGCTCCGAGACGTGCATGTGAAATGGAAGACCATGCCGTGCGGCGTACTCCGCGAGCGGCGCGAGCCACTCGGGCGGGACCGCGCGCACCGAATGCGGTGCGATGCCGATGCGCACGTCGGGATCGTCTTTGTATTTTGCACGCAAGGACTCGACGTCGGAAAGGATGGCGTCGACGCTGGGATCGCAGAAGCGCGCTTGCATCGCGTCGGCAGGCCGGCCGGCGCCCGCGCGGTGGTAGGCTACGCGCAAAAGCGCGATGCGAAGTCCCTCGGCCTTGGCGGCGGCGATGACCGCCTCGGAGAGCAAGGTGCGCTGTTCGTAGGGCGTGCCGTTCGGCTGGTGGTGCACGTAGTGAAACTCGCCGACGGTGCGCACGCCCGCGTGCCGCAGTTCGCGAAAGGCCACGCGGCTCACGTGCCCGATCGATTCGGGGGTGAGCGAGTTCGCAAGCTGGTACATGAGCCCGCGCCACGTCCAAAAGTCGTCCGCGGCGGCTCCGCGGCGGCGCGGTAGCCCGGCCTTGGGCCGCTGGGCACCACCGCGCATGCCGCGTTGAAAGGCATGGGAATGCGCCGTGGCCAGCGCGGGCAGTTTGAGCTCGGTTTTCACTGGCGCATCTCGTTGGCATCGGCGCGCGTGACGAAGTAGCCACGCGGCCAGTGGCGGTAATAGTCGGCGCGGAGGATGGGGCCTCCGTCGCCGGCGTCGGTGTCTTGCCCGAAGGTGCCGATGACCCGCACGAGCGAGCCCGGGCCGAGCGAAATCTCGCCGACGTCGTCCTCCGGCTTGAGACGGACCAAGGCGTGGACGGCGCCGAAGTCGCGATCGCTCACGGTGACGCGGCAGGTGTCGTTGGAGTTGATGCTGTCGCAGAGATTCCGCGGCTCCAGCTTGCGCACGGTGACGGCGAGGTAGGCGGCGCCACCTGCGCCCGGCGTGCGCGAGGTCACCACGCCGAAGAGCGAGCTCTTTCGCTTTTTCCACTCTTCGGGCTCGCGTGCATACATGACCGGGTCGTACTCGCGAACACCTGCGGCGGCCGATTCCTCCTCGGCCAGCGGCACGTAACGAGGCGAGTGACCATAGAGACCTGGGCCTGCGCACCCGGTCACGAACACGAGCAACGCGAGTGCTCTCTGGAACGAGATCATGCCAGCATTATCTCACGGTTCGACGGGGCGTACGGTGGACGAAAAGACGCGCAGTCCGAGCTCGCACGCGGTGAGAAAGAGGAGGATGAGTGCCACCACCCAGGAGACATCGACCGCGGCGCGCGTGTCGCCGAAATCGCGGCCCGCGGTGTTGGGCGCGGCGGCGCGCGGTCGCATGTCCAGCTCGCGTGCGCTGGGCGTGGCGACACGAATTTCGCGCTTTCCATCGTCGAATTCGACCCGGTAGTTTCCGATGAGGGGCGGGCTCACACGCCAGGTCGCACCATCGCGCTGGGCCTCGACCGGCCCCTTGGGACCGACGACGGCGAGGCGTCGCACACCGGGAAAGAGCCACGGGGTGGCCACCTCGCCGCGGCGCGCGGAGGCGTGCATGCGCGCACGTTCGACCCACATGTCGAGCAACGAGAGGAATCCGGGCCTCAGGGTCAAGTCGCTGCTGTCGACGCTGAAGGGCAGGGTGACGAGCCATGCCTCGCCGCGTCCCGCGGTGCGCGTGGCCACCAGCGGGGGCCCGTCCTTCCACGCGAGGAGCGCATTCAGCTTGCCGATGTCCTCCGCGTCGAGGATGGCCCGGTGGTTCGCGTCGAGCTCGAGCAGCGTGTTCGCTGCCTCTTCGAGCCCCGCGCGGGGGCTGCTCGGGTCGGCGCCCGGCACCTTGGTGAGCTCCCAGCGCACGGCGTGCGCGAGAATCGGTTCCAGCGACGCCCCGAGCGGCGCCACGGCTGCGCGCGGACCCAGCGCGAGGAGCACCACGCCGCCGTTGTCCATGAAGTCACCGAGCGCCCGGCGCTGCTCCGGGGTGAGCCCCGGCGGGTCGTCGAGCACCACACCCACGAATGGCGCGAGATCTTCCGCGCGCTCGGGGAACACCGGAATGGGACGCACGCCGATCTCGAGCTTGAGCGCCGCGAGCGCCTGCTCGATGAGCGGTGCGCCGCCGGTGGCTGCCGATTCGGCGGCCGTGTCGCCGATGACGGCGAGGGCACCGGGCCCGCTTTCCGTCATCACCGTCGCGACGTCGTCGGTCCCGATCGCATCGGCGCCGCCCAAGCGCGCGACGAGCTCGCCCGCCGGCTCCGCGGAGAGCATCACCACGGCATCGGCCGGCGCCGTCTGCGGGGCCGCGCCCTTGGCCACCACGGTTTCTCCTGCGGTCAACGTGATCTCGCGCCCCTGCGCGGTCGCACCCGGGCTGCATGCGACGCGCACGCGCACGCGTAGCCCCGCGCGATCGGCGGAGAGCAAGGCGCAGTCCGTCCCCGAGGCGCGAAGCTCCGGAAGCGCGACCCACACCGGCATTTCGCTTCCCTCGCCGATGGGCGGCTTGTCCGAGTGCCCGTCGGCGAGATCGCTCAGCACGACGACGCGCTTGTCCACCTGCGGAAGCTGCCCCACCAGCGCGCGCGCCATGGCGATGGCGCCTTCCAGATCGGTCGCGCGATCGCTCTCGGCGAGCCCGTCGAGCGCGGCTTGTGCGGCGTGGATGTCCGTCGTCGCGGCGAGTGCGACGCGCGCAGGTTCGCCCGCGGCCACGATGGCCACGGCGTCGCCTTCACGCGCCGACGCGAGCAGCTCGCGTGCGCCCTCCAGGGCCCGATCGAAGCGACTCTTTCCGCCGTCGAGCCGCGCGCGCATGCTCATCGAGTCGTCGAGCACGATAGCCAGCGCCACCGACGCACCGCTCGAGCGCTGTAGGGCGAGCCGCGAGCAGCGCACCAGCGGCGAAGCCCCGAGCAGCGCCAGCGCCAGCACCGCGAGGGCGCGGGTGGCAAACAGCGCGCGATCTTCGAGCCGAGAACGGCGCCGGGCCCGTGGCGGCGCGGGGGGGACGAGGTGCGCCGCGGCGAAGGGGCGATCGTCGGCGCGTTTGCGCCGCAGACGGTGCGCCAGGTAAGGCGCGACCACCAGAACACCGACGAACAGGGCGAGCGCAGCGACGAACGACACGGGACGCGAGGAACACTATCAGAGGTCGCGATAGTATTTCTCGAGCGCGAACAGATCCTCCTCACCGAGCCCTTCCTCGATGGCATTCTCGATGGCCCGCAGTGCCTCGCGCAGTACGGGGAGCGGCAGGCCCGCCTCCTGCTGCAGATCCACGTTGAGGAGCGCGTCCTTCAAGGTCAATTCCAGGGTGAACTCGGGGGAATAATCCTTCGCGAGCATCTTTTCCTTCTTGCCGACGTACGCCGGAGAGGCGAACGCCCCGATGGAAAGGGCCTCGATCAGGGTCCGCCGCGTCAGGCCGGCGCGTTCGCCGAGCGCGAGCATGCTCGTGTACGCAACGAGGTGGTGCACGCCTACGCCGTTGACCACGACCTTGAGGGCTTGCCCCTGGCCGACGTCTCCGGCGTGGATGATCCGCTTGCACATCGCCAAGAGCACCGGCTGCGCGCGCGAGACGTCGTTCAATCGCCCGCCCGCGAGCGCCACGAGCTCACCGCGCTCCGCAGGTCCCACCGAGCCGCTCACCGGCGAATCGACGAAGCGCCCGCCCGCTTCCTTCACGACGGCCGCAGCCTTGAGCGCGCCCGCGCGCCCGATGGTGGACATGTCCACGATCACGGTGTCCTTGTCGATGCCGGCCAGAATGCCGTCCTGCCGCGTGAGCAACTGCAGGAGCGCCGGTTCGTCGCGCACCATCGTGATGACCACCCGCGCGCCGCGCGCACACTCCGCAGGGGACGATTTGACCTTGGCCCCGAGCGCCGTGAGCGATTGGGCTCGCTCGTGATGGCGATTCCAAACTTGCAGCGCGAAACCCTTGCGCGCCACGTTTGCGGCCATCGGTGCGCCCATGGCGCCGAGGCCGAGAAATGCCACCTGGGTTTTCTGGGGTGGCAGAGTGGATATTCGAGACGGACCAGCGGGAGGAGGCGGCGGCCTAGATGTCATTCCGGCCACTTTATCGTGACCCAAGAAACGACGGCCCGCCACAATCCTGCGCGGCGGACTCTTCGGCTTACCCCCGCCAAAACCTGAACGACAACTGACTTGCTCCGAGCAAGCCACCACTTGCGCTTAGCTGCCCGGCGTTCGATGATGGGTGATCCATGTCCGGAGTATTCCAACTTGCGACACCTTTCGAGCCCAAGGGGGATCAACCGGCGGCGATCGCGGAGTTGCTCGAGGGCGTGAGACGGGGCGAGCAGCATCAGGTCCTGCTGGGCATCACCGGTTCGGGCAAGACCTTCACGATCGCCAACGTCATCGCGCAGAGCCAGAAGCCGGCGCTCATCCTTGCGCCGAACAAGACGCTGGCGGCGCAGCTCTACGGCGAGATGAAAGAGCTCTTCCCGAGCAACGCCGTCGAGTACTTCGTCAGCTACTACGATTACTACCAACCCGAGGCGTACGTCCCGTCGAGCGACACCTACATCGACAAGGACGCGATCGTGAACGACGCGATCGACCGCATGCGCCACTCGGCCACGCGTGCCCTGCTCTCGCGCCGGGACGTCATCATCGTGGCCTCGGTGAGCTGCATCTACGGCATCGGCAGCGCCGAGACGTACCACGGTCTGCTCATCGACCTGAAGACCGGCGAGGAATTCCGCCGCGACACGCTCCTGCGCATGCTGGTCGACATTCAGTACGAGCGAAACGACGTCGACTTTCACCGCAGCACCTTCCGCGTCCGCGGCGACATCGTGGAAGTCTTTCCGGCGTACGAGCAGGATACGGCCATCCGCATCGAGTTCTTCGGCGACACCATCGAGGCCATCCGCGAGGTGGATCCGCTGCGCGGCAAGGTGAAGGGCTCACTCGACCGCTACGCCATCTACCCCGGCTCGCATTACGTGACGCCGCAGGAGCAGATGCGCCGGGCCATCTCGAGCATCCGCGACGAGCTGCAGGATCGGCTGGGGTTCTTCGATCGGGAAGGGCGCTTTCTGGAGAAGCAGCGCCTGGAGCAGCGAACCCAGTACGACATCGAGATGATGGAGCAGATGGGGTTCTGCACCGGCATCGAGAACTACTCGCGCCATCTCTCCGGGCGCGCGGCAGGCGATCCGCCGCCGACGTTGCTCGACTATTTCCGTGAAGGCTTTTTGGTCATCGTCGACGAGTCGCACCAGACGGTGCCGCAGGTCTCCGCGATGTACCGCGGCGACCGCGCGCGCAAGGAGACGCTGTCGGAATACGGCTTCCGTCTGCCCAGCGCGATGGACAATCGGCCGCTCAAGTTCGAGGAATTCGAGGAGCGGGTCAAACAAGCGATTTACGTTTCGGCCACGCCGGGTGAATACGAAATACAGAAGACCCAGGGCGTCGTCGTCGAACAATTGATCCGGCCCACGGGCCTCACCGATCCGCACGTGGAGGTGCGGCCGGTGTCCGGGCAGGTCGACGACCTTCTCACGGAGATCCGCGATCGCGCGGCCAAGAACGAGCGCGTGCTCTGCACGACCTTGACCAAGCGCATGGCCGAGGATTTGACGGACTATTACCGCGAACTCAAGGTTCGTATTCGGTATTTGCACTCCGATATCGATACATTGGAGCGTATCGAGATTCTGCGCGATCTCCGATTGGGAGAGTTCGACGTTCTCGTGGGGATCAATCTTTTGCGCGAGGGGCTCGACCTTCCCGAGGTGAGCCTGGTCGCCATTTTCGATGCCGACAAGGAGGGCTTTTTGCGAAGCCCGCGCTCGCTGATTCAGACCATCGGGCGCGCCGCCCGCAACGTGAATGGGCGCGTCATCATGTACGCCGACCACATGACGCCGGCGATGAAGCAGGCCATCGGGGAGACAGACCGTCGCCGGGCTTTGCAGGAGGCGTACAACAAGGAGCACGGCATCATTCCGCAGACGGTGGTGCGCGCGGTGATGAACGTGAACCCCGCGGCGGGCACGATCGACTACTTGAACGTGCCCAAGGTAGGACGCGACGGCAAGGGTGCGCACGCGGTCGCCGAGACGGACGATCTCGCAGAGAAGATCGCCGCGCTGCGCTTGGACATGTTCACCGCCGCCGAGAACCTCGAGTTCGAAACGGCGGCGCGCCTGCGTGATGAGCTGAAACGGCTCGAGTCGTTGAGCGGGCTGTCCTCCTCGGATGCACCGCCCGCAAGCGGTGTGTCGTACGAGCCGTACGCGAACAAAAAGGGCAAGCGCGCGACCCGCGGCTCAGGGGCCAAAGGCAAAATGAGCGCACCGGCGGCCAAGTCGCCTGCGGCGCAGAAGCGGGCGTCGCGGAAGTTCCGCTAGATCCGGTTCGTGTCGCCGCGGGTGCGCAGGGCATCGACGACGCGGCGGACGTCTTGGGCGCGCTCGCGCGGGATGACCAGGAAGGCGTCGTCGGTCTCGACGATGACGAGATCGTCGACGCCGACGAGGGCGAACGTCTTTTTCGTCTTGGCGCTGGCCTCGGTGGTGAGATCGCGCACCAGGTTGCGATGGGCGTCGACGGCGACCGTGCCCTCGGGGAGGGCGTTGCCCGCGGCATCTTTTGGCGCGAGCTCCCAGGCGCTCTCCCAGCTCCCCACGTCGTTCCAGCCGAAATCGCCGTGTGCGACCGCGAGATCGGCCGACTTTTCCATGACGCCGACATCGATGGAGACGCTCGGCAGGGTGGGGAAGACCTCGCCCAACACGGCGGCCTCGTTGCCGTCGGCGGCGGCCGCATCGAGCCGGTCGAGGCCTGCGGCGAGCACGGGCAGGTGCGTGGCGATGGCCTTTTTCATGGCGCTCGCGTGGAAGAAGAACATGCCCGCATTCCACAGGTGCTTCTTGCCCGCGACGTACTCTTCGGCGCGTGCGCGGTTCGGCTTTTCGACGAAGCGTGCAACCGAGGAGAGGCCGGGCGCGAGCTCGGCGCCCAGTTCGATGTAGCCGTAGCCGGTTTCGGGTCGGGTGGGGACGATGCCGATGGTCGTGATGCGTCCTTGCCGTGCGCCGTCGAGGGCGCGCTCGAGCGTGGCGCGAAAGCCGGGTTCATCGAGGATGAAGTGGTCGCTCGGCAGCACGGCGATGAGCGCCTCGGGATCGCGGCGCGCGATGGTGGCCGCCGCCCAGCCGATGCACGGTGCCGTGTTGCGCGGCACCGGCTCGGCGAGGAGCTGCGCACGCGGGACGTCGGGAAGCACCGCGGCGGTCGCGTCGATCAGGTGCGCGCCCGTTGCAATGTACACGCGATTGGCCGGGACCAGCGGTGCGAGCCGGCGCACGGTGGCGGCGAGGAGTGATTCGTTGGCGTCGCCCCCCAGTGCCAGCAGCTGCTTGGGCCGGTGGTTGCGCGATGCAGGCCAGAATCGCGTGCCGGCGCCGCCGGCCATGATCACTGCGTAGACGTTTGCGGCCATGCGCAAGGTGTTACCACAGCTACGGCGTGTACGAGGGCCGGGCGTAGCCCCAGGCGATGGTCGCGATGGCCAGGGGCACGAGGTAGGCCGCGAAGAGCGCGAGCTTGCCGCCCACGAGGACGCGCCGCAGCGCTTGGAGGGCGACGATGCCCACCCCAAACGCGACGACGGTGCCCGCGAGCAGCGGGAAGGCGCCGCCCGCTTGCGGGCCGAAGCCGTGCCGACCTTCGAGCACGATGGCGCCGAACACCGCTGGCAGGGACATGAGGAAGGACAACTCGAAGGCGCGATCCGCCCGCACGCCGAGCCAGAGGAGGCTGGCGATGGTCATGGCGCTGCGGCTCAACCCTGGGAGCACCGCGCTGCCTTGCGCGAGCCCTACAAGGAGCGAGCCCAAGGTGGAAGGCGTGAGCTCACGCCCCACGGGCGACCACCGCGTGGACGCCACGGCTACGGCGGACAAGAGCAGGCAAATCCCTACGATGATGGGAGAACTCGACCACTCTTCGACGGACTTCTTCAAGGTGAGCCCGACGACGGCGGTCGGTACGCTCGCCAGGATGACCACGAACGCGTCGCGCCCGCCCGGTGTTTCGCGCATCAGCGAAGGCCGGACGAGGCCGCGCACCCCTTCATGAATGGCCGCGACCACGCGTTTGCGCAGCACCAGTAGCGTCGCCGCGAAGGTCCCCGCATGGAGCACGACGGTTGTTGCCAAGTCCGCCTGCCCGCCGAAAAGAAGCTGCACGAGCGCCAAGTGCCCATCGCTCGAGATCGGCAAAAATTCCGTAATTCCCTGAACGACGCCAAGTACGATGGCCTCGACGACCGGAATCTGCATCGGCTCCGTCACCTACCACAAAGCCGACCGCGACGGATCTTTCAGTCGTGAAACAACTCGTCCACCGCCCTGATGGAGACAGCCCGACGAATCCACCGCTCGAGCACCTCGAGGTGCTTCGTCGCCAAAATCCGAGCACGCGCCTCTTCGTGCACCCGGATTTTTCGAGCCTCTAGGAAGGTGAGCACCGCCTTCGGCACGCCCTTCGGCGAGTCCCTCGGCTTTCCCGAGGGCAATGTTCCTCTTCACCCAGTCACTTTGGAAAACATAGTTGCCGGATGCCCCCATCCCGCCAGCCTATCCAAGCCGGGGTACGAGGGCGAATTAACGGCGCTCTTCGTCGGAATTTCGACCTGGGGTGGGGGGCGCGCTTAGATCGGGCGCTGGACTCGATCTGCATGCCTCGATTCGACTTCGTATCGTTCGTTGCGTTTCTCGTGGTGGCGCTGTTTCTGGGCGCGGCGGTGCTCGGTTGTGAGGCCGAGCCGACGCCGCAGCTCATTTCGGTCACGGAATTGACGCCGCGTGAGGCGGAGGTGGGCGACAAGCTCGAGATCGCGGGGGCCGGATTTCCGCAGGGGAAATCTGCACGGATCGCGTTTCGTGGGACGCTCTATCGGCCAGGGGAGCGGCCCGCGCGCGGTGCGGTGATCGATGCGGAGGGCACCGTCGTGGGGCGCGACAGCATCGAGGTCGCGTACACCGAAGCGCTCGACGCCGAGTTCTGCGGCATCGCAGACCATCGACGGCACACGACCTTCGAAGGCGATCTCGAGGTGTCGTTCGCCGCCGCCTCGAAAGGCGCGCCGCCCGTGACGGCCGTGCTCCATCAGGTGACGCTCGACTTGCGGCCTCCGGAGGATTCACCCTCGGTCATCGCCGAGCGCGCCGCGGAAGGGGAGAAGACCCTTGCGGCCCTCGGCCTCCACGGCGCCGAGCCCACGGCGGAGCGAGGCCTTCGCGTCGCCAAAGTCGATGCCGGCTCACGCGCCGAAGAAGCAGGGATCCTCGCCGACGACGTCCTCGTCGGGTTCGCAGGCGTGCGCATCGGCAAGCTCGCCGATGTGGTCATCCCGAGCGGCGTGCGCGACGTCGAGGTCACTCTTCGTCGCGGTGCCGCAGCGCGCGAAGAAAAGCGCACCGTGCACACCCTCGGCGTGGACCGCTCGATTCCTACCGACGTCTTCGGCGCCGCCTTCATCGCCATTGCGGCCACGCTCGTCGTGCTTCTCTTCTTTACCCCGTCGCGCGGCCCCATCACCTGGCTCGAAAAGCGGTTCGTCAGCGCGCCCCGCTCCACCGTGGCTCCGCATACACCGCCGCGGCGCGAGCGCATCATGGTCGCCGTCACCGTCTCGCTCTGCTTCGCACTGCTCACGCTTCTTTCGTCGCTCTCGACGGCCTCGCGCAGCCTCATCGCGGAGCTCGACGTCCCCACCTTCGCCATCGTTTCGTGGATGACGTTGGGCACCCTGGCCCTGCTCGCGGGGGGCTCTTTCTCGAACCGCCTTCGCGGTGTGCTCACCATCGTCACCTTCGAGCTTCCGGTGGTGCTCGCCTTGATCGGGGCCGTCAGCATTGCAGGGTCGCTCCGCCTGCGCGACATCGCATCGGTGCAGGGCGGCTGGCCGTGGGAGTGGATCGCATTCCGTTCGCCGCCCGCCTTCCTTCTCTTCCTTGCGTTCCTCGCGGCGACCACGAAGGAGCGCTTTTCGCCGGCGGCTCGCGGCATCGTTTCTCTCGCCGAGCAGGTTCACGTGCTTGCGCTCGCCGGCCTGTGCGCCGCCGTCTTTCTCGGGGGCTGGACGCTTCCCATGCTCGCGCCGGGTGCGCAGCGCACCAACGGCTTCTATGCCCTGCTCGGGTGCGTCCTCTTTCTCGCGAAGATGCACGGCCTCGCGCACCTCGTTGCCCGCGGTCGCCGTATGACCTCGGCCATCGACACGCGCATGCTCATCACCCTCGCCTGGCGCTGGCTCGTTCCCTTGTCCGCCGCGGCCTTGGGGGCCTGCGTGGCGTGGGCGTACCTGCGCATCCTCCCCGAGATGGAGTCGCTCGTTGCCGCCGTCGACGTGGTGCTCGCCCTCTTGCTCATCGTGCGCCTTGGCGTGCGCACGGGCAGTTTCGGCCTACAAAAGCTGCGCGGGCGAGGCACGGCGGAGCCGCACCTCAACCCATTCCTTTGAGCCCAACCGTAGTCCCGGATCGAAATCGCCGGTCCGTTGCATATCGGGGCTAAACTTTTGTTCGCAGCGAGCCGTTCTATCTAAATAGAGGAAGATGGCCGCTAAATCCGTCACGGCCTCGCGCTCTCTACCAGCGCTCGAGGCGACGCCACGCACCTTCGGAGACATCGCACCCGTCTTGGTGCACGACTTCAAGGGTCCCCTTTCGGCCATGGCCCTCAACCTCGACTTCGTGCTCGAGCAGCTTCCGCAGGACGCCTCGTTCGACGTCCTGCGGGGAGCCCTCACCGAATGCCGCCACGCGAGCGACCGCATCTTCCGCACCATCGCGAATGTGCTCGACGTAACTCGCTGCGAGGAAGGCCGCTTGGGCCTTCGCCTCAGCTCCGTGAGCCTGCCCGAGCTCTTCGCCCGCGTCGTCGCCACGTACGAGCCCGAGCTCGCCCAGCGCGAGGTCGACCTTCAGATCGACGCTCCGGAAGAACTCCCCTCCGTCGATGCCGACGCCGATCTCCTCGCGCGGGTCATGCACAACCTCATCGACAACGCCCTGCGAAACACCCGCGCGCGCGGCAAACTCGTTCTCTCGGCGCAGGCCATCCGCGACACGATGGAAGTCCGCGTGAAGAACGAAGGCGCGCCCATCCCCTTGGCCATCCGCAACCGCCTCTTCACCCGCACCGTGGGCACCGAGGCCGAGGGCATGGGCCTCAACCGCGGCCTCGGCCTCTACTTCTGCCGCCTTGTCCTGCAGGAACTCGGCGCCACCATCGGCCTGTCCGAAGAGTCAGGCTTTCCCGTCTGCTTCGTCATCCGCTACCCGATTCCAGCTCGGTCGGTTCGCTGATTTCAACGGCCGAAGAGGATTGAACAGGGAGATCGGGAGATCGGGAGGTTTTTTGTTGTTTCAACGCGCCGCTCGTTCAACACAAAATCTCACTGCTCCCGATCTCCCGATCTCCCTGTTCAAAATTCACCGCGTTCCCGGTGGCTTCGCGTTGAAAATCGCAGCCTAAACGGCAACGAGCACGGGCCCTTGCGGGTGTCCCGTGCTCGTCGCACCTTGGTCGTGCTGGGCGATCAGTCTTTCAGCGCTTCGGCGCCGCCGATGATCTCCATCAGCTCCGTCGTAATGGCTGCCTGGCGGGCGCGGTTGTACGCGAGCGACAGACGCGCGATCACGTCTTTGGCGTTGCGCGTGGCGGCGTCCATGGCGGTCATCTGCGCGCCGAAGAAGCCCGCTTGGGTCTCCAGCAGCGCGCGGTAGATCGAGATGTCCATGTACATCGGCACGAGACGCTCGAGCAGGGCGCGCGGGTTCGGCTCGTAGAGGAACTCCGCCTTCAGCGCGTCGCCCTTGTCGGCCTTGTCGGATTTCTCGCCGTTGCTGTTGCTCTTGGGGATCGGCAGAAGCTGATCCACCGTCGTCTTCTGCGAGATGGCGCTCTTGAACTCGTTGTACACGAGGTACACCGCGTCGTACGTGCCGTTCTCGAAGTTGGACACGATGAAGTGCGTCACCTGACGCGCCTTCTCCAGATTCAGCCCGTCGTACAGGCCCGGGAAGTCCTGCGCGACGGTCGCACCACGGCGCTGCAGGTACTCGCGTCCCTTGCGGCCGATGGTTGCGAATTCCACTTCCGCCGCGCGCTCACCGCCCTCGCGCTCCTTGCGCTCGCGATCGGTCGCCTTGTTGACGTTGGCGTTGAAGCCACCACACAAACCGCGGTCGCCGGTCATCACCACGTAGAGCACCTTCTTCTCGGGCCGATACTCGAGAAGCGGGTGAAAGAGCTCGTCCGGATCGTGCGGATCGACCTTCGCCGCCTCGTCCTCGGCATGCTCGCGCATCGAATCCGCAACGCTCTGCAGCACCTCTTGCGTCTTCAGCGCGTACGGACGCAGCGCAAGAATGCGCTGCTGCGCACGATTGAGGCGCGCACCCGCGACCATCTTCATGGCGCGCGTGATCTTCTGCGTCGCCTTGACGCTCGTGATGCGCTTGCGGATGGCCTTGAGGTTCGGCATGCCTACTTGCCGCCTTTACCGAAAGCCTTGCCGAACTTCTCGAGGATGCCCTTCAGCTCGCCCTCGAGCTCCTTGTCGAGCACCTTCTTGGTGCGGATCTTCTCGAACATCTCGGGGTGGTTCGCATCGAGGTACGCGTAGAGCTCCTTCTCGTACGACGCGAGCTTGTCCACCGGGAGACCGTCGACGTAGCCCTTCGTCGCTGCGTAGATCAGCACGACCTGGCGCTCGACGGGGAGCGGCACGTACTGACCTTGCTTGAGCACCTCGGTGAGGCGCACACCGCGATCGAGCATGTCGCGCGTAACCTTGTCCAAGTCGCTGGCGAACTGGCTGAACGCGGCCTTCTCGCGGTACTGCGCGAGGTCGAGCTTCAGGGTACCGGCGACGCTCTTCATCGCCTTGATCTGCGCGTTACCACCGACGCGGCTCACGGAGATACCGACGTTGATGGCCGGGCGGACGCCCGAGTAGAAGAGGTCCGTCTCGAGGAAGATCTGGCCGTCGGTGATGGAGATGACGTTCGTCGGGATGTACGCCGAAACGTCACCGCCCTGCGTCTCGATGATCGGCAGCGCCGTCAGCGAACCACCGGAGTTCGGGTTGCGGAGCACCGTGTTGCCGTTGCCCTTCTCCTTCGCCTCGGCCTCCGCCTCGTGCTTGCCTTCCTCGCCGAGGTGGACCTTGCCGCCCGCGGGAACCTGCTTCCAATCCGTCACGCCGTTCGGCACCACCGCGTACTCTTCGGCCATCTTGGCGGCGCGCTCGAGCAGACGCGAGTGGATGTAGAAGACGTCGCCCGGGTAAGCCTCGCGTCCCGGCGGACGGCGGAGGAGGAGCGAAAGCTGGCGGTACGCGACGGCCTGCTTCGACAAGTCGTCGTAGATGCAGAGCGCGTGGCGGCCGGTGTCGCGGAAGTACTCGGCCATGGTCACGCCGGTGTACGGCGCGATGAACTGCAGCGGCGCCGACTCGCTCGCGCCGGACACGACGATCGTCGTGTACTCCATGGCGCCGAACTTGGTCAGCTTGTCCATGACCGCCGCGACCGTCGACTGCTTCTGCCCGATGGCGACGTAGAAGCAGTAAACACCGAGGCCCTTCTGGTTGATGATCGTGTCGATCGCGACGGCCGTCTTGCCCGTCTGGCGGTCGCCGATGATGAGCTCGCGCTGTCCGCGGCCGATGGGAACCATGGCGTCGATGGCCTTGATGCCCGTCTGGAGCGGCTCCTTGACCGGCTGGCGGGCCAAGATGCCCGGCGCCTTCACCTCGACGCGGCGACGATGCGGCGACTCAATGGGGCCCTTGCCGTCGAGCGGCTGGCCGAGCGCGTTGACGACGCGGCCGATGAGCGCCTCTCCCACGGGCACGTCCATGATGCGGCCGGTGCGCTTGACGATCGCGCCTTCCTTGATGGCGCTGGTGTCGCCGAAGAGGGCCGTACCGACGTTGTCCGACTCGAGGTTGAGGACCAAGCCCACCAAGTTGCCGGGGAACTCGAGCAACTCGCCGGCCATGGCTCCTTCGAGGCCGTAGACACGGGCGATACCGTCACCCACGCTGAGAACCGTTCCGGTCTCCTGCGTGAGCGCCGCGCGCTCGTAGTTCTGGATTTGCTTTTTGATGATCTGCGAGATCTCTTCGGCGCGAAGCTGCATGTTCTCGTCTCTTTGGTGCGGGCCGCTGTCGGCGGGTAAACTTTTTGGGGCCTAGAGCTTTGGACTAGGCCGGGCTGGGGGCGCTGCCCGACGCATCCGGCAGCAGGGCGTGTTTCATCTCTTGGAGCTGCGTGCGAATCGAACCGTCGATGACGGTGTCGCCGATGCGCGCGATGACGCCCGCGATGATCGACGGGTCCTCACGGCGGTCGAGGACGACGCGCTTTCCGGTCATCTTCTCGAGCTCGGCCTGGAGCTTCGCGTAATACCCCTCGCTGAGGCGCACCGCGGTCGTCACCGACGCGCGCACGACACCTCGCTCGAGGTCCGTCTTCTCTTTGAGCTGCTGCGCGATGTCCGGCAGGACGCGCATGCGGCGGCGGTCGTTCAAGAGCAGCAGCGTGTTGCGTGCCGTCTGCCCGAGGCCGAGTTGATCGGCGATGTCCCCGAGGATGGCCCGCTTGGCCTCGTAGGAGACCAGCGGATTCTCCAGCGCGCTCCGAAGCTCCGCGCTCGCCTGGTAATTCTGCGCGAAGAAGACGATCTCCTCGACCAGGGCGCCGAGGTTGCCGCTCTCCCGCCCGATCTCGAGGATGGCGGCCGCGTAACGGCGTGCAACGTTGGTGTTGACCATTTACTCCGTGCCTCCCGAAGAATGATTCGTCTGCTGCGCGTTGCTCGGCGCAGGCCGTGGCGGAACGCTGGCGGGACGCGGGAGCGGCGGACGCGCCGATCCTCCACCCGTGCCACCCGGACCGCGCGGGCCCGACGGCGGTGTCGTGGGCGAAGCCGGCTTGGACTTCGAGTTGCGCGCGGCCAGGTCCTGAAGGAAATTCTCGGCGAGGCGCTCGTGATCGGCCGCCGTGATGCGCGTCTGCAGAAGCTGCTCGGCCGCCGACACCGCACTCTCGACCGTCTCGCGCGTCAGGTCTTGCTTCACCTGGGCGATTTCGCTGGCGAGAAGCGCCTTCGCGTCGCGCTCCATGCGGGCCGCCTGCTCCTCGGCCTCGTGCACGATGCGCTCTTTCTCGACGGCGCCCGCCTCGAGAAGCCCCTTCTTCGCAGCGGATTGCTCCTCTTCGAGGGTCTCGAGCTTCTTCTGGTACTGCTTGGCGCGCTCTTTCGCTTCCTTCTTGATGCGTTGCGCGTTGTCGAGCTGCTCTTTGATGTTCGACTTGCGGCTGGACAGCGCCTTCGCGATCGGCTCGCGACCGAAGCGGTAGAAGATCCACATGAGGATCGCGAAGTTGATGATGTTCGCGATGTACGGCGTCGAGCCGGGCTTGAACTCGAACCAGTTGATGTCGCCCGGACCGTGATCCCCATGGCCTTCGTGCGCGCCACCTGCCCCGGAAGCTCCATGCTCCGCAGGTGCTCCGTGTGCGCCACCCGTTGCGGCCGACTGATGCTGCTCGTGCTGGTCACTCATCCCTGCACCTCTCGTCCAAGCACGCGGGTCGCAATGTCCTGCGCCAGCACCTTCGACTGCTCACGCAGTGCAGCGCGCACCTGCGCCGCGTCCGCCTCGGCCTGCTTGCGGCCGTCTTCCAGCGTCTTCGCCGTGCTGGCGCGGACGCGGGACATGATCTCGTTTTCCGTCCGAACGGCTTCCGCGCGGAGCTTCTCGCGCTCGGAGTTGGCCGCGTCGCGCGTCTTCTGCATCTCGCGCTGGTACTTGGCCTCCGCTTCCTCGGACTCCTTGTCCATGACGTGGCTCTCGTCGATGGCCCCTTGGATCCGCTTCTCGCGCTCGGCAAAGAGCTTGAGCATGGGATCGAACAAGGTGGGCTTGAGCACCACCATCAAGATGAGAAACAGGACGATTTGGCCGACCACCGTGAGGTCGAAGTCGACGTTGACCGCACCTTCCGCGGCGCGTGCCAGATTCGACTCCACCGCACCCATCATCGCGAGTGACATAGATCCGTCCCTAGGTCCTTCCAGACCCCGTTCGAGGCCTCTCTCCTTACAGAAGAAGCGAGGACAATCGTGCGGGAATTTCGCTTGAAAAGCAGGGAGCCACTACCACTACGGCGGCCCCCTGTCTACGGAGTTCTAGGTCGGGCGCCGCTCAGCCGATGTCGCCCTGGATCTCCGCCGCGTGTTTTGTCACGTCCACAGTGCGGTAGATTTTTTTCACGTTCCCGTCGGGCCCGATGACCACGGTCTGGCGCTTGGTGAGTCCGCCAACGAAGGGCACATTGAAGGACTTGGCGATGGCGCCGTCGGGGTCGCTCACGAGGAGGAAGGGGAGCTTGTGGTGCTCGGCGAACTTCTTGTGGGACGCGTCATCGTCGGCAGAAACCCCAATCATGACGGCCTTTTTGCCGAGTTGGTTCCACGCGTCGCGGAACGAGCAGGCTTCCTTGGTGCAGCCGGGGGTCTCGTCCTTCGGGTAGAAGTAGACGACGACGGATTTCCCTTTCAAAGCCGATAGTTGGATGGCTGAACCGTCGTGGGCCTTGGCCTTCAGCTCGGGCGCGGGCTTGCCAACCTCGAGCTCGCCAGCCGCGGTAGGCTCAGCGGTGGCCGCGGCGGGGTTGGCGACGGTCGGCGTCGGTGCAGCGGCGGGGGCTGCAGCAGCCGGGTCGGCGGTGGCGGCGCTGGTGGTGGCCTTGGAGCTGGATTCCGGCGGGGTCGAATCCTTCTGGCAAGCAAGCAGCGCGGTGGAGAGGGCAACGAATGAAACAAGACCGCG
This sequence comes from Sorangiineae bacterium MSr11367, assembly GCA_037157805.1. Taxonomy (NCBI): domain Bacteria; kingdom Pseudomonadati; phylum Myxococcota; class Myxococcia; order Myxococcales; family Pendulisporaceae; genus Pendulispora; species Pendulispora rubella. The sequence continues at coordinate 10,432,178 of CP089983.1, read as the reverse complement.
AATGGACGGGCACGGCATGGGTGAAGCCTCCTTCAAGGGTTCGCGAGGTGCGAGAGCACCACAGACCGGGTGATACGCCGCCGCGGTCGGAAGGTTACGTGGTTGGCCCGTACCTTCCATCAAATAATCCCGAACTCCTTGAGGCGCCGATAGAAGGTGCGGCGCGGGACGCCAACCAACCGGGCCGCCTGCACCCGGTTCCAGTTGCACTCCGCGAGGGCGTCCAGGATGCGCTGGCGTTCGGAGTCTTTGAATTCCGTCTTGTTGCGGGCCACGACGCGCGTGTTGGCGGTCGACGGCGGCCCCGCGCTGGCGCCCGTGGCGGATGCTGCGGATGCTGCGGACGTCGGCCGCACGCTGGACGTGTCCGGCAGCTCGAAGTCCTCGAGCTGGAGCTCGTTGGTGTCGCTCATGAGCCATGCGTTGAGCAGCACGTGTTCGAGCTGGCGAACGTTGCCCGGCCAGTCGTAGTTGGAAAGACGCCGCAGCGCCTCGCGATCGACCGCCTTGCGCTCGCGCCGGTAGCGCGCCGCGAAGATGGAGAGGAAGTGGTCGATGAGCGGCAGGATGTCCTCCGCGCGCTCGCGCAGCGGTGGGATGCGCAGCTCGACGACGTGCAAGCGGTAGAAGAGGTCCTCGCGGAAGCTTCCCTCGGCGACCATCTGGGAGAGATCGCGGTTCGTGGCGGCGACGATGCGCACGTCGCACGACTCCTCTTTGACGCCGCCCACGGGACGGACCGAGCGCTCCTGCAGCACGCGGAGCAGGCCCGCTTGCATCTTGATGGGGATCTCGCCGATTTCGTCGAGCAACAGGGTGCCCTGCTCGGCCTCGCGAAACAGGCCTTTGCGATCGCGGTCGGCGCCGGTGAAGGCGCCGCGCACGTGGCCGAATAGCTCGCTCTCGAGGAGGTTTGCCGGGATGGCCCCGCAGTTGACGCCGAGAAACGGCTTCTTGGCGCGGTTGCCCGAGGCGTGGATGGCCTTGGCGACGACCTCCTTGCCGGTGCCGCTCTCGCCGGTGACGAGCACGGGGACGTCGGTGTCCTTGATGCGCTCGATGATCGCGTACAGCTTGCGCATCGCCGCGCTGGTGCCCACGAGCCCCGCGTAGCCGAAGTGGCTGCGGAGCTGCGCGCGCACCTCTTTCAAATTGCGGCGCGTGACTTGGAGCTGCTCGGTGCGGCGGCCGAGGAGCTCGGAAACCTTGGCGTGCGCCGCCTCGAGCTCCTGGTTGGCGCGCGCGAGTTCGTCCGCGCGCTGCCGATTTTCGGCGATGAGGTGCGCGTTGGTGATGGCGATGGCCGCTTGATCGGCGAACGCCTCCAAGGTGGGCAGCTCCTCGGTGAAGCGCGCGCCGGGGCGAAGGCGGGTCTCCAGGTAGAGCGCGCCGATGGTCTCGTTTTCGCGCGAGATGGGCACACAGGCGATGGACTGGATCATCAACTGGTGCACGCTCACGGCCTCGGCGAGGCGCGCATCGTCGCGTGCACTGGTGGCGATGACCGGTTCGCCGGTGCGGACGACCTTTTCGGCGACCGAGTGCGAGAATTGCGCGTGCGGATCGTCGCCCTTGCGATCGCGCGAGGTGTGCGTCTGGAGCTCGCCGGCCGCGTTGGTGAGGACGACGAAGCCGCGCTCGGCGCCGAGCAAGGCGATGGCATGATCGGTGACCTTCGCCAGAAGCCGGCCGATGTCGTGGATGCTGGCCAGCTCGCGCGTGATCTCCAGGATGCGCACCAGCCGGTCCTCCGCCGGCACGGGACCTCGGCGCGTCCACGAGCTGCTGCGCTGGGGGCCGCTGGGCATGGTGACGTGCGAGGCGCCGTGGGCCTCTTGGAGGGCGTGCCGTCGCGGATCGTTCCAGAAGACTTCGCGCAGGTCGCGCGGGAGCTTGGCTGCCGTTTCCTCGAGGATGGAGAGCGCGGCCTCGACGTCGCGGCGGGCGAGCGCTTTGTTTCCCTGCGTCAGCGAGAGCCGCGCCCGGGCCTCCAGCGAGCGCCATTGCCATTCGCGGCGATCGGCCTGTGCGGCTTGGTCGTGCGCGCGATCGAAGGCCTGCCGGGCGGCGCCTTCGTCGCCCGAGAGCATCGCGATGGCGCCGGCGACGATCTGCGCGAGCGCTTCGTGTTCGCCGAAGCCGGACGGGCCGAGTGCCGCGCGGACCTTGCCGAGCCCCCGGCCCAAGGCGGCCGCATCGCCGCGCGCATCGGCCTGCGCGAGGAGGCCTTCGAGCCGCGACTCGGCGGCGTCGAGCGGCCTGCCGGTGGTTTCCCAGATGCGCGCGGACTCCTCGTAGAGCTCCGAGGCGCGGGGCACATCGCCCGTGCGTGCGGCCAGTTCCGCCTCGAAGCCCACGAGCATCGCCTCGTTGATCGGCGAAAGCTGCGCGCGTGCGGCCGCCAGCGAATCGATGGAGGCACGCGCCCGTGCGTAGCGGCCCAAGTACAAATCGAGGTTTGCGAGGTTGAGGAGCGCGCCTTGCAAAGCCAGAAGCCCGCCGGCGCGGCGTCCCATGTCCACGGCGGCCTCGAGGTGCGTCAGCGACAGCGCCAGATCGCCCTCGGCGCGTGCCAGCCCGGCGAGGTTCAAGCGGGTGAGCGCCACCGTGCCTGCGTCGCGGGCGTCCTCCGCCGCGGCGAGCGATTGCTCGTAGGCCTCGCGCGCCTTGCCGTTTTCGCCCGCGCGTTGGTGCACGATGGCCATCGCACCCAGGGCCACGGCTTCGAGGCGGCGGTCGCCCACCTGCCGCGCCAGTTCGAGCGAGCGCCCGAGCTCCGCGCGCCCCTGTTCGTCGCTGCCCATGAAGACGAGGGCGATGCCGCGCACGGACAGCGCATCCGCGGAGCGCGCATCGTCGCCCTCGATGGCGCCCTCCGCGAGCGCCGCTGCCTCGGCGTACGCCCCGCTTCGAAGGTGCGCGCGCGCCCGCGCCACCTTCCACGCCCGCGCGTATTTCGCCGTGTCGCGCACCGTCGGATCGATGGCATCCAGCTTGGCCGCGGCCGCCGCAGGATCACCGCGACCCAGCGCGATGCGCCCCTGGGCCACGGCCAGGCGTACGCGCTCGTGCACGTCGGCGGGATCGCCCAGCCGCGCGAACTCCTGCTCCGCTTCGTCGATGCGGCCCGTGTCGAGAAGCCGCTCGGCGCGCAGGAACTGGTCGCCGCGCGACACCGACGCGGGCACCAGCGAGACCTGGTGCTCGCTCTGCAGTACTGCATCGATGTCCTCGATGGAGATCAGCGGGCGATCGCCCACCTTGCGCAGCGCCGCGCGCAGGGCACCGGGCACGTGCGCCGTCCGCTCGATCAAATGATTCATCAGCGCCTTGGGTAGCGACGGCATGGCCCGCAGCACGAGCTCCTCGGCGGCGCGCGCATCGAGCTTGGGCACGTCGAAGCGCCGGGCATGTCCATCGCAGAGCTGGGCGACTTTCTCCACGCTGCCCACGCCCACGATGCGCGCTCCCTGTCGCGAGGCGCCCAGCATGACCCCGCGGGCCTCACGCCCCAGAAGGTGCACGTCGTCGATGATGATCACCGCCGACGCGAGCTCGGCCTCCGGCACCGCGCCAAGTTCCAGCGCGACCGCATCGGCCATCGAGAGAAGCCCGCCGGGCGAGGCCTCGATGCGCGCGACCGTGCGGCCCTCGATGCCCAAGGTCCACGCGAGCCGCAGGGCCAAGGTCGTGCGCCCCGAGCCGTGCGGTCCCACGATGGCCAGCCCATCGCCGGGGTCGAGGCCCGCCACCTCTTCGCTCAAGGTCTGCGCGACGCCCTCGAGCCCGAGGACCGGCCACCCGGGTTCCTCGGATCCATGGCTTTCGCGCCCGAACGACGATGGCCCCAAATGCGCCGCATGCCGCAGCGCGCTCGCGAACTCGTCGACGCTGGGAAAGCGCGCACTCGGCTCCTCCGCCATCGCCCGCGCCGCGACCGCGGCCAGCTCGGCCCCCATTGCGCTTCAACACCTCCGCCAACGTCGCCCCGAGCGAATACACCTCGGCCCGCACGGTGAGCGGCTCTCCCCGGAGCAGCTCCGGTGCGGCGTATTTCGGCGTCAGCCCTTCGGCCTGCGTCCCACGCCGCGCGCGCCAAGCCACCGTGAGGCCCAGGTCGACCAAGGTGGCGTTCCCCGCCTCGTCCACGATGATGTTTGCCGGCTTGATGTCCCCGTGCAGAAGCCCGGCCCGATGCAGAACGGTGAGCTTCTGGCTCGCGCCGATGATGGCCAGCAGCAGATCACGCGGCGGCCGCGTCTCGCGGGCATCGTCCAGGCTTTCGCCCGGGACCAGCTCGCGCACCAGGTAGCGCCGTCCGCTCTCCGGCAGAGCACCGAACGCGACCACGCGCGGGACCCCCAGGCCCTCGAGTCCCGAAAGGGCCATGGCCTCGCGCACCAGCGCCAGCCGCTCGTCGGTGCCCGCCCCCACGGCCAATGCTTTCAGCGCAAGCATGCGCCCACTCACGCGATCGCGCACCGCCCAAACTTCGCCACCGCCTCCCTTGCCCAGCGGATGTTTTGCTTCGTATCTCGGCGGAAGCAGGACCATCGATGACGATCCCGACTTATGTCACAGAACGAGGCCTCAGGGCTTCTGGGTTTTCTTGTCCAGCACCTTTTCCAGGCCGTAATTGGCGCTCAGGCCGAAGAAGAAGCCGGTGAGCGAAAACCCGACGGTGAGGCGCGCCACGAAGTCTTTCACCGGTTTGATGCGCACGCCAAATTGCGGCACCGCCAGGTGGATGAAGACGTTGGGCTTGGAGCCGCCGTTGACCCAGCTCGGCTCCTCGTACTGATTGACCTTGGCCACGCTCGAGTTGGAGTGCGCTCCCTTGGTGCATGCGTGCACCGAGCTCGGGTCGTCGTTCTCCGTTCGGCACGGCGCGTAGTGTTTGCCGTTGTCCGCCTGGTATGGGCCGTCGGCCTTTTCGTAGACCCAGTTGGTGACCAGCGAGCCAAAGATGGCCCCGAGGCCGACGCCGACGCCGTATTCGAAGTCGACGTTCCGGTGGACCTTGGTGGACCAGAGCAGGTCGGCGTTGACGTACAAGCCCTTCAAGCTGGAATTGACCAGCGACCAATTGTTGGCCGTATCCGGTTTGCCCTTCTCGAGAAAAAGAACGTCGCCGCCGGTACCATATTCGGTATACGTGATGGACGGAATGAAGGAAAAGCCATCTTTCCGAATGTCCAATTCCGCGCCGAAGGTATTCGAGTAAATCGTCTTTCCACCGTCGACGAAGATATTCATCAAAAACTTGGGAACGATGGTTCCGCGGTAGCGGGCTCCCACGAAGTAATAGGCCTTCCCCGGTTTCTCGTAGACGTCTTTGCTGTCGCTGGGCGGCTCCGCGGGCGGGTCGACGTGGGTTGCCGGCATCGCACTGGACGGCGGGGCGGCCAGCGGGGTCGATCCGGTGCTTGCCGGGTTCGTGCCCGGACTTTTTGTGCCTATGCTGGTAGGCGTGGTTTGTTGCGCGTAGCTCGACGTGGAAAAAACGAAGACGATGGTCGAAGCGATGAAAGGAAGGCGCAGGCGATGAGCTCTCATGAGTCCTCGTTTGGCGGGGCTGCGTTCTGGCTCAATCGTATACCACCTAACCATGAACCCGCAGTCCATCTGATGATGCACCGTCACGGTGGATGCGTATGACCGCACCGGTCGTGCGGGCAGGCTCCGTTCTCTGTTACCGGATGTTCGACGTGGGGGACGATGTATCCCTCGAACGTGCCGCGGGCTTGGCCCGCACGTCGGGCCTTTGCGACGCGTCCGAAGCGATCATCGGGCGGCGGCCTACGAGCACGATGGACGCTGCTGCCGTTCCGCTTCGCGTGGCCTTGGGAAAACGGAATATCTCGCTCCCGTCACTCGGGCGATCGCTCGAGGCAACATGCACGATACATCTATTTTCCACGGGCACGGTTTCCGTCTGTTACACGTTCCCCATCGCGCCGGGAACGTCGCTGGAAGCGCTTCTCCCCTTGTGTCAGGAACTTTACGTGTCCAGCACACTCGAAGCCACAGCACGTCGGGAGGCCGATGCGCTGGTGGCCGCCGTTGGGGGAGCGATCACGGGCGTGCACGTGTGGGACGAGTTCGAAGACTACACGGTGGTGCTGGTCCGCGCGTTCGAAGGCGATCTCACCGCCGATGCGGTCCTGCAATGGCCAGGTTTCCCCAAGCTGATCTTGGGCGAGCCTTCGCCCAAGCCGCTGGCCCACAAGCAGCGGCAGGACATTCTGCAACACGCATTTGGCTACCTCGATGAAGACCTGGTGGTGATCGATTGGAACAGCGCGTTCGTGCTGGATCCCGCGGGCGGTGCGGAGTTGGTGGATGTTTTGGAGTTTGCCAATTCGATTCTTTTGAATGTGCGCTATTACGATGACTTGCTCGATGTCGAGCTGCGCCACATTTATGCGGAATTGTCGCGCACGCGCCAGCGCAATGTCATCTTCAGCCCGTATGCGAAGTTCGCGCACGAGGTGATGCGGAATTGGCTCGGGCTGAGCGAGGTGTTGGAACGCATCGACAATGCCATCAAGGTGGCCGGCGAGACGTACGCGGCGCGCATTTACCGTGAGGCGGTGGTGCGCTTGCGGATCGACATGTGGAACGAGAGCATCGATCGCAAGCAGCGCCTGGTGTCGGAGGCGTACGGGATGCTCAAGGGCGAGGCCGAGCTTCGCAAGAGCCTGGCCCTCGAGGTGGCGGTGGTGGTGCTCATCGTCATCGAGATCATCGTGGCGTTGCGGGGACACGGCTCCGGCTAGGGAGGCGGCAGGGTTGGCAGGAGGGGGCTCTGCGGGTATTTCGCTCGGAATCGCGCCGCGCGCGCCCGTGCTTCCGCATCGCGGCCGGCGCCGACGAGGGCCTGAATCGCCAGGCTTTCGCGCTCTTCGGTGAGGTGCCCTTTGGGAAAGGTCCGCGCATGTTGCTCGGTCGCATCGAGGGCCGCCGCATAGTTGCCGCGCGCCAATGCGGCCCGGGCCATCTGCACGAGCGAGAGCTCCACCGCCAGGGTATCCGCGCTGTCTTCCTTCTTCGCCCGCGCGGGTGCCGGAGGGCGCGCGGCCGATGCCTGCGGGGGCGGGGCACTGGGCGCGGGCGGCACCGCGGCATCCGGCACGACGACGGAGGGCGCGACCTCCGCCGTGATGGCGGTCGCGGGTGCGGAGACGACCGGCGCCGGGGGTCGCGCTCGTTCCCCGAGTCGATAGCCCACGACACCGCCGCCCATCGCCCCCACCACCGCGGCCGCCGTGGCCACGGCGAGCTTCGTCTTCAAGATGGCTTTTGGCAGAGGGGATGGGGTCGGCGGAGCGGCGGGTGCGAGCGCCGCCGTCGTGGCGGCGAGGTGCTCGAGCACGCGTCCTTGGCGGGCGGGCGATTCGGCGTCGTAGTGGCGTTCGGCGTCGAGCAGTGCGGCGATGTCCGGCGCGATCGGGTCGAGCTTTTCACTCATCGCTCACCTCGGCGAAGTCGAATCCGGCGTGCCGCCTCGGTGAACTGCGTGCGCGCTGCCCGCAGCCGCGAATACGCCGTGAACATGGGAACGCCGAGCGACTCCGCGATCTCGCGCATCGGCAGCTCGTCGAGGTCGTGCATGATCAACACGGCGCGGCGATCCAGATCGAGCGCTTCCAAGGCTTCCAGAACGAGCGCGCGCTTCTGCGACATCTCCACCCGCTCGTCCGCGAGGGGGGCCGCATCGCTCGGGTCGAGTGGCTCGCTGCCCAGTTCTTCGCGGCGGTAACCCGGCCGGCGCCGATGGTGCGAGGCCACGCGAAAGACGATGCCGAACAACCACGGCTTGATCGCGCGCGCCCGATCGAACTCGCCGAAACGAAGGTGCGCCGCCAAGAAGACGTCGTGGGCGAGATCCTCCACGTCGCGATCGGCAATCCCGCATCGCCGCAGCGAGCGGCACACGTAGGAGAACTCGGTCTCGAAGACGGCTTGAAAGTGCGAATCCACGCCGCGCGTGCCCTAAAATTGCATGACCACGACGAGGCCTGCGGTGCCCGACACGGGTGGCATCGTCCAGATCGTGCGCCCGTTCAACGTGAGCGATGGCCGCACCAGCGCCGCCAATGCCTCCACCTCGGGACGAAGTGCCACGTACCGCGTCAGCGTCACCTCCACCCCCGCCCGCGCCCCCAACGCCGCGTACAGCCCATTGTCCTCCGCAGGCAGGCTCACGTCCTTCGACTCGCCCTGCAAGGACCCGATGGCACCCACCGCACAGAACTGCGCCACCTTCATGTGCACGCACGGGGCCAAGAGGCCCATCCCCGTCCACGCGTGCACTTCGCCACCCGTCGAGAGATCGGCGCGCGCCGGCAAAAAGATGCGTCCCTCTGCCGCGAGCGACAGCCTCGTCCACCTCAGGCCCACCGAGGCCCCCACGCCCAGCGCCGCCGACGGCGCGAGCCCGAGCGCGCCATGGCTCGAGAGCCCGATGCGCACCTTCGGTCGCTCCGCGTGCTCCGTGCCCTCGGCCTTTGACGGCACGGGCGGCGGCGTATCGTGCGGGACCTCCACGGGGGGCGGCTCGGAAGGCGGTGCCGGCAATGGCTCCAGCGGCGGGGGCGAAGGCCGCGGTCGCGCGATGGCCAGCGGGTCGATCGCGATGCTGATGGTGAACGCCATCGCCGAGCCGAGGCTCGCGCAGGTCATCTCGTGCGAGGACAGCTCGCGCACGCCAGGCGCCTCTCCGGGGCGGCGCACTTCGACTCGCCCCACGAGCCGTTCGCCCTTCTTTCCCACGGTGGCTTGCACCGCGGTGGACGCATCGTCCTTGAAGGGATCGTAACCGAGTTGGGCCGCCACTGCCCGTCGCATGCTCGCTTCGTCGCCACATGACTCGGCCCCTTCTCCACGCACGTATCGAAAGCGCGCCGAGGGCTCCGCCGACGCGGCGCGCGCGAGAAAAAGAAGAAGCAACGAAGAGACTACGAAGACAAAGCTGCGCGTCATTGTTCGAAGCAGTAAAGGTGCCCGCGCCGCTCGCACGGATTCGACGTCCAATCCGTCCATTCGTTGGGAGCCCCCGCCGGAGCGCCCACCTGCGCGTTGGCATTGCTTGCCGACGTCCACGCTTTGCACGTGGCGCCGTCGCGATCGAGCTGGCCACCGGAGTCGGTCCCGGTCCACACGAAGATGCCGTCGGCGATGCGGTTGCCGTACTCGTCTTGAACGAAGCTCGGGCCCTCGAGGCCCGCGTGCCATTCCCGTACGTCGGGTACGGTCATCAAGTTGCTCTTGTTGGCGAAAAGCCGCGCGGTGCGTCGGACGTTGTACCAGCCGCCGGGCACGTCGGCGATGCGATCGATGGCATGGTGGGCGCCGGCCCCCGCATCTTTGTCCGATGCATAGCTCGAGATCCACGCCCGCCACATGCCGCCGAGATGGGCCGCGGCCGCCGCCGTGGTGCACAGCTTGTCGGCACCGTCCGCGCCCGGATCTTTCTCCGGTGAGGCGCTCTCACCGCGCCCCTGCGTGGCCAAATCGGCGGTGTACGCCGCGCCCGTGACGAACATGCGTTTCGCGTCCGGTGGCCCGATGGTCGCGTGATCCTCCACGTCCTTCTTCGCGTCTCCGGCATCGCCGGCATCGACGATGTTCGTCCCCACGTCCAGCGCCGAACTGCACGCGGCGCCCGCCATCGCGAGCAGGCACGTCACGACAAGGCACGAGATGGCGTACTTCGCCATCACTGCTCGAGACAATACAAGTGCGACGGGTGGTGGCACTCCTCGATGGTGACGTTGGTCCACTTGGCGGGCTCCGGCATCATGAGGCCGATCGTGCCCTTGGTCGAACCCGTTTTCGACGCCGTCCAGCCGCTGCACGTGCCCTCGGCCATGTAACCGCCATTCCCCGTGCCGGTCCAAACTTGGGTGTTCTCGTCCACCCTCGTCGAAATGGGATCTCCGTATTCATCGAGCACGTTGCTCTTCGGGTCGTCCGAACCCGAGGTCCATCCGTTGGCCAGAGGATAGCTTGCCAAGTTGCCTTTGTTGGTAAAGAGGTGCGCCGTGCGCTTGACGTTGTACCAGCCACCGGAAACGTCCGCGATGCGGTCGAAGGCATTGTGCACCTCGATGCAGGTCGCTTCGTCTCCCATCGTGCAGCTCGAGATCCACGCCTTCCACGTTCCGCCTAGGTTGCCCGCCTGTGCGGCGCTCCTGCACAGTGAGTCGGCACCTTCCGCCCCCGGATCGCTCCCTGCCTTGGGCGCACCTTTCCCCAACACCGCGAGATCGCCGGTGTAGGCGGCCCTCGTCACGAACATCCTTTTCGCACCTGCCGATCCGGGGCCGGGCCCGCCGCCACCATCACGTTGATCGTCCCCGACGTCGAGCGTCGAACTGCACGCACTGCAGGTCACGGCGCCCAGTATCAGCAAGCCAAGAAAAAGAAGAGGATAGGTTTGTCTCATGCCCAGGGATTGCCGCGGCGTCGCGACGGTTGTTACGAAATCGAACCGACCCGATCGAAGGCGTGAAGGGCAGCATCTTTGAGCTGCTCCCGATCCGGGTAGGGAAGGAAGGCGCCATCGATGGCGTTGCACGTGAACCGCAGAAGGTCCGGTAGCTCGTAGCCGAAGGCCTCGGCCAGGTGCAAAAACTCTTGCGACGCCGTGGTGTCGCTCATCAACCGGTTGTCGGTGTTGATGGTCACGCAGAACCCGAGCCGATCGAGCCGCCCGAAGGGGTGCGTCGCGTAGCTGTACGCGCCACCGGTCTGCAAGTTCGACGTGGGACAGATCTCGAGCGGCACGCGCCGATCGCGCACGTAAGCCGCCAGGTGACTCATTCTAGGGGAGCCGGACGCTTCATCGATCTCCGCGGCGATGCTGATTCCGTGGCCAATGCGCCATGCGCCACACCGATGAAGCGCTTGCTCGAAGGGACGCGGGCCCAACCACTCGCCCGCATGCACCGTGGTGGGCATGTTCTCGTGCTGCAGAAACTCGAACGCGTCCAGGTGGGCGAGGGGCGGGTAGCCCACCTCCGCGCCCGCAATGTCGAACCCCACCACGCCGCGGTCGCGATGGCGCACGGTGAGCTGTGCAATCTCCAAGGCTCGCGCTGAGTGACGCATTGCGCACAAGAGCAATCCGACGCGCACCCTGCCCTGTGCCTGGCGTTCACCCTCGCGCAGGCCAGCCAGCACGGCGTCCACCGTCTCATCCAGGGTGAGCCCAGCCTGCAGGTGCTGCTCGGGGGCAAATCGCGTCTCGGCGTACACCACGCCATCCGCATCGAAGTCGGCCACCGCCTCCGCCGCCACGCGCGAAAGTCCCTCCGGCGTCTGCATCACTGCGGTGGTGTGCGCAAACGTGGACAGATAGCGCAAGAGTGCGTGCGAGTTGGCTTCGCCGATAAACCACTGTCGCAGCGCCTCGGGATCCGTATGGGGCAGTGCGTCGTAGTTCACGTTTGCGGCCAACTCGATGATGGTGGACGGACGAAGTCCGCCATCGAGGTGGTCGTGAAGGAGCACTTTGGGTACGCGGCGAACGGCTTCCACGCTCAGGGAGGTCGGTTTCATTTTTGCAATCTCGTGTCGGCATTGTTTCAGCATTGTTCGCTCGAGCCGCCCCCGATGCTAAGCTGAAGGACATCCAACGGGGGGAGGAGTTAGTCGCCTCTTGATTCTCCACGGACGCGTTACCAAGCAAGCCATCGACCGCAATCAAAGCGGGATGTTTCACAAAGAACTGGTGGTGACGTCCGGGCGGGTGCCGCTCGCCATGGTGCGCAAACGTTGGGCGGCGAACGATGGCGGCACGCGCTCGCCGGTGCTTCTGGTGCACGGCTTCGGGCAAAACCGATATGCGTGGCACCTGCCGTCGCGCAGCCTGGCCAATCATCTGGCGCGCGCCGGCTTCGATGTGTTCAACGTGGATCTGCGCGGACATGGACGCACGCGTCAGCTGACCAGCGTGGGCTCTTGTGGAATCGACGACTACGTGCGCGAGGACTTGCCCGCTGCCGTGGAAGAGGTCTCGCGCATTAGCCACAACCGGCCCGTCTTCCTCGTGGGCCACTCGCTGGGAGGCCTCATCTGTTACGCCGGCGCGCCCGAGCTTTCCGGCCTGGTCGCCGGCGTCGTCGGCATCGGGAGCCCGTACCACTTCACCAACGGTTCGTGGTCGTTGCAGACGTTTGCGCTCTTCTGGAAGGCCATCTCCGCGATGGGCGTGCGCCCGTGGAATCTGCCGGTGGCCATCCGCCCCATCGGATCGCTGATTCGCACGTTCCGCCGCGTGGCCGAGAGCCCGCTCTACCCCATTCCGCTGCGCGGCTGGCACGTGGGCGCGCTCGAGCCGCACGTTCTCGACGAGCACCTGCGCCTCGCCTTCGACCGCGCGATGCTGCACGACTTGGTGAACATGTTCGAGTGGGCCAACGAACGCCGTTTCGGCGGCGCCGCCTCCGACTACGCCGAGCGCTTCGAGAAGCACGACGTGCCGCTGTTCGTCATCTCGGGCCAGCGCGACGACATCGCGCCCCCTGCGAGCGTGCGCCCCGCGTTCCTGCGCAGCCGCTCCTCGGACAAGACGTACCGTGCGGTGCCCTTCGGCCACATCGACCTGCTCATGGGCCGCGAGGCACCGCTCAGCACATGGTCACTCGTCAGCTCGTGGCTCGACAAGCGCGCGGCTTAATCGTCGAACCGCCAAGACGCCAAGAACGCCAAGGTTTGAATCAAACAAACACTTGGCGTCTTGGCGGTCTAATTCGGCTTCCGCTCTAACGACGCTTCGGCGCGGTTCGTTCGCCGTTGTCGCGCGACTCCGCACGCGATTCGCGGCCGTCGCGCTGAAGCCGCGCCACCTCTTCTTCGAGGCGGCGCACCGTGCGTTTCAGATCCTTCACCTCGTCCTCGGTCGCCAAGGCCATCGCCTTGGCGATCCGCTCGGCCTGCTCCTGGGTGAAGGTCTGTACCTTGCCGGGCATGCTCATGGCGGTCATCACCGCCTTCATGACCCGCTCGTCCTGCATCAACTTCATGACGCGCGGGTCACTCATCCACTTCATGCCCTGCTTCAGCAGGGTTTTCTTCAGGCTAGCCATGCTGACGCCTCTGTATCAGTCTTTGGCGTCGCCGCGGGCGAAGATCGAAGCGACGTAGTTGAGGACGTCCGTCGCGCTCACCTCGTTGTAGCCGAAATTCTTGATCAATCTCGACTTGATGATGTCGATCTTCTCCTGCGTGTCCTTGTCGACCACGGCCGCCACCAGGGTCTTCAGCTTGATCGAGTCCTTCTGATCCTCGAACAGCTTCAACTCCAGCGCACGGCGCAAACGGTCGTTCGTCGACCATTGGAACTTCTTGCCCTCGACCGCCAGGGCACCGATGAAGTTCATGATCTCGCGACGGAAGTCGTCCTTGCGGTTCTCGGCGATGTCCACCTTCTCCTCGATGGATCGCATCAAGCGCTCGTCCGGCTCCTCGTCTTGGCCGGTGTAGCGGTTCTTGACCTTCTCCTTGAGGGTGTACGCCTTGATGTTGTCGATGTAGTTCGCCGCCAGCTTCGCGATGGCATCTTCATCGGCACTGATGGCGCGCTGCACCTCGTTCTTCACGATCTCTTCGTACTCGCGCTTCACCATGCTGATGATTTCGCCGAAGCGTTTGCGCTGTTCGTCGTTGGTGATGAGCGAGTGGTGACGTAGGCCCTTTTCGAGCTCGTTCATCACCATGAAGGGGTTGATCGTCCCTTCGCCCGCATCGTTCACCAGCGCGTTTGAGATCTTGTCCTGCACGTAGCGCGGGCTGATGCCCTCCATGCCTTCGCGCTTCGACTCCTTGCGCAGCTCCTTCACCGTGTCCTGCGTGTAGCCGGGGAGCACGCGGCCGTCGTACAGCTTCATCTTCTGCACGAGCGACAGATTGTGCTTCTTCGGATCCTCGAGGCGCGTGAGCACCGCCCACATCGCAGCCACCTCCAACGTGTGCGGCGCAATGTGCTTGTTCTTGATCTTCTTGGTGCTGAAGTCTTTCTCGTAGATCTTGATCTCTTCGTTGAGCTTCGTGATGTACGGGATGTCGATCTTGATGGTTCGATCGCGCAAGGCTTCCATGAACTCGTTGTTCAGGAGCTTCTTGTACTCGGCCTCGTTGGTGTGGCCGATGATCACCTCGTCGATGTCCGTCTGGGCGAACTTCTTCGGCTTGATCTTGTGCTCCTGCGAAGCACCGAGCAAATCGTAGAGGAACGCCACGTCGAGCTTGAGCACCTCGATGAACTCGACGATGCCGCGGTTGGCGATGTTGAACTCACCGTCGAAGTTGAACGCGCGCGGATCGGAGTCCGACCCGTACTCGGCGATCTTGCGGTAGTTGATGTCGCCCGTAAGCTCCGTGGAGTCCTGGTTCTTCTCGTCCTTCGGCTGGAAGGTACCGATGCCAACGCGGTCTTTCTCCGAGAGCACGAGGCGCCGGACGCGAACGTGGTTCGCGATCATCTTGGCCCAGTTGCCTTCGTACTTCGTCATCAAGTGCTTGAAGACGAAGCGGCTTGCCGGGTCGAGATCGCCTTCGCAGCGAACCTTGAACTGGTCGTTCGACAGCCCCAGCTCGTTGATGACGCGGGTGCGCCATTCCGGCGGGATGAGGCGCAGGGGCTCTTCGTTCATCGGGCTGGGGAAGACTTCCGCTTCCGTGCCCGTGAGTCCGCTGCCCTGCAGGTTGGTCCAGTCGAACGAATAGAGCGCGCCGTCGGGGGTGCGCGAATAGGCTTCCAGTCCCTGCTTGAGCAGGCGCGCGATGGTGCTCTTCGACGAGCCGACGGGCCCGTGGAGCAGGATGACGCGCTTTTCGGGTCCGTATCCTTCCGACGCCGCCTTCAGCACGTGAACGAGCCGCATCAGCGGGATGTCGAGCCCATAAATGGCGTTGGCGCCGTTGTTGAGCTCGTCCTTGAAGAAGTTGTACCGAACCAGTTTCTTCTTGTTGTCGATGTACTCTTCGGTCCCGTAGCTGATGATCATGTCGTAAACGCGCTGGTACGCGTTCCGCGTGATCTGCGGCCGTTGACGCACGACTTCCAAGTACTCTTCGAACGATCCCTCCCAATGCAGCTCGCGGTACAGGGCGTAGTCCTGCATTGCGGCGATTCGCTCAGTCATCGAAGTGCGTGTTTCAGCCATCCGTATCTCCTCTGTCAGCTTTGTGAGCTCTGTCGGCCTGTGAGCTTCGAGAGCTTGTCAGCAGCTTGGATTCTCGCCCGTCTCGCCAGCTTGGATTCTCACAGGATAACACGGCATGGAAAGAACACCCCTCCGAAGGCCGAGGTGCACGGGGCCTTGCTCGAGGCGCCGGAACGTCGCACCTTGTCGTCGAAACGAACTTCTTGGCGGGATGAAAATCGCATGCTCGCCTGTTGTCACTCGCTCTTCCTGGTTATGGCGGGTTCGTGGACTCCCGCTCCACTTGCTTGGATGAAGCAAGCTGGCGCGTTAATGGCAAGCGGTTCGACAAAGAGGCACACTAGGGAAGGATTTTGGGTCGAAGGAGGGAAGCTCACATGAAAATCGGTTCGCTCTGCAATGCCGGTTCACTGCGGGCTGTCGTCCCTTGCCTCTTGAGCGGCTGTCTTTTGGTACTCGGGCCCGCCCTTGGCGGATGTGCCGAGGCCTACGATCAACCCGCCGCGTACCCCTCTGCTTCTGTTTCTGGGTCCGCGGAAGAATCCAGCACGCGCTCGGCGAGCCTTGAGGCAAATCCTCCGGCGCCACCGCAGGAGATTGCCATCGGGGTGGACGAAAAGGCTTATGCCGACACGGATCCGACGGCCCTCACCGAGTTCCGCTCGACCTTGGAGCCGTACGGTAACTGGGTGGAGGACGCCAACTACGGCGTCGTTTGGGTACCGTCCCCCAAGGTGGTGGGGGCGGACTTTGCGCCGTACGTCAGCGCGGGGCATTGGGCCTACGACGACGACTGGGTTTGGGTGTCCGACTACTCGTGGGGCTGGGCTCCGTTTCACTACGGCCGTTGGGTCGCCATCCCGGGCCGCGGTTGGAGCTGGATCCCTGGGCGCACGTACCGTGGAGCGTGGGTCACGTGGCGTCTGGGATACGGGGCCTACGACTACATCGGCTGGGCTCCGATGGCGCCCAGCTGGTACTGGCGCGGTGGCTATGCCGTAGGGTTCTACGTCGCTCCGACCCCAACGTATTATTACTGCCCGCACCGCGACGTGTTCAGTCCGGCGATTGCCGGGCGCATCGTTCCGCCGTCGCGCGTTCCGCCCATCGCCTCCAACACGCGACCGTACTACCCGGCGGATCCCACGGTCGGGGGCGGACGCTCGGTGGCTACGCCCACGGTGGGTGGAGATCGCGTGGCCGCGCGACCGGACCTGGGGCATGGGCCTCCTCCGGCCACGATCGGATACGCCGCGCCGGGCTTCGCACGGCCACCGGCCAGCGACTCCGGGCTTTCCCGTGCACGCGCGTTTGCCACGCCGTCCACGGCGGTGGCGGTGGGCGCCCGGCCTCCGCAAGGTTTTGCTCCGCCGCCCACCCCCGTGCCGGTGGCGATCGGCGCGGGCCGTCCGGGGGTGCTACCCACCGGGCCGACCCGCTTGCCAGACCACGTCGGTGCCGCACCGCGGCCGTACATTTCGCCTTACACGAGCCCAACCGTCGTGGGCCGCACGTCGGTTCCCCGGCCCATGTATGGACCCTCGTCGAGCCTTCCACCGTCCCCTACGTTCCGCTCGAGCCCGTCCATCAGTGCCCCGTACCGCGCCCCAACGTTCTCACCTCCGCCACCTCCCGTGTTTCATCACGCACCCTCACCGATGTTCCATGGGGGCGGGAGCTTTGGCGGCGGTGGCGGAAGCTTCCACGGCGGCGGCGGAAGCTTTGGCGGTGGTGGTGGTCATAGCCCCGCGACGCCATCCATCGGCGGTGGTCGATCCGTAGGCGGCCGGCGTTAATCTTCTTAGACCTTGGAGAGTCCCATGTTTCGAAAATCGTTGGCCACCGCATTCTGCGTTCCCGTTCTCGCGTGCCTTGCCATCGCCAGCACGGGATGCGACGACGACGATGATTGGCGCCACGGGGATGCGTACGGCGGCTGGGTCAATTCACCGCCGCCCCCGAGCAGCGGGACCACCACACCGATCCTGGCGGAAGTCGACACCGATCAGACGCTGAACGCCAACCCCGGGGAGGGCGTGGGGATCTACACGGAGTACTCCACCGGCGGCCACTGGTACATCTGGTGGACGTGCGACACGAACCGCGACAAGGCCCACCGGCCCTGCGTCTTCGACGTGGACGTGCACGTCGAAAGCGGCAAAATCGCCAATGTGCGCGGCGACCGTCTTCTCTCGAGCGACAGCGTCACCGCGAGCAGCAACGGCACCGACGCCGGGGCCCACACGGTGACCACCACCGCCGTCGCGGGCATCGTGTTCGACACGGATCCCGGGGCGGTCATCCAGCTGACGGGCTACGTCGACAACAACGCCGACTCGTCGTACTTTTTCTTCGTGCAGAACGGCCAGGTCAATGGTGGCTTCACGGGCCGTCTGACGAATCCCTTGCGTCTGCAAGGATCGCGTCCCTAGACGAATGAGCGTACGCGTCGTCGTTGGACTTGGGTCGAATCTAGGCGATCGGCTGGCCACCCTGCGTGAAACGGCGGGGCGCATCTGCGCGGAGGTTGCGCCCATCGTGGCCGCCTCGTGGATCTACGAGACGGCGCCCGTGGGGCCGCCGCAGCCGCACTACTTGAATGCCGCGCTCTTGCTTCATTGGGCGCCAGACGATTTGCCTGCGTTGCTGGCGAAGCTGCAGGCCATCGAAGCGTCGCTGGGGCGCGTGCGGCGCGAGCGGTGGGGCGCGCGGACGATCGACTTGGACATCCTTTGGGCCGAGGATGTCGTCTTGGACCTTCCGCGGCTCACGGTGCCGCACCCTCGTGTGCACGAGCGCGCGTTCGCCATTCTGCCGCTGCTCGATGTCGCGCCCGACGCGCCCTATGCGCGGCCTGCGACGGTACCGGGCGAGATTGAGCGGTTCGCACCGGGGCATGAGTGGGTCGCGTTGTAGGCGCAAACCAAAACCCAAAACCCAAAACCCAAAACCCTCAAACCAACCCCCAAAACCCGCTCTCGAAATTCCTGCTCCCGCTCCTGCTCCTGCTCCACGCCAGGGTCCCGGACCGGGAGGCGAGATGCTCTGTCGAGATGCTCGAAGGTGGTGATGCTTGACGCCGCGCCTTTGGTGGGTTTCCGCCCTCGGCGCCAACGCACCTGTCAGACGTCATGCTGCAGGACGGGTCTGGTCCACCCATCGGGCGTGGAGCAGGAGCAGGAGCGGGAATTTCGAGGGCGGTTCTTGGAATTTGGAATTTGGGATTTGGCTGGAGGGATTTGGGATTTGGTTTAGAGGGTCCAGGGGGGCTTCGGTAGGAAGCGTTGCACGAGGGCATCCACCACGGTGCGGACCTTCAGGGAGGTGGGGCCGAGCCACATGGCGTGGATGGGAAGGCTGCGGCCGGTGTGGCCGGGGAGGACGGTTTCGAGGGTGCCCGAGGTAAGGTGCTCGGCGACGAGCCAGGTGGGGAGACGTGCAAGGCCCTGGCTCGACAAGACGGCCTCGGTGATGGCTTCGGCTCGGTCGAGGCGCCATCGGACGCGCATCGTGGCCGATTGCTCGGTGCCGTCGGGGGCGGTGAAGGACCACTCCGTGCCGGTGCGGCGATCGACGAGGGCGTCGTGTTCCGTCAGATCGGCGACGGTTTGCGGGCGACCTTGGCGGTCGAGGTAGTGCGGCGTTGCGCACACCACGGTGTCCTGCCGGCCGAGGTAGCGCGTGATGGGGTTCACGTTGTCGCCGAGGGCGCCCACGCGCACCTTGAGGTCGATGCCGTCGCGGGCGAAGTCGGTCTTGCGATTGGTGAACGACACGTCGAAGCGCAAGGTGCGATGGCGCTCCGCGAGCTCGAGGAGCACCGGCATGACCCACCGCTGGCCGAAGGACACGGGAAGATCGATCCGCACGCGCCCGGAAGGCACCCCCTTGCGCGCGGCCAGTGCCGCTTCGCCTTTCTCCAGTTCCGCGAGGGCGCGCACGGCGCTCGCGTAGAAGGCGCGGCCTTCGTCGGTCAGGGCGAGGCTGCGCGTGGTGCGATGAAAGAGCCGCGTTCCCAAGCGCCGCTCGAGCCGCCCGACGGCCTTGCCGATCGCCGAGCGCGTGAGCGAGAGCCGCTCGGCCGCGACCGTGAAGTTGCCGGCATCGGCGGTGACCACGAAGGCCTGGAGGCCATGGAGAAGGTCCGCGGAGACCATGGAGACCCATTCATTGGGGAATACATGTCCCTAGTCAATGCACCCGAGCCGGCGTTCCGTGGCGCGCCTCCCAGCTGTCCCGCCCTGACCCGTCGACGCTACAAGCCGAACGAACGCAGCTTCTTGTGCAGCCCTTCGCGCGTGATGCCCAACGCCTTCGCCGCGGCCGTCTTGTTGTTCTGGTGCTCGCGCAACGACTCGATCAAGAGCCACCGCTCGAGCTGGTCCATCATCTCTTTGAGCGTGCCCTTGGTCGGGCGCACGCGCTCGATCACGCCCTCGATCTGGCGAAGGCGCGGTGAGAGCAGCTCCGGCGTGACGAAGCCGCCCGGGTCGATCTGAATGACCAGGCGCTGCACTTCGTTTTGCAGCTCGCGCACGTTGCCGGGCCAGTCGTAGCTCTGGAAAAGCTCCATCGCCTGCTGCGAGAAGCCCGCGGCGGGCTTGCCCATTTCCGTGGTGAAGCGCTGCAGGAAGTGCGTGGCCAGCAGCGGAATGTCCTCGCGCCGTTCGCGAAGCGGCGGCACGCGGAGGGGGAACACCTTCAAGCGGTAGTACAGGTCCTCGCGGAAGCGCCCCTCGGAGACCTCTTTCTCGAGGTTCCGGTTCGTCGCGGCCACGATGCGCACGTTGATGCGCCGCTCCTGCGTCGCGCCGATGGGGCGGATCTCGCCCTCCTGCAGCACGCGCAGCAGCTTGGACTGCAAGGACAGAGGCATCTCCGTCACTTCGTCGAGGAACAAGGTGCCGCCGTCGGCGATCTCGAAGAGGCCCTTCTTCTCTTCGTGCGCACCCGTGAAGGCGCCCTTTTTGTGCCCGAAGAGCTCACTTTCGAGCAAATTCTCGGGCATGGCCGCACAGTTTTGCCCGACGAACAGCTTGTCGCGACGTCGCGAACGATAATGCACCGCCGCGGCGATCAGCTCCTTGCCGGTGCCGGTCTCGCCCTCGATGAGCACCGTCACGCGCGTGTCGACCACCTTGTCGAGCTGCTGGAGCAGGTGCCGCATCGGCCCCGCATGGCCGATGATCTCTTGCTGCCCGCCACGCCCGCCGGTGCGCCGCGTTTCCTCGCGCCCTTTGAGGAAGGCGTTTTCCTTCTTCAGCCGCTCCTCGGCGGCGCGCAGGCGCTTCACCAGCCGCGCGTTCGCCACGGCCAGGGAGGCGTTGTGCGCCATGAGGCCCACGATTTCCAAGTCGCCGCTGGTGAACACGCCCGCGCTCTCGCGGTTGTCCATCTGCAGCACGCCCAGGATCTCTTCGCCCTTCCACAAGGGTACGCCCAAGGTCGACCGGATGCGCGCTCCGATGAGCGACTCGGTCTGCCCGACCTCGCTCGTGGCGTCGGCCGCCAGCACCGCCGCGCGCTCGCTCACCACCTTGCGGAAGACGCTGCGCGTGATGGGGATCGGCCCGCTGCCTGCGCCCTCTTGACCGCGCAGCCGCGTGATCACCGGCACGTACCCCGCGCTGCCGGTGCGCGCGCCATCTTCGTCGTCGTCGCGCAGGATGATCGTCGTGTGCGTCGTACGCGGGACGAGTTCGAACACGGCGTCGCAGATGGCGATGAGCACTTCCGTGAGCTCGCCGGCGGCGCCGATGCGCGTTTGCGCTTCGTACAGCGTCTTGAGCCGGTCGCCGTGGCGCTCGAATTGGCCGCCGGCGGTCATCTCCTCGATGCGCCGTACGGCCACGACCCGCGCGTCGTCCGGGTCTTCCTTTACGGTGACGCCCAGCGAGACGGCGTGGTCGCCGCTGCCCAATTCGATGACGTCGCCGCTGGCCAGTGCGACCTGGAAGTTGTTCCCCGCGTCGAGCGGCACGCGCTCCGGTCCCTCCGGCCCCGGCCGCAGGATGGCCGTGCCGTTGGTGGAGCGCTGATCCGCGAGAACGTAGTGGTCGGCGGCGTAGACGATTTTGGCGTGCTGGCCCGAGACGAGCCCGTCGGACAGGACCAGATCGTTGTCCTCGGCCCGACCGATGCGCAGCACATCCGCGGATGAGTCGAGAAGTTTCCCGCTGGACGTTCCGCTTTTGACCTCGAGCCTAATCATCTGGACACTGCAGCTTTACCGCAAAATGCGGTCCGCCGTCACCCGTACCTCAAGGCAAAGCGCGCGCGCGCAGTCGGTTTGCCACTTTAACAACCGCGTCGTCACCTGCAATGAGGTCCTTGTTTCCACTTGCAATGTCCCCCGCCACGACTTTGTCGAGCGTCTCGGCCGCGGCCGTGTCTCCCTTGGGGGAAAGGTAGTCGATGGCTTCGGCGAGCGCGAGGCGCGACTGCCCGTCTTTGATCTTGTCGATCTTTTGCAGGAGCGCCTTCTTCGTGTCCTCGCGCCCGTAGGTTGCGGCCATTCGCGCCGCCTTGATGGCCTTCATGCGACCCGTGGGCGTGGAGGCCACAGGTTCGTCGAACACCGACGTGTAGCACTTGGCATCGACCCCGCACTTCTCGGTGATGTTCAGGGCGCCGTTGAAGAGCTCTTTCTCTTCCTTGGTCCAGTACTTCGTGACCATCTCGCCCACGGCGCGGCCGCGCGGCTTGTCCATCAGCTTGAGCGCCGCCTCGAGGCCCTTGGCCTGCATCGAGGCGCCCTCGTCGCCCTTGGAGCCGCTCACCTCGCGCAAAACCCAATCGGTGAGGGTCGGATCGTAGAAGGCGGAGCTCACCTGCACCAGGATGGGCCGCGCAAACGGCTCGTCCGGCGTCTTCAGCTTCGACGTGGACGCGAGCTTGCGGTACGTGCCCATGAACGCATCGCGGATGCCGGCATCCGGCGGGAACCGGGTCAGCGACTGCGCGATGACGGTGCGGTTCGTGTCGTTGTCGGCCTTCTCCAGGGCCGCCAGCAACGGAGCGCGCGAGCCCGGGCGCGAGATCCACGAGATGGCGTCGGCCAGGATGGCCGGGCCCAACTTGTCCGGCACGTCGTTGGCGAGCTTGGCCAGCTCGGGATCCGTCCCTTGCAGGGCGCCGAGCAGCGTCTTTTCGGCCTCCACGGGGATGACCATCAGCGCGGCGTTGACCGTGGCGCGTAGCTCGGCCTTGGCGGGCGTGAGGAGCACCTTCACCAGCGGCTTGACCGCTTGGGCGTACTTCAGCTCCTTGATGACCTGCACCGCGGTCTTTTGCCAGAATTGAATCTGGTCCATCGCCGACTCGGGGCTGTTCACGTCCACCGCGGCGGCCAGTTTGTCCGTGGCTTTCGGCCCGTAGCTCGGGTGCTTCACGTCGAGCACGGCGTCGTGAAGATCGGCCACCAAGTTGTACGACTTCGACTTGGACTGCGACGGCTGGAACTTGGCGAAACAGGTCCACAGCGAGTCGATGAGCGCCTGGTCCGTGAGCTTGCCCTGCGAGGCCACGCCGCTGGTCCATTGCGAGGCGAACTTCACGTCCTCCTCGTTTTTGCCCGGCTCGTAGTCGTTGAAGGCCTTGGCCATGGCCGGTGCCGCGCGCGAATCGCGCATGTCGGCGAGGGATTTGATGAGCTCTCGACGCGTTTTGTCGTCGAGGTTGCCGGCCGTGTAGACCTTGGTCATGGGCTCGACGATGACGTTCAGAAGCTCGGTCACCTCGGGTGCCTCGCGGTTCTTGTTCGTCTTCGTCATCGTGTCTTCGAAGAACTGGGCCAGGCGCCGCACGGCGGGGGAACGCTGGGCGGGGTCGTCGAGCCTCTTGACCCACGTCTTCGGGTCGTTCTCGTCCGCGCACGCGACGAGCATCGTGGATGCCGCACCTACCGCGACAAGCGGTAGCACGCCCCTCACCAGACCCGCGGCAAGACGGGTCGACAGCCCCAAGACAATGGATCGCGATTTTTTGCTCACTTGTACCTCCGCCAAGTGCAGCCTGTTGCTTGACGCTACCCGATGATCATCGCTTCGGACAAGAGTTTGCCCTCTCGGAACCGGCGCAGGTTCCAGCGTTCGAACATCGTGGCGCTGGGGGCGGGAAGTTCGCCCGTCATGTCTTCGGCAATGAGTTTGCCCATGATGGGCGCCATCATGAAGCCGTGACCCATGAAGCCGGAGGCCTGGTAGAAGTTTTCGACCTCGTCGACCTGCCCCACGATGGGGTTCGCGTCCGGGGTGATGTCGTAACAGCCCGACCATTGCCGCAGGACCTTCACATGGCCCAGAACGGGACAGGTTCGAACCAGGGACCGGGCGTAGCGGCCGAGAAAGGCGTGGGAGCTGTCCTGGTTGATGCCTTTGGGCACGTGCTCCTGGCCGACGCCGCCCACGATTTCGCCGCGCGTGGACTGGCTGAAATAGAGGCCGTCGGAGAGGTCGGCCACCAGGGGCTTGAGCCAGGGTTTCAGCGGTTCGGTTGAACAAATCTCGTGGCGATGCGGTTTGTTCGGCAGCTCGATGCCCAAGAGGCGCGCGATTTCGGGCGCCCAGGCGCCGGCGGCGTTGACCACGCGATGGGTGCGGATGGTCTCTTCTTTGGCCGGTTCCGTGGAGGCCTTGCCCGAATGCGGCAGGGCACGAGTGACCACCCCGTCGATGCGCGAGCCCTTGGTCCGGAAGCCGGTGACCTCGCGGAACGTCTCCACCGTGACGCCGTGCTTGCGCGCGCCCTGCGCGAAGCCCCACACGAAGGGCCAGGGGAAGACGACGCCGTCCTCGGGATTGTAGCTGGCGGCGACCACGCCGTCGGTGTCGAGCTCCGGCACGATCTGCTGCGCCTCTTTGGGCGTGAGCATGCGCGTGGGCAGGCCGCATTCGCTCTGCAGCTTCACGCTCGCCTCGAGCGCGCGCCGCTTGTCCTCGGTGCGCGTGAGAAAGAGGTAGCCGCCCTGGCGGAGCCACACGTTGATCTTCATCTCGCTGGCGAAATCGCGGCACATGCGGATGCTCTCCAGCATGAGGCGGATGTTCGCTTCGCTCGACCATTGGGCGCGCACGCCACCGCCGTTGCGACCGCTCGCGCCGCCGCAGAGGTAGCCCTTGTCGAGGACCACGATGTCCTTCACACCGCGCTTGGCCAGCTGGTACGCGATGGCCAGACCCATGATGCCTGCGCCGATGACGACGACTTCCGCGCGGTCTTTCATGACGGGTTTGCCTTCTCGACGTAGGCCTGGATGGCATCGTCGATGGCCTTGATCATCTCGTCGTGGAGCAAGCCGTTCGACATGACGATGCCGCTCTTGTTCTCCAGCGACTCCGCGCGGTAGTCGATGGCGTCGCCGCGGGCATCGCTGGTGCGGCCGCCTGCGCCGATCACGATGGCCTCCGGTGCGCACGCGTCCCAGCGGTAGCCGGCCTGCCCGAGGTGCGCATAAATCTCGGCGGCGGCGGTGGCCACGGCGATGGCCTTGATGCCTGCACTTCCGAGCGGCGCGACGCTTTTCACGCCAAGGTCGCTGGCGATGCGCACCAGTTCTTCCGACGGGCGCGAGCGGGAGAGCACGAGGCGCGCTTCGCGAAGCTCCGCGGTGGGCGAGACGCGGAGGGGCGTCTTGGCGCCGGCCCTGGTGAGCTCGAACGCCGGGACGTTCACGCCGCCGCCGAAACGCCGGCCGGTCGCCGGTGCGTGGATCGCCCCCAGCTTGGCCCGCCCGTGTTCGGCGAGGCCGATCATCACGGCGAATTCTCCGTTTTTCTTCACGAAATCGCGGGTGCCATCGAGCGGGTCGACGAAGAAGACCGCGTCGGAGTCGCGCCATGCGGCGTAGGTCGAGGGGTCGCTTTCCTCCGCGACCACGGGCACGCCGGGGAAGGACTTGGCCAGCTCCTCGCAGATGATGCCGTTGGCTTCGCGATCTGCGATGGTGACCGGATCGTGCGCGGCCTTGTATTCGACGGTGAAGTCGGTCGCGTACACGCGTGCGATGGCTGCGGAAGCGCGATCCGCGATGCGGAGAAGTTCGTCCAGCGTTCGGTCGTCGTCACTCATCTTGGGTTTTCTCGGCTCTCTCGAAGTCGTTCTCACATCATGATGCCGACTTTGGCCAGTGTTCGCGGGAGCGCGGCGAGGTCGGCATCGGGGAGGTAGACAGGACCTCCGCCCGTTTCGCGCACGAGTTCGACGAGTTGATCCACGGTGCGCGGCCCGAGGATGGCGCACGATACCAGGTGGTTCGCGAGCGCGAAGCGAATCGCCGCCGCACGCAGCGAGCGCACGTTGCCCTTCACGAGAAAGCGCAGGGCGTCGAGCTGATCGATGCGCTTTGCGAGCTCGTGCTTTTCCCATCGCTTTTCGCGGTGGTCGCCCTCGGCAAACCAATGCCCGTGCGCCCAGAGCCCCGAGAGAAGCCCGTACGCCAAGGTGGAGTGCACGAGAACGCCGGCGCCGTTCACCATGATTTCGCCGGCAACCCGGTGCAGATCCACCGAGTGGAGCAGGTTGTAGGACATGGAAATGACCTCGGCCCCGCGATCGAGCGCGGTCATGGCCACCTCCGAGTCGCCGGCCGAAATGCCATAGTGGCCGATTTTTCCGTCCTGCTTGAGCTTTTGCAAGGTCTCCAGCGCCTCGCCGGCGAGCAGGGCATCGACGCTGGGGTTGTGCAGCAGGTAGACGTCGAGCCGTTCGCGTCCGAGGCGCTTGAGCGAGCGTTCCACGGATTCGACGAGGAAGGGCCCGTCGAAGCGTTTGCGCGCGGGCGTGGTGCCCCGGTCGGTGCCGCCCTTGGTGACGAGCACCAAGTCCTTGTTTTTGTAGGGCGCCAGCGCTTTTCCGAGCAGGAGTTCCATCTTGCCGCCGCCGTAGCTGTCGGCGGTATCGATGAGCGTGATTCCGACGTCGATGGCGCGGTGGATCACCCGTTCGGCATCGTCCGGCTCGATGGGCCCGTAAGCGTCGCCCGACAGCCCCCAGGTGCCGATTCCCATTTCCGAGACGAAGAGCCCAGTCTTTCCGAGTGCACGCTTTCGCACAGTCAGCCCATCTCACACTTCCGCCAAAATTGCATTCGCACGCTACGGCTACCTGTACGTGCCCGTGCCCGTGCCCGTGCCCGAAAAATCCTGCCCGAAAAGACGGGCACGGGCATGGGCACGAGGGAGGGAACGGGGGAGGGGAATAGGTGGCCGCTGGGGCTTGACGAGACCCCAGAAAACGAGCGATTGAGGCCACGACCAATCAAACGGACGAAACTTGGGAACGAGGGGAGACCTTCGGGAGGCTGAAAACGATGCAAAAAGGACATGTGGCGCTGATTTTGGGGATTCTCGTGAGCGCGTGCGGTGGGGGTGAGGAAACAGCGCCTGCCCCGCAAACGCCGCCGCCTGCTCCGCCGCCGCCGGCCGCCGAGCAACCGAAGGCCGAAGCTCCGAAGGTGGAAATCAAGCCCGGCCTTTGGGATCTCGAGCAGGCGACCAACAAGTCGCTCGTCGAGGCCCTCAACGCGCACGACGCGAAGAAGGTCGCCGCGGCCTACGCCGACGATGCGGTCATCACGATCCCCGGCGTGTGGATCAACCACGGCCAGGTGCAGGGCAAGGCCGACATCGAGAAGAGCACGCAGCAGTTCTTCGACACCTTCAAGGACGCGAAGTTCTGGATTAGCCGCGTCTGGGTGAAGCAGGACGTCGCGGCCCTCGAGTTTGGCTGGAGCGGCACGCAGTCGGGTGAGTTCATCGGCGTGAAGGGCAGCGAGAAGCAAGCCGGCGTCGTGGGCCTCAGCCTGGTGACGTACGACAACGACGGCAAGATCAAGCAGGAAAACCGCTACGAGGACTTCGGCACCATCTTCGCGCAGCTCGGCATCACCAAGGCGCAGGGCAAGGTGCGCCCGGTTCCGACGGCGTCCGCCTCGACGGAGACGTTCATCTCGAAGGGCACGCCCGACGAGGAGAAGAACGTGGGCCTGGCCAAGCAGCTCAACGCGGCCTTCGAGTCGAAGAAAGAAGCCGACTTTCTCGCGCCGCTGGCCGAGGACATCGAGTGGAACGACTTCGTGATGCCCGAGGCTTCGAAGGGCAAGCCGGCCTCGAAGAAGTTCTTCGGTGAGTTCACCAAGGCGTTCCCCGACGGCAAGAGCACGGCCAGCGCGCAGTTCGGCGCGGGCGAGTTCGTCGTGGAGGAGACCGCCTTCAACGGCACGCAGAAGGGCGCCCTCGGGCCGCTCCCGGCGACCAAGAAGAACGTGACCCTGCACTCGGTCGACGTCCTCCAGATCAAGGATGGCAAGATCGTGAAGGGCTGGTCCTTCGGCAACAGCATCGAGCTGGTCGGCCAGCTGGGCCTCTTCAAGCCGCCGGCACCCTCCGCGGCCCCCGCGGGTGCGAAGCCGGCCGACAAGGGCTCCGTCGGAGCCAAGGGCGGCACGGCCCCGAAGAAGTAGTTTCGGGAATCCATCCGTATAGAACGGCGTCGGCCCACGATTGGGGCCGGCGCCGTTTTTCTTTTTGGGATGGGCCATGGACCTGGAACTTCAAGGCAACACCGGACCGATTCGTTCGCAGTTTCTCGTGCTGCTGTTCGACTGGCTCGGGAGAAACGATGCGGCGGAAACCGCCGATTCCATCCGGCGTGAGCTGCAGTTGCCCGAGGCGGGGGGCACGCTGGTGAGGGAGCTCACCGTGCCGCTCGCCTCGTACCGCACCGCCGGAGATCTTGCCGCGGCGCGCGCGGGGGATTCCTTCATCGGCCTTCACGTCGCGCGCGACATTCCACGCGGCAGCTTCGGCCTCGTCGAGTTTGCGGCCCGCAGTGCACCCGATGTGGAAGAAGCCTTCCATCGCGTGGTGCGCTACCTGCGGCTGCTCTCGGAGACGATTCGCCTCGAGCTGCGCAAGTTCGGCGGCGAGGTCGCGCTGGTGCACCGCATTCCTGGCGAGCCGTTGTGCGTAGGCCGTCAGGGAAACGAGTTTACCCTCGCGCTGTTTCACGCGTTCCTGCGGGAGCTCACACACTCGCGCACCCAGGCCAAACGCGTCGAGTTCGCGCATTCTGCGCCAGACGACGTGGGAGAGCTCGAGCGCTTTTTCGGCACGAACCAGCTTCGCTTCGACGCCGGGCGAAACATGATCGTGTGGAGCGACGCGATCCTTTCGCTGCCCTTGGTCTCGCACGATCAAAACCTGTTGCCTTGGCTCGACGACTACGCGCGCACGTTGCTTCCGGCCGACTCGGCGTTGGATCAACGCATTCCCGGATTGCACGAGCAGATTCGCCAATGCTTGCAGGCGCAAACGGTTCCCACGCTGGTGGAGGTCGCCCGTCGACTGCGCCTCAGCACGCGCACCCTGCAACGGCGTCTCGAGGCCGTGGGGACATCGTTCCAGGCGGAGCTCGAGAGCGTTCGCTTGGAGCTGGCGGAATGGCATCTGCGCGATCCGAAATGGAGCATCTACGAAATCGCGTTGCTACTTGGATATGCCGATCAACGCGGTTTCGAGCGCGCGTTCGTGAAATGGCGCGGAGTTACCCCGAAAGAATATCGACGTACGCATCCGTCTACTTCGTAAATATCCATCTAGCGTACGGAGCGTAAGGCGTCTCATCATTTGGCGTTGATTGCCTGGCTCGGCAGGTAATGGCCCATCATGCTGAGGGCCCATGAATTCTCGATTCATCCAACCTTCGCACCTGCTCGCGCTCGCGTTGCTGGGATGCGGCTCCTCTTCGAATGCCACCAACGACCCGGGCAGCGATGCCTCGCTCCGCAGTCCCGATGGCCCCGATGGTCCCGATGCGCACGGGCCGGCGCTGGAAGAACCCACCGGGCCCGTGGTGTATCTGTCGCAGCAGGGTAATGACGACAACGATGGGCTCTCCGCGGCCGCGCCGAAACGCACGTGGGACGCGGCCATCGATGCCGTGGGGCCCGGTGGGACGGTGTACCTCTCGGGGCGCTATTACAACGAGCGCATCATGATTCACGGGGCCGGCGAGCCAGGAAGGTCGGTGACCTTGCGGCCCGACCCGAACAACCGCGGTTTCGTCGATGGTGGCAAGTCCAACCCCCAGGGCACGTGGCGCGAGGACAATCTGGTTCGTGTGTACGGCCACGACATCGTTTGGGACGGAATCGAAATTTTCAACAGCCCATGGAACGCGTTCGGTTTCGACGACGATGCGGCGCGCGGGGTGATTCGCCGCACCAAGATTCACGATATTTACATGCAGCCCATCGGGAGCTCGGCCGACGACGTCCTCGTCGAGGACAACGAGATTTACGATAGCGAACTTTCCAATGTGAACAATTCCAAGTTGGAAGGCGTTTGGGGCGGAGGCATCGGCTCGGGGTGGAAGTTCAATCGCGGTGGTCGCACGAAGAATTTCACCGTGCGGCGGAACAAGATTCGCAACAATTGGGGCGAGGATGTCACTGCGCTTCACTGCGATGGGTTCGTCTTTTCGGACAACGACATTTCGCCAGTGACGGCGGTCGGTATTTACACGGACAACGCAGCCAACGGCGTCGTGGAGCGCAACTTCGTGCACGATGGGGAGGGCAGATCGCTGGCCTTTGCCTCCGAATCGTATGGATATGCGGACATCAAAGATCCGCCGCACGACATCGTCTGGCGGAACAACATCACGCGGAACGCGGGGCCGGTGGTGTTCGTTCGCGATGGGCGTAAGACGTATTACAACCTGCACTTCATCGGAAATACGTTTTACAATACGGAATTCTACGCTGACCAAGGCGACGAGGGCGGGGTTCGAGGGAACGAGTTCGTCGACAACATCCTCGACGGCAACTTCCACCTCGTCGACATGGGCGCGTGGTCCATCCATCACAACGACTGGGTGCGCGGCAATGCGCAGGGCGCGAATGCCTTCACGGTTGCGCCGGGCTTCGTCGATGCGGGGGCGGGGAGCCCGGAGGGCTTGAAGATCGGTGCCTCGTCGCCCTTGCGTGGTGCGGGCGCTGCGCATGCGGACCTTCCGACCGATTATTGGGGAGCGAGTCGCCCGGCCCCGCCGTCCATCGGCGCACACGATTCGCCGTAACGTAACGGTCGATGGAATGGTGTCAGTCATCCAAGGACCTGATGCGTGAGATTGCCACTCTCTGACGATTCTGGCGCTGGGAGCGGACTAAGGCGCCGGTCTCGCCGGAATTGTCTCGCTGCCGCTGCTCGCCTGCCAACGACTCGCGAGTCAGTCGCAATCAATCGACTTTTGCATTAGCGCTCTGAGCGGAAAACGGTGGCGGCCGCCAGCTGTCGTGCGAAAACGTGGTCGAGATGAATCGCATCGACCGCGTGCCGCCCACCGTCCAGCGCCGATGGCCATTTCTCACGGGAATTGCGCGGCTGCTTCCCGATCGGCGCGGGGTTTCTGCCATCGAATACGCGCTCCTTTTGGTCGCGGTTCTGCTGGTGGTGGCCGCGGGCTATCGGGCACTTGGCGGGAAGAACGCCAAGAGCACGAACAACGCGACCGCCGTTCTCATGGGCGGCGAGGCGGCACCCGTCGGTGGCGGCGGTGGGGGCGCGACCCCGGGAGGAAGCGATCGCGATCCCGGGGTCGTGTGCGACGGGCGTTCCTGCGGCGCGCCCGGCGCGTGCTTCGTTGCCGGAACGCTGGTGGCGACCCCCCAGGGGGAGCGCCCGATTGAGAGCCTGAAGGTCGGCGATCAGGTCTTTGCCCGAAGCGACCGAGACGATCGGGGGGACGAGGCAGAGGCTCGGCGCATCTCGAACACGTTCGTGCGGCCGGCCCCCTCGCTGGTCGACGTGCACGTCATCACGCTCGACGACGCGCACGAGAGCATCCGCTCCACACCGGAACACTTGTATTTTACACGCGATCGCGGGTGGCTGGGCGCGGGCGATCTCGTGGCCGGCGAGACGCTGCTCGATCGGGCGGGCCGCGAAGTTCAGGTGACCAAGGTCGTTCCGATCGCCCAATCGGCGGCGGTCTACAACCTCGAGGTCGAATCCGATCACACGTACTTCGTGGGCCGTAGTTCGGTATGGGTCCACAACCAGCCGTGCGGCACGGGCACCGGAACCACGGGCACGGGTACGACGGCGGCCCCACCGCCGCCCGTCACGGGTCCGGTCCCCAGCACGGGAGGCAGTGGCTCCGGCACCACGCCGTCGACGGCCTCCACGGGGCACCCGTCCTCGGTCGGAGGTCCGGCGGTGCCGGTTCCCAGCTCGGTGACCAACCAATCGTCCCATATGGGTGGGGGCGTGGTGAGCAACGTCACCGTTGGCACCGGCAAGAAAAAGAAGAAATTCGACGTCTATTACACGGACCCGGCGGGGCACGATTACGTGGGCGGGGGCACCTTCAAGAACAACGCGGGGACGCTTCCCACGAAGGATGCGTCGGGCAACCCCATCACGTACAAGGAATACGATACGAACTCCTTCACCCCGGGTGTCAATCGAGGGGCCGATCGCGTCGTCATCGGAAGCGATGGTACGAAGTGGTACACCAATGATCACTACGGGAGCTTCACGCGATTCTGATGAACCTCGATGATCTGTTGAAACCAGGGCCGCCGGCCATCGTGCAATGCACGGCCGACGTGGGGGCGATGAGCACGGCCGTCTGGACATTGCGGGGTGAGGAAGCCGCCCGCGGCCTGTTGATCGGAACGCTCCGCGGAACGCGAATGAGGCGGCGTGAAGGCCTCTTCGATCAGTTTGGCGCGTTGTTGCAATTCCCCAATTACTTCGGCGAGAACTGGGATGCGTTTCTCGACTGCCTCCGCGATCTCGAGTGGCTTCGCGCGGATGGAATCGTCCTCGTCGTGTTCGACGCCGTGCAGCTCTTGGCGGACGCCGGGGGGAGCGAATTCGCTATTTTCGTCGACGTGCTGGGCGATGCGGCCGACGCCAGCGCGGAGTCCGAAATGCCCTTTCACGTGGTGCTGCAAGCCACGGCCGAGCAAGCGCCCGAACTCCAGAGTCGTCTTGCCGCGCTCGGTCGCACGATCCCTCTGCTCAACCTTTGATCCGGCCTGAGCTGCGTCATTCGGTGCGAATTGGCGGCGCGACGCCGGGCGAATAGACTGCTCCCATGATGCCCATTCACCGTGAGGCTGCGGACCGCGTCGTGACGGAACTGTCCAACGATTCGCGGATCGCGGGGATCGGCGTCGGTGGTTCGTGGCTCACGGGAATGGATCGCTACTCGGACATCGACTTCGTCGTTGCCGTCTATCCCGAGCACGAAGAGGCGGTGAGCGCGGAGCGTGTGACCATGGCCGAGCGCTGTGGCTCGCTGCTCGCCGCGTTCACCGGCGAACACGTGGGCGAGCCGCGCTTGCTCGTCTGCCTCTACGGGCCGCCCGTGCTCCACGTGGATCTGAAGTTCGTCTCGCTCAGCGATCTCCACGAGCGCGTGGAAGATCCGGAGATCTTGTGGCAGCGCGGCGAGGACATGTCCCGCGCGATGAATGGCAGGGAGGCGAGTTACCCGTATCCGGATCTGCAATGGATCGAGGATCGCTTCTGGGTCTGGGTGCACTATGGCGCGTTGAAGATCGGGCGCGGGGAGCTCTTCGAGGCCATCGATTTCATCGGCTACCTGCGCGCGCAGGTGCTGGGTCCTCTGTTGCTGGCGCGCCTTGGCCGGCGGCCGACGGGGGTGCGCCGCATCGAGGAGGTCTCGTCCGAGGCATCGGCGGCGCTGGCAAAGACGCTGTGCGGGCATGATCGCGCCTCGTGCGGCAAGGCGCTGCGTGCCGCCATCGAGCTGTACCGCGAGCTGCGGCGCGGCCGCGGTATCGCCCAGCGCGAGGCGGCCGAGCTCGCGGCCACGTCGTACTTGGACGAAGTCCTTTAGAGGCCAAACCCGAATGCGAACAAGAAGCGTGGCGAGAGAGCCCTGCGATCGCCCGAGTCGCTGAGAATGCCCAAGGTCCCCGTTGTGTGAAGCTCGGTATCGCCGATGAGCATTCCCTGGAGACCGACCCCCATCGACAGGTAGAACCCCGCCGCCGTGGTGGCCTGAAAGCCGAGGTCGAAGGCGACGCCTTGCCGCTGGATGTCTTGGCTCGGACCATACGAATTGTAGGGTTTGGGATCCCTCGACATGATGCCGCCCTGTTGCAAGACCTGAACGATGTGCGAGACGCCGAGCCACCAGTCGAAGCGTCCCTTTCTGGGCACCGTGGCGTCCAGCTCCGGTGGCTTACTCAAGTAGAGCCGTGGCCCCAGCTCGAATACCCATCCTTGGAGCGAGGGATTGCCGGTGACCACGTGGTCGTATTCACCGAGTTTCTGCCCATCCTTGAGCGAGAGGTGGGTCAAGCCTGCGACGACCGACAGCCTTCCCACGACGCCGAGCACGAGCTGCCCTCCGATTCGGCCCGCGGCGGGGGCCACAGCGTTGAATTCGAGTGCCGCATACCGAAGGGGTCTCCATTCCTTCTCCGGTGCAGGAGCCTCTTCGGCATGCGCCATGAGCGACCAACCGTGTACGATTGTCACGAGAACAAGAAAGCCAAGGAAGCGTTGCCACCACCACATGCCCATGTGATAGCGGCGCTGCTCGGAACCAGAAAATGACACGAGCTGACTTCACGCGCCGCGCACTGCTCTTGGCTGGTTTGGGCGGTGCGGCGTGTCTCGCCCCGGCCTGTCGCAGTTCTCCGCCGCCGTCGCGTCTCCCCGTGACGCTCGTGCGCCGTTCGCCGGGGGGCCGCGGTCGCGAGGTGGTGAACTTTGGCCTGCCGCTGCCGCCGGGAACGCTCGAGGACGCGCGGCGCATTCGCGTGCTCGACGCGGACGGGCGCGAGCTGCCCTCGGCCACGCGCCCGATCGAGTCGTGGGCCCACGATGCATCGATGCGCGCCGTGCAGCTCCAGACCGAGGTCGATTTCGGCGCGGCGACGACGCTCTCCGTGGCGCTCGCGGTCGGTGAGTACCCGAGCGCGACGCGCGCGTTGGTGCCCATCGAGGAGACGTTGCTCCATGCCGACGGCTTGCAAGGGCCGCGTGTGATGGCGCTGCTTCCCGCCTCGTGGCTCTGCGAATCGCGTGTGGCCGGCCCGCAGGTGCCCGTGGAGCACTCGGGGAATTACGCGGCCTACGATCGCGCGGTCGAGCGGCATTTCCCGGGGTCGCTGCGGTACGTGGACAGCCGCGTCTTCAGCACGTGGCTCTTCGACCGAACGAGCACCTGGTACAAGCAGTACGTGCGCTCGGGCGAGGCGAAGTTTCTCGACGCCGCCTACCGCGCAGCCCATTTCGTGCGGCTCCAAACCGAACTCCAGGGGCCGGACGCGGGCATCTTCAAATTGAAAGGGCGCGACCTCAAATACGTGTACCCGCAAGCGATGCACTTGCATGCGCTGCTGAGCGGTGACCCTCGGGTGCATGCCGCGGGCGAAACGATGGCGCGCTACTGTCTGACCCGCTGGGATCCCTGGTATCGGCCCGAGCGCTACACCGAGCCACCGCTCGGGG
The DNA here is from genome assembly GCA_037157805.1 of Sorangiineae bacterium MSr11367. Classification (NCBI taxonomy): domain Bacteria; kingdom Pseudomonadati; phylum Myxococcota; class Myxococcia; order Myxococcales; family Pendulisporaceae; genus Pendulispora; species Pendulispora rubella. The sequence goes on along the minus strand of CP089983.1, from coordinate 10,397,509 downwards.
CGGATCCGGAGAAGGACCGGCTCTTTTGGAGTGCGCGGCACGCGGCGTATGCGCTTCTGGGCATCGCGCACGGCTGGGAGATGACCGCCGACGTCGTGTACCTGCGCGCCATGCGCGAGCACGTGGACGCGCTTCATGCGCACCAACGTGAGCCGCCCGATGGGCGCCCGCCCGACGGCTCCTGGCGTCAGAATTGGGCGCTCTACGATCCGAACGAGACCCGGCTGACCGGTGCTGCATCACCGTGGATGACTGCGCTCTTGCTCGCCGCCCTCGTGCACGTGTGGCGCATCACCGACGATGCGCGCATCCCCGAGATGATCGTGCGCTGCTGCGATTTCCTCGACCGAAAAGGCTTTCAGGACGATGGCGACCCCTTTTACATCGTCGACGGTTTCGGAACGGCATCGGTGCCTTTGCCTCCGGGCAATGCCTCGGAGCCGGCGGCCATCCACTCCATGGAACTGGCCCATGGCTTGGCGATGGGCATCTTCTTCACGCGCGATCCCGCGCAGCGTGCGCGCTTTCGAAAGCGCTTCGAGGCCCAGTTCGCCCGTGCGCTGGTGCAAGATTTGAACGAGCCGCCGCGCGCGTACAACTGGGCGTTTCACGCCTCGAGTGAGCTCATCGTGCTGCTTCAGAATGCCCAATAGTGGAAGACCGCGAACGGCTGGCTCGCGACGATTTCTACGCTCGTTTCCGATTCGGCGATGTCCGCCGGAACGTCGAACGCGATTTCGCTCCACGTCGTGTCGGGCGGGAGCACGATGGCGGGGAGCTCGCGCCCGTTGACGCGGGGGTGAAGCACGTTGGCCGCTCGGTTGTCGATGCGCGCCACGATGCGTGTCGCTGCGCCGTTGCGAAGATGTAGCACGAAGCGTTCCACGCGGCGGTTGGCGCGGCCTCCTTCCGCGATCATGGGAAGGCGATCCTCGTCTTCGTCGGGCGGCCCGGACTCGGGGGTGCGCACGAGCGGTGCCGCATCGACGCGGGCGACGTCGTGGCCTTCGCGCGCGCCCGCGAGATCGTAGCGGTGCTCTTCTTCGCTCTCCAGATCGGCCACGTCGAGCGCATCGACCGGCTCCTGGCCGGAAAATGCCGCGCTCCAGGGTTTTTCGCCCGAGCCGAGGAGGCTCCAATCGGCGACGTGCGCGCGCATCGTCGTTCCGCCGAGCACGGTGGAGTCGACCACCACGGCCTCCGTGAGCAGAGGCCCGAGGACGGCGTCGCAGGCCATCCATTCCGGGTACACGATGAAATGCGTCGGCAGGCGAGCGCGATCCGTTTTGGCGAGGCGCTCGTAGTGCTCGTAGCGTGAGCCGGGGCCCGCGACCCAGTAGCGACCTTCGCCCGGGGTGGTGAGTCCCACCACGTCGAAGGTGCGGCGCTCGCTGAAGTACGCGATGGCGCCCGTGTCGTTCAAGCCGATGCGAGCGTCGGGCGGGAGGTTCTCCTTGGCCCAGCGTCCGAGTTTCACCTGCTGCCGATCGATGCCGCTGGCCGAGTTGACCACGTCGTCCAAGGTCCCATCGAGGCGCGACGCCAAGAGGCCGACGAAGCATCCTCCGAGGATCGGCGTCAGCACCCGCCAGCGGGCGCGGATCAAACCGAGGCCGTCGCCCGCGAGGCGCGCGAAGCAGGCGAGGCCCACGAACCAGCCTGGCGCGAAGGGCCACAGGTACCGAAGCCGGTTCCACAGGAACGAGACGTAGAAGCACGCGATGCCAATGCCCGCGGCGAGCAGCACGACGAGAAAGGCTCGCCAGCGCTTCTCCTCGCGCACGCCGAGCGGTATCACCGCGGCGACGCCGAGCAGGCCAATGGCGGTGCCCCCGGCCGGGAGAAACTCTGCCGACCAGATGCGTCCGTTGAGCAAGGTGACGAAGAGCAGCTTCACGTTGTATTGCACGGCCGCCCCCAGCGCGTCGCCCGTGTAATACGGATTGCCCACGAGAAGCTTGACGTGCGCCGTCGACGAGATGGCGCTGCCCGAGAGCACCCGCAGCAAGAGCGCGATGAAGACGGGCATGGCCAGCGGAAGCAGCGCCTGCCACCGCGAGCGCGCGGGAAAGAGGAACAACGTCGCCGCCGCCGCCACGGTGAAGAGTGCTCCCTCGGGTCGAAGCAAGAACGCGATCCACGAGCACACGACGAGGTGCCAGAGGGCGCGTGCCCGCCGGCGGTCCTGTTGGGTCTCGGCCCATTCGGCGGAAAGCCGGATGGTGCGCGCGATGGCCCACGCGAAGGGCACGGCCTCCATGCCGCTGGCCGCACACCACACGAGCCCGCCGAACGCCGGGACCATGGCCCCGGCCGAAAGTGCGGCGGCCTGCCCCGCCAGCGGTCGCGCCAGGCGGTAGACCTCCTGGGCGAGCAGAACGAGCGCGGCGAAGGAAAGAATCCACGCGGGCCACAGGATGGCGAGATCGCGAAAGCCCACGAGGTAAAACGGCGCGAGCACCAGGGGCCAGAGCAAGCTCGTGGCCCCGGTCGAAATGGGCTCACCCGCCTGAAAGCGCAGCGGGTGCCCCTCGGCAAACGCGCGCGCGTACTGGAAGTGGATGAACGAGTCGTCGAGCGTGGCGCCCGGGTGGCCGAGCTTCGCGAGGACACCGGAAACGGCCCAATGGGCGAGGCCCAACGTGGCCAGCACCACCGGCGCCATGGCGAGCGCCGTTCTGTGCCACGGGCGTGCCCGTCCCTTCCATGCCTCGGCGAGGCGGTTGCTCCATTCGCGCACGCGGTTGCCCATCATCGGGCTTGGAGACTATCGCGTCTCGTGCCGCATCACGAGCCGTCGTCGGCCGAAGCGCGCAGTGCGACGCCCCGGGGGACGTGCACCTCGACATCGCCACCGCCCAGATCCCGTGCGTAGATGATGACGGTGCGGCCGTGGCGTGCGATTTTCAGTGCCCCATCGGCACCCCCGCCGCCGTTGAGGGCATGAACACGGACTTCGATCTCGTCGCCGGGGGTGGACCGGACGTGCACTTCGCCGTTGCCCGCCCGAACGTCGACGACCTGCGCATGGCCGCGCCAAGCTTGGGCCGGGCTGGAGGTGCTGCTGCGCGTCTCGAAGCTTGCGCCATGACACGAGGCCAGCGCCGCGAGCGCGGCGGTGACCGCTTTTATGTGTATAATCCATGCATTCATGGAAGATCTCTCCTGCGCTGCCCCACGTGGCTACTGTCGGGGTGGCTTCTATTTGCGAACGTCGATGTGGATGTCGCCGCTGAAGGTCTGAACGCGTACGGTCGACGCCCCCGTGCCGACTTTGAAGTCGAGCTGTCTTTCGCCGGTGCGTACGGTGCCGAGTTGGCTGCTGATGGATCCGTTGTAGCTTCGAAGTTCGAAGCTGCCGCTGGTGGCGGACGGTAAAACGAGTCGGACGTCGCCGCTGGTGCTGCGCGCCTCGAAGGAGGCCTGCGCGGCGAGTTGTCCATCGAACGAGATGTCGCTGGACGTGTTGTGGATGTCGACCCGCGAGAAGGAGCTTCCGCTCAGTGCTACGGGGCCGCTCACGCTGTCGAGGGACGCGGTTCCTCGAACGCCGCGCACGTGGATTTCGCCGCTGAGGGTGCGCACGGTGGTTTGCGTGGTGTTGGCCTCGACCTTGACGTCGCCGCTGGCCGTGCGCGCGGCAATCGACTGGGGCGCGCCGGCGAGGTCGATGTCGCCCGAGATGGTGTCGACGCGCAGCGCACCGGTGACGTCGCGCACTTGCACGTCGCCGCTGGAGCTGCGCACCTCGACGGCGCTGGCCGCGGGCACGTGCACCTCCAAGGAGCCGCTGGTGGCACGCACCGTGGTGCGATCGCCGTTGACGCTGAATTGTACGCGCGGGGTCGAGTTCGACGTGTCTTTGACGCTAACCTCGGGCTTCGCCCAGCCGATGACGTTCAAGGTGGCGCCGACGACGTTGATGGTGACGGTACCCTTCGGCGATGCGGCGCTCACGTGGAACGACGGAGCGGGAGCAGGAGGCGCCGGTGGCGCGGGGGGAGCCGGCGGTGCGGCGGGGGGAGGCGGCGGCGGCGCGGGTTGCGCATGCACCGACGCGGCGCCGCACGAGAGGCAGGCGAGCGACGCGATGAAAAGGAGTTTGTGCATTAGATCCTCGCCGTAAGATCGATAACGTCGGTCTCGACGCGGATCTTCTGCTGGTAAAGGTCGGAGAGTTGCGACTTCAAATCGAGATCGTCCGGGGCGTTCACGAGGGTGTTGCGCACGGTGACGATGGCGGCGTCGATGGTTTGGAGGTTGACCTCCACGGCATGCAGCGTGGCCTCCGGCAGAGCGTGTTTGCCCCTTGCGAAATCCGCCTCCAGCGTGGCGAGTGCTGCGAGGTACGGTGCTTCTTCGGGAAATTCTTCCGCATGCGCCGGAGCGGGCGGTGCCACGGGAGGCGCGGGCACGACGGCCACCGGTTGCGAGGGCGGCATCTTCGTCGTGGGGCGCGAGGCCACGATGGCCAGGGCGGCCGCTGCCGCCAGCGCAAACCCTCCGGCCGCGATGCGCCACCGAGCATGTCCTTTGAGAACGCGCGGCTGCTCGATGCGTGACTCGATGGCCCGCCACAGTTCCGGAGCCGGGGCAATGGCGCGCGGCAGGGCGCCCACGCGCGCGGCGAGGGCGCGTTCCCCCTCGAGGAAGGCGCTGCAGCGGGCGCATGTGCTGGCATGTTCTTCGAGCGTGCGTGTGCGCTCCGGGGCGAGTTCCCCATCGGCCAGCGCTTGGAGCTCGAGTTCCGTGACATCGCAGGGTGTGCTCATCGGAGCACCTCCTTCAAAAGGGTGCGGGCCCGGTGCAGGTGGGCCTTCGACGTTCCCTCGGCAATGCCGAGGAGATCACCGATTTCCTGATGCTGATAGCCCTCCACGTCGTGCAGTACGAAGACGGTGCGGGGCCCTTCCGGAAGCCGTGCGAGTGCGCGCTCCAGATCGAGGGCCGCGTCGTCGTGACGGGGCGTGGAAGGCGATTCCAAGACGGCGTCGTTCGCCGTAGAAAAGATGCGCCGGGTGCGGCGCGCGGTGGCCCGTCGATCCTCGAGCACGACATTCACGGTGACGTGCCGCAGCCAGGTGGCAAAGGCACTCTCCCCGCGGAAGCTGCGCAGCTTCTCCCAGGCGCGCACGAAGGTGTCCTGGGTGAGCTGCTCGGCATACGGCCGATCGGCGACGAGGCGCAGACAGAGCGCGTGCACGCGCCCGACGTGGCTGCGATAAAGCTGCTCGAACGCCGCCACGTCCCCCCGAAGCGCCGCATGCACGAGCGGCTCGCCCGGGATCTCCTGTTCGGAGACCCCGCGTTCGCGCGGGGAGACTTTCTCCGCAGAGGCGGCAAAGAGAGTCCATCGGGGCAGGCCAAGCTCGGTCATCGCGGATTCTGTGCCCTAGATGCCGGCCACTCCCCAAGGGTTTAGAGAAATTCGTCGGCGGGTTGAATATCTAGCGATCAGTCTGCTTGCGAACCGCTTTTGCTTCGGGGTAAGGCGTGGGCCGATGCCCGAGACCCGTCCCCCGCGCCCGCCGCGCCCGTATGCCGATGCACCCCGCCTCCCCGAAGGCGAGCATGTGGAGGCCAAATCCCTGGTGGCCGGTGAATGGCTCGAGCTCGAGATCGGCCCCGGCCGTGGCGTCTTCGTCTTCGAGCGGGCCGCGGCCGTCCCCAGTGCGGGCCTCGTCGGCCTCGAGGTGCGTCGCAAGTGGGCCACCATCGTGGACCAGCGCCTCGCCAAGGCCGGACTCGGTCCGCGCGCCCGCATCTTCGCCGAGGACGCCCGCCAGGCACTCCCGCGCCTCGTACCCAACGGTGCCTTCCGGCGCGTGTTCCTGCACTTCCCCGATCCATGGTGGAAGAAGCGCCACGCGAAGCGCCTGGTGGTTCAAGGCGACGTCGTCGGCGAAATCGCGCGTCTTCTCGAGCCGAACGGGGAACTCTTCGTGCAGACGGACGTCGAAGAGCGCGCTGTGCAGTACGAAGCGCACCTGCGCGCGTGTCCGCTCCTCGTTCCCTTTGGCGACGCCGAGGGCAGCCCGCTCCTCGCCGAGAACCCCTACAACGCGCAAAGCCCGCGTGAAAAGCGGGCCATCGCGGACGGTTTGCCCATTCACCGACTGCGCTTCAAGCGCGTCGGCTAGCGGGTTTTGCGGGGGGTCAGCCGAAGGTCAGGTACGTCTGATCGGCCAGGCCGCGCTCGAAGTCGGCGAGCAGGCGCATGCCTTCCGTGGGGCGGAGGCGGTCCTGCTTGATGGCCGCATCGACTTGGGCCTTCAGCTTGGCGACCATTTCGCGCGATTCGTACTGCGTCATGCTGAGGACCTCGCGGATGCTGTTGCCCGCGATGGTTTCCTCCAGGTAGTAGCCGCATTCCTCGTCGTCATCGAGGAAGACGTGCACTTCGTTGACGCGGCCGAACAAGTTGTGAATGTCGCCCATGATGTCCTGGTAGGCGCCGGTCAAGAAGACCCCCAGGTAGTACGGCTTGTCGTCGAGCGCGTGGAGCGGCAGCGTGTCGCGCACGTCGCTCAAGTCGATGAACTTCGACACCTTGCCGTCGGAGTCGCAGGTGATGTCCACCAGGGTGCTCTGCTGCGTCGGCCGCTCGTTCAAGCGGTGGATGGGCGCGATGGGGAACAGGCCGCCCAGCGCCCAGTGATCGAGCAGCGACTGGAACACGGAGAAGTTGCAAATGTGCTGGTCCACGAGCTGTTTGCTCAGCTCCGTGATGTCGTCCGGCACCTCGCTCGCATCGAGCCGCGAGGCGATCTTCTGCATCCGTTCGGCGGCCTGCCAGAAGAGCGTCTCCACCCGCGCCTTCACGTCCAGATTGAGCAGGCCCAGATCGAACATCTTCTGGGACTCTTCCTTCACCTGGAGGATGTCGTGGCACGACTCGCCCAGGTTTTCCTGTGTCAGGTGCTCGAGGGTGTAGAGCAGGTTCTTCACCAGCTTGTGATCGTCGTGCGCGCCGTTGAGCGGGCCCGGGGTCACCTTCTCGATCGACCCGAAGGCCTGGATGACCAGCACCGAGTGGTGCGCCACCGTCGCGCGGCCCGACTCCGACACGATGTCCGGGTGCGGGACCTTCTCGTCGTCGCACACGTCCATGATGTTGTAGACGATGTCCCGCGCGTACTCCTCCACCGAATAATTCATCGAGGAGTGGAACGTCGAACGCGAGCCGTCGTAGTCGATGGCCAGGCCACCGCCCACGTCGATGTACTCGATGGGGTGCCCCATCTTGCGGAGCTTGGCGTAGTGGCGGGCGGCTTCCCGAACGGCGCGCTTGATGATCAGGATGTCCGGGATCTGCGAGCCGACGTGGAAGTGAATCAGCTTGAAGGCGGACGTCTTGCCAGCCTGCTTCATCAGCTCGGTGGCCGCGAGGATCTCCGACGTGGACAAGCCGAACTTGGCGTCCTCGCCACCCGAGGTGGCCCAGCGCCCCGCGCCCTTGGTCGAGAGGCGCACGCGCAGACCGATGAGCGGATCGACGTTCATCTCCGCCGCGATGCGCAGGATGGCGCGCACCTCGGAGAGCTTTTCCGCGATGAGGATGACCTTCTTGCCGAGCTTGCGCCCGATCATCGCCATGCGGATGTACGCGTCGTCTTTGTAACCGTTGCAGACGATGAGCGAGTCATTGTCCGTGTGGACCGACAGTCCAGCGAATATCTCCGGCTTGGACCCGACCTCGATGCCGTGGTGGAACGACCGGCCGGCATCGAGGATCTCCTCGACGACCTCGCGGAGCTGGTTCACCTTGATGGGGAACACGCCGCGGTAGACGCCGCGGTACTTGTTCTCGGAGATGGCGGAGGCGAACGCCAGATTCAGGTTGCGCACACGGTGGTGCAACAGATCCTGAAACCGGATCAACAGCGGGGTGCGCAGGCCTTGCTCGCGGGCGTCGTTCACCACGTCCTGCAGGGCGATCTTCCGACCGCGCTCCTGCAGAGGGGCCACGGTCATGTTGCCGTCGTCGTTGACGTCGAAGTAGCCGGCTCCCCATCGGTCGATGAGGTAGAGCTCTTTGGCATCATCGTTGGTCCAGACGTCGGGCGGCGGCGGGGACTCTCGCGACACGTCGTTCAATGGCTACTCCTCTTGGCGCCGGGGCTCTTCGCTCGCGCGCCCGCTACAATCCGGGGGGGGTTACTCACTGCCTCGCGCGGGGGCCGCCGATTGCAAGTCGCTTCAACTATTCGCGGTTACTACGCTACGCGGGCCAGCCGTTCAAGAACTGATTCGCGCTCCCGCGGCGGTTTTAATGTGTAACAAAGACGTGGCAGCTCCGCGAAGGAGTGGCTTCGCGCCCGGTCACAGTCCTTCACAATAGAAAGCGGTGGCGTGCGGTGCCGGCCGGGGGGACGCGGACGTTGGCCGACTGGGCCTTGCCCTCGGCAGGCGTGCACGTGACCCGGTGAAATCCGGCGGACAATTCAATGGAGGCCACCGGCGTGGGGCCAAAAGATTTTCCGTCGACGGAAACGTCGCACCAGCCGCCCGCTGCCGCCACGTTGAGTTTGCCGAGTTTGCCGGGGGCGTTCACCCGCGCGGCCGCTGCCCCCTCAAGATTGGCCTTCGGCGAGGCGGCGGCCAAGGGGTCCTGAGCAGTACGGAAAGGTACCGGCGCCTCCGCCGGCGAGAGACCCGGGGCTGGGGTCGGAGCTTCGCGAGCCTGGACAGCCTCGTCGGTCGTTGCCGGGGCGGCATTCTGCGGGACATTCGCGGACGCGGAGAGGTGCGAGAGCGAAGCCGTGGCCTCGGCGGGCCGGGTGCCCTTCGCGAAAAAGGTCGTCCCGGACACCACGACGAGCGCCAAGGTGACGACGCCGGCAAACGCCCATGGGAGCATGCGCCCGGACGGCGGGATGGCGTTCGTCACGGTGTGCGAGGCGGCGGGCGCACTGAGGTGCGCGCCGAAGTATTCCTTTTCGCTCGCGGGCAGGTCTCCACCGGCCTGCCCCGTGTCCGCTTGTCGAAGATCAATGGCCTCGGCCAGCTGTTTGCCCTGAAGAAGCGCCTCTTTCTGCGACACCAGCTTGTCGGCAAACAGCGAATGCATGAAATGCTGCAGCCCAATCGGGCTCACGATCATCTGCTCGCGCCGCACGAAGTCTTCCAGCGCGGCTTGCATCTCGCGGGCGGTGCGGAACCGCTCTTCGCGGTTGCGCGCGAGGGCGCGCATGACGATGGCCTCGAGCTCCGCCGGATAGTCCGGCACGACGTCCGACGGGGACGGGTAATCGCGCTCGCAGATCAACTTCAGCGTTTCGTACTCGCTCGAGGACTTGAAGAGGCGTCTTCCCGTGGTCAACTCGAAGAGCATCACGCCGGCGGAGAAAATGTCGCTCCGCGCGTCGATGTCTTCGCCCCGCGCTTGCTCGGGGGACATGTACGGGACCTTGCCTTTGAGCTTGCCGCTTCTCGTATCCGACCGAAGGCCGCGGTCGCTCTTGGCGATGCCGAAGTCGACGATCTTGATGTCGCCCGAAAATGTGACCACCACATTTTGCGGCGAGATATCGCGGTGGACGATGTTCAGTGCGGTGCCGTCGAAATCGCGCTTTTCGTGGGCGTAGGCGAGGCCGGCGCAGACACCGAGCATCACGCTGAGCGCATGCTCGAGCGGAAGCTCGGTGTAGCCGGGGAGCGTCTTTCGCTTCATCTGGCGGGCGATGGAGCGGATGTCCTCGCCGTGCACGTGCTCCATGGCGATGAAGTACGTGCCGTCGATCTGACCGACATCGAAGATTTGCACGACGTTCGGATGCGACAACGTGGCCGCGACCCGCGCTTCATGCAGAAGCATTTCGATGAAGGCTCGGTCTTGCTGCACCCTCGGCAGGATGCGCTTGATGACCACAAGCTTCTCGAAGCCCGCGACGCTGCGTTGCAAGGCGAGAAAGAGCTCCGCCATGCCGCCCGTCGCGAGCTTGCGCAGAAGGGTGTATTTGCCGAAGCGCTGCGGCAAACCCGACGCTGCCGGATCCGACGCAGCCGCACGCCCAACCATGGCCGGGCGGCCGACGTCTTGAACCGACGGTGCCGGGCCGCCCGAAAGGGGCGCGGGCGCACCCGAGTCTTCGGGGGCTGGCAGTGGGGGCGTTTTCAACGTGTGTGGTCTCCTCGAGCCGGCGAGACAGCGGACACGAGCTTCAAAGCGACGCAAACGTTAATCTGCACCCACGCGCCGGTCAATTCACCCCCGGCGTAAATCTATCCTCCAGCTCTCTCTATTTTTCCTGACTCTGCTGACCAGGTGTCAGCCGTTTCAGGGAAAACGCGGAGCTCATCGGAGGTAACTGTTGAGACGCCCGAGACCCCGCCGCACCACCCAACCTGAACTGGCCTGAACTGGCCTAACCTGGCCGGCCTGCATGGCGTGCGTACGGGGCCGTAACTCGAACGTGTTTCGTCAGCGAATTGAGGCGAGTCGATCCTTGGTGACCAGGCGAAGTTTCTTGAGCCGTATCGCCTGTTCCTGCTCCGTTGGGGTCATATGAAACCCCCTGCGCTCGAGCTTGTGGATTTGCTGCTCGAGTTCACGCGTCTGTGCTTCCAAATCGCTCACGGAGCTCTGAACCATTCGCTTCATGGGTCCTCCTGGCGGTGATTCCAAAACGCTAAGACAATATAGCGCGACGTCAACCCAAAGCCCGGCCGCGCCGCCGATCTCTTTCGAAGATGGCAGCATCTTTTCCAGCTCCTTTCTCGTTGGCCGAACGTACTGGGAGGATGACCGCGCTCGCGCTTTGCGTCAGACTCACCATGTGTTCGTGGGGTTGACGCGGGGAGCATGATTCGTATTCCCATGGAAAGACTGCCATTTTGGCGCCGCGCTGCGGCGTTGGGAACGCTCGGGCTCGGATGTCTGACCGGTTGCGCCGCACCGTCGTTGCCGCCGCCATCGCAGCCTCCGCCTCCGATTCGTGTGCCTACACAGATTGTGACCCCCACCCTGGACGGCTCGGAAAAAGAGCTGTTCGAGCGTGGTGAGCGGGCGCTTCTCGGACAACGTTGGCGCGAGGCGGCCGACATCTTCGAAACGTTGGTGCGCCTTCCGCCGCAGGAGTCGTTGGCACCGTCCGTGCTCTACGATCTGGCGAGCGCCTACGAGGGGCTCGAGGATCGCGAGCGGTCGCGTGATCGCTTTCGCGAGACCGCGCAGCGCTTTCCGCGCGACAAGGTGGCGCGTCCTGCGTGGCTGCGTGTGCTGTCGCTGGATGTGTACCTCGAGCAGTGGAAAGACTTGGGCGATTCGGCGGAGGTGCTGCTCGCGCGCGAAGATCTCGACCCGGTCGACCGTATGACGGGCCTCGGCGCGCGGGGGCTCGCACGCATCGAGGCCGGTGAGGACGTGCGCGCCATGATCGATGTGCAAAACGGGCTCGATCTGGTGGAGGAGCATCGCTACGGCATGACCGGGCGCCTGCCCGTGGCGGCCTCGCAATTGCGATTTGCGCTTGGAGAAATCCGGCGTGTGCGTTCGGAGCGCATCCAATTCGTGAAGCCGCTGCCGAATGGCGAGGTTCCCTCGGCGGCCGCCGTGTCACCCGATTTTTTGCCGAAGATGGAGGCCCGCTGCCAAGGTTTGCTCGATGCGCAGGCCGCCTACGGTGACGCGATGCGCTCCGTCGATGCGCATTGGATTGCCATGAGCGGCTACCGCGTGGGCGAGATGTACAAACGTCTCCACCGCGATTTGATGACCATCCCGCCCACGTTGCTGACCAAGACGGACAAGCAGAAGTCGATCTTCTACGCGATCATGCACCTTCGCTACCGCGTGCTCCTGGAGAAGGGGCTCGACATGACGAAGCGCACGCTGATCCTCGGCGAGCAACAACTCGATTCGTCGGCGTGGGTGCGGCGCGCCGAGGAGATGAAGCGCGACATCGAGCAGGCTCTCGAGGAGGAGAAGGCGGTGTTTGCGACGTTTCCCTTCACCGAACAAGAGGTGCAGGGTGCGCTGGACATCATGAAGAAGAAGGCCGAAAAGCAGCGCTTGGCGCGGGAAAAGGCGGGCAAGCTCTAAGCCAGGCTGGCGCGACTATTTCACGCTGCGCGAGCGGCTTTCGTTGGCGTCGACCCACGGTGCGCCGGCTTGCCCGGGCGCGTTCTTGTTGGGCACTTCGGTTCGCATGCGATCGGTTCGGGCAAGGCGTTCCAGGTAGTCGAGCCGCTTCAACGTCTCGCTGCGGAAGACGCTGAGGTCGCGGATCAGGTTCTCGATGCCAACCTCGTTCTTCAAGTTGACCCGGAAGTCCGTTTCCGCTTGCTTGCGGTCTTTGAGCGTTTGCCGATTCTGGCTCATGACGATGAGCGGCCCCTGAAGGGCGACCAGAATGGCGAGGAACAAGTTGTAGAACTGGAACGGGTACTCGTCGAACGGCCTGCCGGTGAAGGTGGGCGAATTGAAGAGGGCCCACCCCATGGAAAGGAAGAGCAAGAAGAGGATGAAGGCCCAGCTCCCATTGAGCTCGGCGACCTTGTCCGCCAGGCGTTGGCCCCAGGTGAGGTTGCCCTCGAATTCCTTGACGACGTCCTTCGCGGCGCGCTGACCGAGTAGCTCGTTGGTTTCGCGCAGGCGCGCGGCCATGTCGCTCAGGATGGCGATGGCCGCGTTTTTCGACTTCATCAAGTGCTCGCCGAGGTGCTCGCGCGTGAGCTCGAGGAGCGTGGCATCGACGGTGGCCTCGACGCTGGCCGAACGCGGCTTGTCGTCGAAGAGCGAGAGCTCGCCGAAGTACTCGCCGAAGCCCATGTCCTTCAGCACGACGCGCGGCGCCTCTGGCGATTCGGCCGGGAGAAAGACCTGCACGCGCCCCGCGAGGACCACGTACATGCTGAACCCGCGTTCCCCCTTCGCGAAGACCGCCTTGCCCTGCGCGTAGTGGCGCTCGATCATGCGCCCGGCCAATTCTTCGCGGTCCTCGTCGGAGAGCCCCTCGAAAAGCGGGATCTGGGCCAGGAGGTCAGCGTGGCGCATCGGACCCTAGCGTCGCCCAGTCCGCGAGGCCGGCGCAAGAGGTAGTATGGGGTGTAATGCCTCAAGCAAGCCGTGCGATGAGCGAGCTCTTGCCCATCGTGATCCTTCTCGGCGTCATTGCCGTGGTCACGTTGCGGTTGCCCCGTGTGGAGCTCGGTCACTCGCCTGAGTTCCGGCACCGGCGTTTTCTCAACTGGTTTCCCGTTGGGCTGACCTACTCCTTCCTCTACATGGGGCGGTACAACCTGACCGTCTGCAAGAACGCGCTCGGGCAGGTCATGACGAAGGAAGACTTCGGCACGATCTTTTCTGTGGGCACGGCGGTCTACGGGGTGGCCTTCCTCCTCAACGGCCCGCTCACGGATCGGTGGGGCGGGCGACGGACGATCATGCTCTCGGCGGTGGGCGCGGCGGTCTCCAACATCGCCATGGGCGCGGTGCTCCTGTCGGGCCGCCGCCACGCGCTCGTATCCGTGTTCGCGCCGCTTTACGCGCTGAACATGTATTTTCAGAGCTTTGGTGCGGTGTCGATCGTGAAGGTGAACGCCGCATGGTTTCACCTGCGCGAGCGCGGGACCTTCGGGGGTATCTTCGGCATCTTGATCTCGCTGGGCGTCTATTTCGCCTACGACTGGGGCCAGTTCATCGTGGACCACGCGCCCGTGCACTGGGTGTTCTTCGTGCCGGCGCTCCTACTTCTCACCTTGACCGGGTTCGACGCATGGCTGGTGCGCGACACGCCAGGGCAGGCGGGGCAGGCGGATTTCGACACCGCGGACGCGTCGTCCGGCGATGACGGGCCGCGGCTTTCGGTGTGGCAGGTGGGGCTGCGGATGCTGAAGCACCCGGCGATCATGACCATCGCGCTGATCGAGTTTTGCAGCGGCTACCTGCGCAACGCGATCATGCAGTGGTACCCGATCATGGCCAAGGAGACGGGCATCGCGAAGGCCTTCGTGGCCAGCCACTGGGGCATGATGACCTGCGTCGCCGGTATTCTCGGGGGTGTGTTTGCCGGGCTGATTTCGGACCGGGTGTTTCAGTCGCGGCGTGGGCCGGTGTCGGCGGTGCTGTATGGAGGCATGGTGCTGGGCACGGGCGGGATGTTCGCTGTGCTGACGACACCGCTGCTCGGTTGGCTGGTGGTGTTCATGTCCCTCTGCATCATCGGCGTGCACGGGATGCTTTCGGGCACGGCCAGCATGGACTTCGGCGGCAAGAAGAACGTGGGCGTGGCCGTCGGCTTGATCGACGGGTTCGTGTACCTCGGAACGGCGCTGCAGGCGTACGTGCTGGGCCAGGCCTTGCCCAAGGATGCGGCGGCGAAGGTGACGGAGAATTGGTGGGCGTGGCCGTTGGTGATGGCGCCCGCGGCACTCGCTGGGCTCCTGCTCGCGACGCGGGTGTGGAACGCGAAGCCAAAGCCGCGCGAGTTTGCCGCGAATAAAGATGCGTCGGAAGCGGAGACGGCCGTGGCCGGCACAGCGAACGAGACGCCGTGACCGCTCGCGGATATGGTTGGGGCATGCGGGCGGCGGGTGTTCTTGGAATCGTCATCGGTGCCGTCGTGGCGGGCGTGATGGCCTGCAGCGGCGATACCTTCACGAACGTCCCTGGGGGGGGAGACGCCGGCCCGGGCGTGGACGCTGGCGGCGATGCCGGCGCGGATGCGCGCCAAAGCTGCGCGCCGGGGGTTTCGGAGCGGGCGTTCTGTTCGAACTTCGACAAATCGCCGAACGCGCGCGACGACAAATGGGCCGTGAGCGGCGACGGGGATCGTGTGCAGGTTCGAAGTGGGTCCCCCTTCGCAGCGAAGTCGCCTCCGAATTTCTTGTTCGTCGACAGCGCGGACGCCGAGCATGCGTTCGTGACGACGAATTTGCCTGCGACGAAGCGTTTCCGCCTGTCGTTCGAACTGCGCCTGCAGGAGCTGGGGAGTCAGTCGTACGTGGCCACGCAGCTGTCGTTCTGCCCGCGACCCGGGGGCGGGAATTGCTTCACGTTGCAGCTTCGATTTGCGCCTCCGAGCGACACGGGCCGGCAGGTGCTCGTCGAGGACGGGACCTTCCAGGGGAACGTGGGCAAAGCCGAGGACGTGCGCGGGCAGTGGATCCACGTGGCCTTGGAGTCGAATCTGGAAGCGACCGCGAACAACCTGGGGACCCTGCGCGTGACGTTCGGCGGCGAGCCGAAGAACATGGCGATTCTCGTGCCGTCCAGCGCCATGGCGCAGGTCGACCACGTGGAGTTGAACCTCGGTGCGGTCGATGTTTCGGGCGGCGGGGGCTTCAATGCGTACCAGCTCGGATTGGACAACGTCATCTTCGAACCCGAGCCGTAAGGGTGGGTGTCCGGGACAGGCCTCGATCTGTCCCGGACGGGGCGGGATGTGCGAAGTCCCGGTAATTTGCGGGGGCTGCGGGCGGCACGCGGCTTGTTCTAACGCGCGGGCATGGACCTGCCGACTTCCCCCGAACCCCTTCGCATTTGCTTGCTGCTCTTCGTCGCCCTGCTCTTTCTTCCGACGCGGGCGTTTGCACAGTCGTTTGCCGGGCCGGAGCCCGAGATCGATCCGGACACGGTGGAGCGCATCGTGACCAAGCACCGCGGTGCGAGCTGGCTCTCGCTCGGCGGCTATGCGCATACGGTGGACGGGCACACGCGCGACTTCGGTGCGCTCGCCACGTTGGAGCTGCCGTTCGACCGCCTGGCGCACCGCCGGACGGACCCTCCACGCTTGGAGAATGCCGCGGCGATGGCGCCCAGCGGGACGTTTTCCGCCGCGAGCTTGCCGGTCACGCGCGACGTGGCGAGGGCCGCGGTTCTCGCGGCCTGGCGCTCGGCCGGGCTCGGCGCAGGCGATGGCCGAATGGACGACATGGCCACGCGGGCGCGGTGGAGCGCCTTGTTTCCCGAAGCGCGCATGCGCGTGGCCCGGGCCTTCGACGAGAGCGCCCGCATCGATTCCACGGCCTCGGGCGGTCCGCGCACCACCGACAGCGCCGGCGCGAACCTATGGCTCGAGGCGCGCCTCACGTGGCGGCTCGATCGCATCCTTTACGCGGACGACGAGCCCGCGTTCGAGCGCATTCGTTTCGAGCGTCACGACGCCCGTGCCCGCATTGCCGCCCGCGTGCTCACGCTGCTGGGGCAGTGGCAGCGGGCATGGGTGGACGCCCACCTCTCCGCGGCCGACGCCTCGGAATCGTTGGAGACGGGCCTCCGCCTCAGCGACGCCGAGGCCGCCCTCGACGTTCTCACCGGCTCATGGTTCGGCCGATGGCGCGCCTCCCTCGCCGTACGTTGAGAGCCTTACCCCGTGCGGCGGTCGTCGGTGGCGCGGCGGTCGGGCGAGAACGCGTGCGTGAGCGCAGCGGCGAGCTCGTCGGGGTTGGGGGCACGCCGATCGGCGAGCCTGCGGCGCTCGGAGAGAAGCGCGCGGAGTTCTTCGATGCTGCGCGCAGTGCGCGAGGCACGACGGTGCATCAGTTCGTGCGTGCCGCAGACGACGACCGGCTCACCGCCCGCGAGACGCAGGCTGGTCAAGGCGCGAGCATCGCGCTCACCGCACACGGCGCAGGCAGATCCACTGGCAAAGTCTTGCATCCGCCGACCCTCGTCCATTCAGGACGCGTGGGCCAACTTTGTGGCGGAGCGTGCGCGGGGAGGAGCCGGTATCTCATGGTCGATGTACTGCGCGGGCGAGCCCGCCTTTCCGTCCATGGCCGCGCGGGCCACGTTGAACATCTCGCGCGCGGTCACGTAGTGCAGCTTCCAGCGCGTGCCGTCGTTGTAGTGCTCGCGCAGGGCGGTATGCAGTGCCGCCATCTTCGGGCCGAGAACCGCCTCGGCGTTGTCCTCGGGTGCACCGTGCGTGTGCACCTTGACGAAGATCCAATCGGGGCGTCCTTTGACGGACACGCCCTGGCGCACCCACGTATGAAGGCGTTCCGGCGTCGGCGGATCGCGGGCGTCGAGGGCACCACCCTCGATGCGAAGCGGGCGAAGTGCGCGCGGTCCCGGCCGGCGGGCGAGTGCCAGGGGCCCCTGGATCATCAAGAGACGATCGCGGCGCGGCGTGCCGACGTGTGCGAGCTCGGCGTCTTCGTAAGCACGCCGCCGGCGCACGTCACCGCGCGGGTAGTAAATCGCGTTGACCACGTGCGGCTGGCACGGGTCGGGTGCACTGGGAAAGGTGAAGTCGGCGTAACATCCGAGCTCGTACAGGAGCTCCATTTCGTCGTCGACCCCGCACCAGCGGCCATCGGGGCGGGCGTTGGCCAGGCACCAATTGCCGTGGATGAAGGCCCACGCCGGCGTGCCCTGCGGATGGCGCGGCACCACGCCGTGCGCATCCAGATCGCGCAAAGTCTTCTCCAGGGCGGCACGCAAGGTCTCGCGTGTGTCGCCGTCGTGATGAAGGTGGACCTCCACCTCGCCGAGGCCCATGGCGCACATTTCGGCGAGTGGTTCCACGAAGCGTGGATCGTACTGCTCACCGGGAAAAAAGTAGGAGTGACGGGGCAAGCGCCCGTTCGCGTCGCGAAAAGGACGCGCCATCTCCGGGTACCGCCGCCGCCACGTCATGACCCGCTCGAGACCCTGCTCGAACGTGACGTCTCCGTGCAATGGTTCATAATGATCGCAAACGGCGAAGACAAGGTGCTTCACACCCTTGTCACCGAGACCGGAAGCGTCATGCGCGAAGGGTGCGCGACGCAAGTTCGCGCGCCCCCGCTGCAAAAGCCAGCCGGGCACCCACCGATGAAGCCCCTTCCGCCAAAGAGCGCGAAGCATGTGGGCTCTAGGTCACGGCGAGATACTTCGTCGAATGTTGCCGCTGCGACCGCCGGCGGTATCCCAGAGAACCACACCCACCGCCTTGCGCTGTCCGAGCTGTTTCACCCCTTCGCGCACGTCGGCACCGCGCGAGTTCGCGCTTTGCGCGACGACGATGACGCCGTCCACCGCGTTCTCGACCACGTTGGCATCGCCCGACCCGAGGATGCTCGGACCGTCGACCACCACGTAATCGTAACCACGGCCGAGGAACCCGACCACGTTCTGGAAATGGGTAGAGTGCAACGTTTCCGGGAAGGTGTGCGCACCCGTCTCTTCCGCCAGGACGTGCAGCGACGGGCCGAGGGCCACCACGGTCCAAGGCTCCATGCTGCCGCGCATCTTGCGCGCGAGCTGCGTGGAGAATCCGTGGCCCTCCGGAACGCGGAAGCCCAAGATTTTCGCGATCGTCGGTCTCTGGAAATTGGCCTCCATCAGAAGAACGCGTGCGCGCTGCGACTCGCTCAGAACGAGCGCGAGCTGGGCAGAAAACGTGCTCTTGCCTTCGCCATCGCGCGGGCTGGTGACACCAAAGACCCACATGCCGTCGGAGCGGCGCTGTTCGAGCCGGTGGCGGATGACGCGAAGCGAGGCGGCCGCCTCGGGGGCGGTTTCGCCGAGCATGATGAGAACGTGTGTATCGGGGGGGGTCGCCCAAGCTGGAACGACGCGCACGGGCGACTCCGCGCCGTGCACTGCCTGGGCAATTTCATTTCGAGACAGGACCAAAGTTCGGGGGGGATCTTCAATCAGCATGTATTGCCTCCTCCGTTCGGCGGTTGCGACGGTCCACTCCCAGAAGGCCTGGGAGGCGGCGCAGTTTCCGAACGGACCGAGTTTCTAGGAGCCGGGGGTTCCACGGAGCTCGACGGAGAGGGTGGAAGTTTGGGGATCGTACCGAGCACCGGGAGCATCCGGAGGAGCTCGACGTCGTACGCATCGATGAGCGTGTCATTCGTCGCGACCCGCGCAAAGGCGAATCCGACGGCGAGGAACATCGTAAGGCTGAGGCCAATCAGTGCGGCGTTGGTCCGGCCACCGCGCGCGGGGCGCGTCGGACGGTACGCGGGGTCGATGATTTCCATCTGCGCATCGCCGGTGGCCTCGGCGGCGCTTGCGCGAAGGCTCGCGCGATCCATGCGGCGCGCGAGATCGTCGTGGGACGACTTCGCATCGCTGGTGGCGCGCAAGAGACGTTGCCACTCGGTCTCCAGGAGGACCAGCGGGTTCGTCGGCTCGGCAACGGGAGCGGTCTTCGCGGTGTCCGCCGCGGAAGCCGAAGAGGAACCAGGGCCGTGCTTCGCAACCTCCGCCTGACGTTGCGCAATCTGCCGTTGGACATCCTCCACCCGCTTCTGAAGATCGGGCGCGACCTGTGCGATGTCGGCCTGACCTTTGTTGTCACCCTTCTTTGCGGCCTCGAGGTTGGCCTCGGCGGCCTGCAGCGTACGCGCTGCCGCGTCGACCTGGGATCGCGCAGCAATGACGTCGGGGTGTTGATCCGTGAAGCGCGTCACCTTGTCCGCCAGGTCCGCCTGAGCCTGTGCGGCCCGTCGCGCTGCCTCGTCACGCGCTTTGGCGAGGTTGGCGACGCTGTCATTCACCGTCGGCGCCGCGCCTGGGTTCGCACGCGCGCGCATTTCGTTTTCCAGCCGCGCCTTCTGACGGTAGAGCGAGGCGAGCTGTGGATCGGTCGAGTGTTGGGCCGCTACGATGCCAGGCATCAGAGGCGGTTGCTGCACGGCGGCGCCGAAGCCGGCACCGGGTTGTCCGCCCATACCACCCTGCCGCGTTTCGGCGGCGAACTCCGGGTGGGCGGCGAGGAACGTGGCGAGCTGCCGGTTCGCATTCTCCAACGCTTCTTCGGCGCGCTTTTGTTCCACGCCGAGGAAGTCGGCTTGTTGTTTGGACGTGCTCAGGTTGCCCTTGCGAAACTCCTCCATGGTCGACTCGGCGAGTCGCTGCGTGACCGCGCGGGTGCGCTCGGAGTCTTCGTCCTCGAAGGAGATGACGAAGGTCTCGCTGTCGCGCCCGCGGAAGCCCACGTGCAGCCGCATCTCCTCGACCGCGTCGATCATCCCCTTCGATTCCACCGTCTTCGGATAGAGGTTGAACTCACGAATGACGGGCTCCAGGCGCGTGCGCGTCAGGAGGGTGTCTTTGAGCTTCGGCGCCAGCTTCATGGCGCGCTCGGACGGCGACTCTTCGCGCTCGCCGGTACTGATGGCCGGGCGGACGAGGACGACGCATTCCGAGCGATAGATGCGCGTCAGGTTCGCGGCGATGGCGATGGAGATGATGGCACCGAGGACGAAAAGCGCGGCAGCGCTCTTCCAGTAGGTAGCGGCTCTGCGCGCCACCACGCGGGCGCGCTCCATTCTCTCGCGGGGCGTGAGCTCGCGAGGGGGCGCGAGCGCAACGAACTGGCCCGACACCGAATCGCGGTATTGCGATGCGGTGATGCGGAAGGCTTGCTTCAAAACTCCGAAGAGTCCGGAAGCATCCTCAGGGGAGGGAGGGGGCATGCAGATATAGATGCTGGATTCAGCGCAACGGATTGCGCTGATCCCTCCGTTAAAATCATTAGATATCGTCCTCTGCCTCGTGGTTCCGCTTCACAATTGCAATTTTTCCAATGGTTTAGCTGCGTCGAAAATAAACGAAATTTTGCGACCCGCCGTGAAGCACGGTCATCTGATATGGCCGGCAGAAAACAAGAGCGGTCGCAGTACCTCGGAGCGACAGAAAAAAAATGCCAACGTATCTCGTTACCGGGGGAGCCGGTTTCATCGGCTCATCCATCGCCGAGGCTTTGCTCACGCGTGGCGAAACGGTACGCATTCTGGATGACTTCTCGTCCGGGCGCCGCGCCAACGTGGAAAGCCTTTCGGGCAAGGTGGAGGTCATCGAGGGAAGCATCCTTGACGCGGACGTGGTGGCGCGCTGCATGCGCGGGGTCGACGTGGTGTTCCACGAGGCGGCCATCCCATCCGTCACGCGCTCGGTGGAGAATCCGCAGCGGAGCGTGCTCGCGAACGTGCAGGGCACGACCGTGGTGCTCGACGTCGCGCGCCACGAGCGCGTCAAGCGCCTGATCTATGCCGCGAGCTCGTCCGCCTATGGCAACACGAAGACCCTGCCGAAGGTGGAGACGATGCCGTCGGTTCCGCTCTCGCCGTACGCGGTCGCGAAGTTCACCGGCGAGCAGCTGCTGCGTGTCTTCGCGGGCCTCTACGGCATCGAGACGTTGAGCTTGCGCTACTTCAACGTGTTCGGCCCGCGCCAAGACCGAAAGAGTCAGTACGCGGCGGTGATTCCGAACTTCATCAGCGCGGCCTTGTCGGGTGAGCGGCCCATCATCTATGGCGACGGGGAGCAGACGCGCGACTTCTGCTTCATCGACAACGTGGTGCAGGCGAACCTGCGCGCGGCCGACAGCCACTCGGCGTTGACGGGCCAAGTGGTCAACATCGCCTGTGGCGAGCGGACATCGCTCAATGCGCTGGTGCGGTACGTCGCCGAGGAGGTCGGTACGCGCCTGGAGGCCGAATACCGGCCCGATCGCGCGGGCGATGTCCGCGACTCTTTGGCGGATATTTCGGCGGCGCGGGCGCTGATCGGCTACGAGCCCCAGGTGGACGTGCGCGAAGGTTTGCGACGAACCATTGCGGCATTTCGCACCACGAAGTAGGTTGCCGCCCCGCCTTCGTGCGGATCCGCTGGAAAACATTCACCTCGACGCCATGGCTCTGGGCCATGGCCGTGGCGATCTTGATCATCTCGAGCGTCGTGACGACGGCGTACTTGGTGGCGCTTCTGCGCGACCGCCCCGTGCTGGACGGGGAAGGGGAGATCCTCACCGAAGCGTCGCGGCTGCGGATGCGCCTGCCGCTGTACACGGATCCGCTCGTCGGGGCCTTCGACCAAGGGCCGTACCCGACCCGTGCGTACGTGCTTTACCCGCCACTCTGGTCCTGGGTGCTTTCGTGGTTGCCCGCCAAGGAAGCGCCGCTGTTGGGTCGCGTCGTGAGCGGCCTGATGTGGCTGGGCACCCTGATGTTCGTTCTTCGGACCGCGGCGCGTCGTGAGCGGCGCGGCGTGGCCATCGCGGCGCTTTACCTCATGGGCAGCCATTTGCTCGCGACGTTTGCGGTGTGCGCGCGGCCCGACACCGCGGCGGTGTGCTTGGCCGCCCTGGCGCTGCTGCTCGCGGTGCGTCGCGCGCATGCGGGGGCGCTTTGCGGGGCGCTCTTCGCGTTGGCGGGATGGTTGAAGCCGAATGTCCTCGGCCTTGGCGCCGGGGTGGCGGTGGCGCTGCTGCTCGAGCGTCCCTTTTCCGTCGCGGCACTGGTGCGCCGGATCTGGCCGCCGCTCTCCGGGGTGCTTGCCGTGAGTGTGCCCGTCGCCTGCATCTTGTACACGTCGAGCGACGGGACGTTCCTGGACCATCTGCGTCTCTCCGTGGGGCAGGAGCTCCGGCTCGACCTTTGGTGGGACCAAGTCAGCCGGCGGCTGCTCTTCCTCGGGCCTTTCGCCTTGGTGCTGGTGATGGGCTGGCGCGGGCGCAGCGATCCGCGCGTGCGCATCGCGTTCTTCGCCGTCGCGGTGAACCTCGCGTGGATGCTCTTTTGTTTCGCCAAGGTGGGCGCCGCGTCCAACTACTGGATGGAGCCGGCGCTGGGCGCCGTCATCCTCGTGGCCCACGCACCGTGGCCCGCCTGGTCCGCGCGCACCGCCCAAGCCCTCGGCGCCTTGGCCATCGCGCATGCGATTTGGCTGACCTATGTCTCGGCCGAGGGCGTGCTGGAGGCCTTCGAAAAGCTCCCCGCGCGCACCCAGCTCGTGCAGCGCGCCCGCGCGACCTGCCGCACGCAGCCGTCGGACGTCATCCTCTCGAACGGCGCCGGCATCGAGTACATGGCCAACGACCGCGTTCTCGCCCCCTTCTTCCAGACCTACGCGCTCATCTCGGCGGGCCGTCTCCCCGCCTCCACCTGGGTTGCGGACATCGAGCGCCCGGAAGCCAAATGCGTCCTCGCCGAAGGCCCCCTGCCAAGCATCCCCGCCGCGCCAGCGGTGCACGAGACGCTCACACGCAAATTCGTATTCGAAGCCGAAGCCGGCGATTTGCGGCTGTATCGCGCTCGGTGACGCCTGATGGCCTTTCGGGCTTGCCGGAGCTACGCTGACCGAGGCATGGCACCGCTCAAAGCTCACGTTCGCAATGGCCACATCGTACTCGATGAGCCGACTCCTTTGCCCGAGGGTGCAAGATTCGTCGTCATTCCGGCGGACGATGAAGACGTCTTCGCTGTCAGTGAAGCCGAAGCCAACGAGTTGGATGCACGAGCTAGTGCCCCTGTCGATACCGACGAGCCTGCGGAAGATCTGCTTCGCCGCTTGTCGCGCCCCGCGCGATGAGGGAGCCTCTTCGCGTTCGTTTCGAGATTCGTGCCTCGCGCGAAGCCGAACGAATCGACCGTTGGTGGCGCGGGAATAGGTTAGCGGCACCCGAGCTCCTCGAGCCAGAAGGGATCCGAATCCTCGCCATATGGCATGGTTCGCGAGGATCCGGACCCAATCTGTAGCGGTCTTTTTGCGAGGAGGCGGCTTACTCGTCGTGCTCTGCCAAGTGCGTCAGCGGTTGCTCGCCGGCCATGATGCGGAGGGTGTTCTTCAAGCGGAGATGTTGCAGGAACAGGTCGTGCTCTTGCACATGGCCGCGTTCGACGTGGGGGCTCTTGAAGTAGAACGAGAGCCACTCTTGGACGCCGCTGCGGCCTGCGCGGCCGGCGAGGTCGAGGAGGAGCGCCAGGTCGAGAACGACGGGGGCGGCGAGGATCGAGTCGCGGCAGAGGAAGTCGATCTTCATCTGCATCGGGTAGCCGAGCCAGCCCGTGATATCGATGTTGTCCCAGCCCTCTTTTTCGTCGCCGCGCGGAGGGTAGTAGTGGATGCGGATGCGGTGGAACAAATCACCGTAAAGCTCGGGGTAGACCTCGGGCTGTAGGATCGAATCCAGCACGCCCGACTTGGTCACTTCCTTCGCCTTGAAGCTCTCCGGATCGTCGAGCACCTCGCCGTCGCGGTTGCCGAGCAGGTTCGTCGAGAACCAGCCCTTGAGGCCGAGCGAACGCGCTTTGAGGCCGGGGGCGAGCACCGTCTTCACCAGGGTCTGCCCCGTCTTGAAGTCCTTGCCGGCGATGGGGACGTTCTTCGCGTGCGCGAGCTCCTCCAGCGCGGGGAAGTCCGCCGACAGGTTCGGCGCGCCGTTCGCGTAGGGAATGCCCTCTTGAATCGCCGCGTACGCGTAAAGCTGCGACGGCGAAATGGCCGGATCGTTCGCGCGAAGGCCCGCCTCGAATGCCTCGAGCGAGCGGTGGCACTCGGCCGGCTCCAGGTAGATCTCGGTCGAGCCGCACCACACCATCACCGCGCGGTCCGCCTTGTGCTGCGCGATCGCATTGCGGATGTCCTGGCGGATTTCCTCGGCGAGTTCGAGCTTGTTCTTCGCCGTCTTCACGTTCGGGCCGTCGAGGCGCTTCACGTAGTCGCGGCTGAAGGCGGCCTTCATCGGCTTGATCGAATGGAGGAACTCCTTGTGAGCCTCCAGATCGTGCCGGCGCAGGACCTCCGCGCGGGACGCGGCTTCGAACGCGTCGTCCGGGAAGACGTCCCACCCGGCGAACGCGAGGCTATCGAGCGGGGCGAGCGGCACGAAATCGCGAATCAACGGATTGCGGTTCTCCGAGCGCGGACCAATTCGAATGGTCTGCATTTGGGTGACCGACCCGATGGGAAGCGCGGTTCCGCGTCGGACGGCTTCCACCCCCGCGAAGAACGTGGTCGCCACGGCGCCCATGCCCGGAGTTAAGACGAGTAACTTGCCCTTGGATTCTTTGATCGGCCGCTGCGTCATATTGTTGGCCTGCAGTTGTGGGAAGGTTTCGTACTCAGAAAAGGGGTCCGGAGCCTAACTCAACTTTTCTTCACGTCCAACGGACCCTCTTTCCTCAGTGGCCTCCCGAAACTTGCGCCCCCCCCTTGTTGGCCGGCTTGCCGAGCAGGAGAATAAAGGGCAGAAACACGATGATCAGTGCGGCTGTGGCCCAGAACGTGTCCCCGAATGACATCACCGCGGACTGCTGCGCCACGATGCCATCGAGCAAGCCAAGGGCCTTTTGCTTCGCGTCCTCGAGCGAAATACCCCGGTTGACCAACATCTGCGTCATCCCTTGCAACCGCTCGTTGGTCATCACGTTGCTCGGGACGATGCTTTCCACCAACATGGCCCGGTGAAACTGCTGCCGTTGCGTGAGCAACGTACTCAGGAGGGCCACACCGATGCTGCCACCGAGCTGGCGCGTCAGGTTGTAGAAGCCCGTGGCCGTGCCGACGTCCTTCGTCGGAATCGGACCCAGGGTGGCCATGCTGAGCGGCATGAACATGAGCACCGAGCCCACCGAGCGGAAGATGAGCGGCCAAAAGAGATCGCGCTCCGCCGTGTCGGGGGTCAATCGGGTGAGTGCCAACACTGCGCCGATGAGCACCACCGCGCCGAAGGCCAGCAGCGCCCGCGCATCGAACCGGGTCACCAACTTGGAGACGAAGATCATGGTCACCGCGGAGCCGATGGCGCCCGGCAACATCAACATGCCCGTTTGCTGGGATGTGTAATGCATGCAGGTTTGCGCAAAGATGGGTACCGCGAACATGGCACCATAGAGCGTCATCCCGAGCACGGTGGACAAGATGCTCCCCGCCCAGAGTGAGCGGTAGCGAAGCACCCGCAGGTCGACGACGGGGTTCTTCGACCGCAGCTCGCGCACGACGAACGCCGTGAGCCCGACCACCGCCACGATGGCGCCGAAAACGATGGCGCGCGATTCGAACCAGTCCTCGTCGTTGCCTTCCTCGAGGATCGCTTGGAACGCACCGATGCCCACGGTCAAAAGGCCAATGGCAATCCAATCGATCTTGCTCCGCACCAGGTCTTCGGGGCGGTCTTTCTGGAGGAAGTACATCGTCATGGCCACGGCGATGATGCCGAGGGGCACGTTGACGAAGAAGATCCAGCGCCAATCCACGTTGGTGACCAAGTAGCCGCCGAGGGTGGGGCCGATGGCGGGGCCGGAAATGACGATGATGCCGAAGAAGCCCTGGGCCATCGCCTGTTCTTCTTTGGGGAACGTCTCGAAGAGGATGGCCTGGGCTTTTGCGAGCAAGCCACCGCCCGTGAGCCCTTGGAGGATGCGCGCGGCGATCAGCATGGGCAAACTCGTCGAGAGTCCGCACAAGATCGACGCGAGGGTGAAGCCGATCAGCGAAAAGACGAAGTACTTCTTCTTGCCGAACCGATGACCAAGCCAGGCGGTGAGCGGCAGGATGATGACGTTGGCGATGGCGTACGCGGAGACCACCCAACTGATCTGACTGAGCGTGGCGCCTAGTTCGGCCTGCATGTCGCTCAGTGCGACGTTGACGATGGTGGTGTCGATGATTTCGAGAAGGGCGCCGAGCGACACGGCCGCGGCGACGCCCCATTTGTTCACGGCCGGCGCGGAGGCTTGCTCCGGCGCGCGGGCGAGCAGGCCCGAGCCTTGAGCTGCGATAGCCATGGCATTACCCCTTTGTTCTTCTACTTTCGCGTGTCGACGGTGAGGTCGACGCTCATGCCGGGCCGCAGGACGATGCCGTCGGGCGCCGCGTGCAGCTTCACCCGAACGGGAAGCCGCTGAACGATCTTGGTGAAGTTGCCCGTCGCGTTGTCGGGCGGCAACAGCGTGAAGCGCGAGCCGGTTGCGCCGGAGAGGCTTTCGATCTCGCCTTCGAACTCGCGGCCCGGGAACGCATCCACCGAGAAATGCGCCGGTTGTCCTACGCGCATGTTGGTGACCTGCGTCTCCTTGAAGTTGCCCGTCAGGTAAATCTCCGGCGTGACGAGCTGCACGATCGTCTGCCCCAGGGCGACGTTTTGACCTTCGTTGATCGTTTTTTTCGAGACGACCCCGTCATGCGGGGCGACGATCTTCGTATAGGACAGATCGAGGGCGGCAAGATCGCGTTGGGCCTGTGCGGTCGCGACCTGTGCATGCGCTTGCGCCGCGCGGGCGCGCGCTTGGCGGACGAGCACCGGAACGTTGTTCGCCTGCTTGGCCTTGGCGTCGGCCTCGGCCACCTTGCTGCGGTTCTGCGCGACCGAGAGCTTCTCCGTCGTCAGGCGCGAACGGGCGGCATCGAGGTTCGCCGCGGCCAAGTTGTAGGTCGTATCGGCCTGATCGAAATTGGCCTTCGCGATGGCGCCGCTGTCGAAGAGCGACTTGGCCCGATCGCGATCGATCTTTGCCTGCGCCAGGTTGGCCTCGGCGGATTGGACCAGGGCTTCACGCTCCTTGATTTGATCCTGCGTGGTGGCCACGCCGGCAACGGCGGTTTGCAAGCTCGCATCGGCAAACGACTTGTTGCCGACGGCGTTGGTTTCGGCAACCTGGGCGTCGGCATCGGCCGCATCCGCCGAAGCGATGGCGGCGGCGACGCTGGCCTCGGCCTGCGCGAGGCGCGCTTTGGCCGGTGCATCGTCCAACTCGGCGAGGGCATCGCCCGCGTGCACTTGCTGGTTTTCCGTGAAGAGAATCTTGGTGACCGTACCGGCGGTGCGCGCCGGAACGGCGACGATGTTCGTGTCGATCTGCGCGTTGTCCGTCGTCTCGAGTCCGCGGTGCGCGAGGTACCACGCGCCCCCCGTGGCGATGGCGATGGCCGCGACGCCCATCATCATGCGGCGGCGGCGCTGCGGTTGAGCGGCCTGTGCCGGAGCTTCGGCGACTTCTGCGGCTGGGGCGTCCGTAAGAGTGGAGCTGGTGACGTTGCTATCGATGCTGGCTGATTGAGACATTTGCGTGTGCCCTCATACCCGGCAACCGGGTGTTGCCATATTGATGCTCCCACCTTGATTTGGCAACTCATGGTTGCCATGTTTTTGAGGTAGAAAGGTTCCTGACCGGATCGCCATCCGGCAAGGGGGCAGAAAAGCTCATGACCGAAGAAAACCGACCCACCGAGGAACCGAGACCTCGGCTTCGAAATGCCGGCCGTAGCACGCGTAGAACCGAAGGGATCCGCGTGCAGGGCCGAAGCGCCGAAATCGTCGAGCTCGTATTGCAGAATGCGGCCGAGGAATTCGGGCGAAATGGCTACGCCGGCATGCGTGTCGACGAAATCGCCACGCGTTCCGGCGTGAATAAGACAACTATTTACCGACGCTGGCCGACAAAGGACGATCTGGTGGTGGCGGCCCTTCGCCACATCAGCCCATACAAGCAGCCACCCAACACTGGCTCGCTGCGCGAGGATCTCCTTGGATTGCTGCGCAATATCGTGGAGATGGCCTCCACGCCCAAGGGCCTCGCGATCTTTCGCGCCATCCAGATCGAGCGCGGCCAGCCTGCGTTCGAGCCGGTGCTCACGCGTCTCAAGAACGAGATGGCGGGCAACCGGCAGGTGATCTTCGACCGCGCCATCCTCCGTGGCGAGCTACCCGTGACCACGGACACCCAACTCGTGGGCGAGTTGTGCTTTGCCGCGATGTTCCTCCGCATCGTGACCGTCGGGCAAAAGGTCGACGACCCATTCCTCGAGTCCGTGGTCGACATGATCGTTGCCGGCGCCAAGGCGGTGGGCGCCAAGGCCAGCGAGTCCATCGCCGGCCAGGCCAACCAAGCCAGCGTGGAGTAAGACCCGCGCGCCGCCTGTCCGGGACAGGGCTGAATCTGTCCCGGACAGGGCGCGATGTTGGATTCTCCGGCAAAGTCGGCAGGCTGGCCGTGGCACGGCGTTCGCGATGGCGATGGGCATGCTCGTCACCGCCCTGAGTGCCACGTTGATTGGTCTGCAAGCGCAACTCGTTCGTGTGGAGGTCGAGGTCGCGCGTGGCGTTCCCTCGTTCGAATTGGTGGGGCTCGCGGAGGCTTCCGTGCGGGAAAGCCGGGTGCGCGTCAAAGCGGCGCTCGCCCAAATCGGGGTCGATCTTTCCGAGTACCGCATCATCGTGAACCTCGCGCCCGCCGACGTGAAAAAGACGGGGAGCGCCTTCGACTTGGCCATCGCCCTCGCCACGTTGGCGGCATTGGAGATCGTGCCCGTGGCGTCATTTGCGGAGACGCTCCTGGTCGGGGAGCTGTCGCTCGCGGGAAGTGTGCAGTCCGTTCGCGGGGCGCTTCCTCTCTTGCTCGGCGCGCGCCAGCGCGGCCTGAAAAAGGCGATCGTTCCGGTATTCAACGAGGCGGAGGCCGGCCTGGTCTCCGGGATCGATGTGCGCGTGGTCGGGGCGATCCAGGATCTCGTGGCCGGCTTGCGGGGCGAGCAAGCCATTGCGCCGGCCAAACCCGGGTGGAACAAGGAGGAACGCGCACCCCCGCTCGACGATTTGAGCGAGGTTCGCGGTCAGAGTTACGCGCGCCGGGCCTTGGAGATTGCGGCCGCCGGGGCGCACAACCTGCTCATGGTCGGTAGCCCTGGCGCCGGAAAGACGATGCTCGCGCGGCGCCTGCCCACGGTTCTTCCGCCGCTGTCCGTCGACGAGGCGTTGGAGGTGATGGCCATCCACAGCGTGGGCGGGTTGCTCCCACCGGAGTGTCCGCTGTCGTTCACGCCACCGTTCCGTGCGCCCCATCATTCCATCAGCGAGGCGGGGCTGGTCGGTGGGGGCGATCCGCGGCCGGGGGAGGTGAGCATCGCCCACCGGGGCGTGCTGTTCCTCGACGAGCTTCCCGAGTTTCGCCGCGCCGCGCTGGAAGCACTTCGGCAGCCGCTGGAGGACGGCGTGGTCACCATTTCGCGCGCGTACGGCACGGCCACCTTTCCAGCGCGTCCACTGCTCGTTGCCGCAATGAATCCGTGCGCGTGCGGTTACCACGCCGACGGTACCGACCGGTGCACGTGCACGGTCGATCGCATTCGGGCCTATCGGGGCCGCATCAGCGGTCCGCTTCTCGATCGGATCGACGTGCAAGTGGCCCTGCCACCGGTGCACGTGAGCGCGCTCGCGCCATCGCGTCCCGGCGAGTCGTCGGCCACCGTCGCCGTGCGCGTGGCCGCTGCACGGGAGATCCAGCTCGACCGCATGGCGCGCGGGGAGACGAGCGCGCCCACCAACGCCACACTCCGCCCCTCGGAGGCGGCGCGCGTGACGGCGTCGGCGGAAGGCCTAGCGCTTCTGACGAGTGCCGCGGCGCGGTACGGTCTTTCGGCGCGCGCCTACGGCAAGGTGCTGCGCGTGGCGCGCACCGTTGCCGATCTGGAGGGGAAAACGGCGGTCTCGCGCGAACACGTTTCGGAAGCCATCCAACTGCGCCTCCTCGACCGCTTTCACACGAAGCGGCCGATGGGAGGCCTTACGGCTCCAATGCCGTAGCGGCCGCAGTTGGCGTCACGACGTGGGCGGTCACGCGCGAACGCCGGCCATCGAAACGCAGCTTCATGCCGAGGATCCACAGGTCCAGGGCCAACGTCACCGCGTTGGCCGCGACGACGGGCCACGCCCGGGCCAAGAGTCCGTACGCCAGCCAGAGGAACACCCCCGTGCTGAAGATCGCGTACATGCCCACCGAGATGCCCTCGGTGCGCCGGGTGCGCCAGATCATCAAAGCCTGCGGAAGGAAGGACGCTGTCGTGAGGAACGCTGCGAAATAACCGACCAACTCGGGAAGCAATGGGGGCACGGTGCGGCATCGTTTAGGAGCTCGGCCCATCCGTGTCCAGAGCGCGCCTTCGAAATGTAACGCAAAGCGTTAGCGGCCGCTGCAGTAGCGCGTGGTGGGGCGTGTCGAGGGGCGGCGCGGAGAAAGACATCGACGTGTGACGGAATCGAGGTTGCCCTCCCAATCCAGCCCCATGGCACGGGGTGGTGGGCGACGTACCATGCGATCGAGGTGCCGGGGCTACGTCTGCGGTCGTACCTTTTGGCGGCCTCGCGAGATGGCCACCCCCAAAAGGCATGACAGTCCGCCGGCAAACGCGAGGGGCTTGGGAACTTCGCCGAGGGCGAGCCACGACATCACGATGACCATGGCCGGGACGACGTAGGTCGTGGCGCCCATCTTGCCGGCGGTGGTGCGCGCGAGGGCATAGGCCCAAGTGGTGAAAGCCACCGCCGTGGGGAAGATGCCGAGGTAGACGATACCGGCGGTGGCGAGGGGCGGTGCTTTGGCGATTTGTGCGGCGAGTTGCCCCGCGAAGGGTAGGCAGGTGATGGTGCCTACGAAACAGCCAAACGCGGTGACTTGCAGCGCCGAGGCATGTTGCAGGGCGGGTTTCTGCCAAATGACGGCGGCGGAATAGGCGACGGCGCCGAGCACGCACAGGGCGACCCCAAGAACCGAGGCATGGCCGCCCTCGGACATGGAAATGCCGACGACGACGGCCCCACCGAATGACACGGCCATTCCGGCGAGGAGCCGCCGAGGGAAGCCCTCCTTCAGAAGCCAGCCGCTGAGGAGCGCAATCAAGATGGGACCGATGTTGATGATCATCGCGGCCGTGCCGGCGTCCACCTCCTGCTCACCCCAGTTGAGGACCACCATGTAGAGGCCGAACCAGAGGACACCGGAAACGACGATGCCGCGCCACGCTTTGCGCGCGGGCCAGCCTTCGCGCCGCACCAGGCAGATGAGGCCGAGCGAGATGGAGCCGATCAGCAGACGGCCGAGCGCCAGCGCCCCAGGCGAAAAGTCACGTGCGGCTGCGCGGATGGCCACGAACGAGGACGCCCAGCAGAACAATGTGACCAGCACGGCGGCGAAGGCGCGCCGGTCGATGCGAGGCTTCACGGACTCGATGGAAGCAGGGCGGGATTGCGCGGAAGCGGTCATGCCGTTGCATGTGTAGGGTCGCGCGGCCCCGTGCCCAATCCGTTCCTTGCTTTCGAATTCGCCAGGCGACCGGAGCTACCGGAGATAGATTTCCATCGGCTGGTTGTTGGCGCGATTCGTGTCGCCGTCCCACTTGAACGTGGAGAGGACGCCGAAGAAGTGCAGTCCCTTGGCGTTGTTGCGCGACCAATAGATGTCCGGGTAGCGCCTGTCGTTCACGTTGCCGGAAAAACTTACGCCGTCTACGTTGGCCCTCGACCCCGTCCATAGCGCGACCTGTTGGTCCTTGGACAATTTGTGAAGGTCGTAGTTGAGAATGTTGCCTGCGCGGAGATTGTCCAACAGGACGGTGCTCTCCGCGTTGCTGCTGAGCGAGTCGTTTGGGTCGGCGTTCTGCCGAATGTGAATCTGGGTGGAGAGGCCGGCGAGGGCCTTCATGGTCGCGGTCTTCATGTAGCAATTCGACTCGACGTCGATGGGGAGTTCGGCGTTGGCCTCGGCGAGATCGGACGGGCCGCGCTGGTTGCTCGTGGCCTCGATGAGCGACCAGCCGCCGCCGTCGAATTCCATCTCGCAGCGGGTGACCGTTTTCTCGTCGCCGGGCTTGAGCACGTACAAGACAGTGGCGGCTACGGGAAACGAGGCCTTCAGTTCTTTGCAGGTTCGAAAGAGGGCGCATGTAACCTGCACGGTTTGCACGTCGACGTCGCCGACGGTGCCGGTTGCCGAGGCGACGGTGCACGATTGATGCGGTGAGGTGGGAAGTCCGCCAGGCTTGACGCGGACGTTGTACGTCGCGCCGATGCGCACGGCGGCGGGGAAGGTGAAGGTGCCATCGCCAGAGACGAGCACGTCGTCGCCGCCGTTGTTCTGCAAGGTGAGGCCGCGGCCTTGAAGGCCGACCACCGTTCCTCCGACGAAGTGCGTGCCGGCCGGCGGCGGGCCCGCGTCGGGGCGTGGGCCCGCGCCGACGTCGGGGCCCGCATCTTGGGCCGTGCCAGGGGGCGGGGTGACGCCACCCTCATCGAGCCCGCACGCGGGGAAGAGCACCGCGAGCGAGCACGCAGAGAGGGAAAGGACGGCACGCGCGAAGGAAGCGCTCGGCATGGACCTGTTGAAGCGTACGTCGAAGACGTCGAGATCGCCAGTCAGCTCCGCCGTACGCAACTCCTGAAAAGGTCTTTCCTTTTTGTAACTGAAGTCTGAATCATCGCGGTGCGACAATCACCGATGGACCTGGCACTTCCGGTTCCTCCTTTGCCCCATGAGTTCGTTCGGCCCCGCATATGCCGCGTATCTACGCGTTCTCTCTCGCTTCCTGGCGGTGCGCGGCCGCCGCGGCGCGCTGGGTTTTTTCCTCATCGTGATCACGCCTCTGGTGGGTGTGTGCGCGTCCGCATGCGGGGGCGCGGGCTCGTCGACCTCGCCGACGAAGGCCAGCGCGCCGCGCACCGAAGCGCATGGCGAAAGGGGCGACGAGGCGTGTCCTGCATGTGCCGCGGATGCCACGCGCTACCTGCGCCAGCTCTCGCTCGATTTGCGCGGACGACCGCCGTCGGTCGAGGAGCTGGAGCAGGTGCGCACGTCGCAAGACGTGACGCCCGAGACGATCGACGCGATGGTGCACTCGGACGAGTTCCTCGGTCGCGTGCGCACGTGGCACATGGCCCTGCTCTGGCCGAACCTCGATGGCTTCCACGTTCGCGGCGCGCCGCTCGTTGCCATCGACTACGACGATGCGACGGGGCGCCAAAAGGGTGGCACCTTCTCGCCCGATCCGGCGATGGTCGAAGACGGCCCCGCGCCCAAGGGCAGGAGCGGAAAGCGGCCCGCCGCGCGCGGCTTCGTGTACCACCCTGACGGGTACGTGAACCAGCTCCTGCGTGGCGGCGAGGTTGGCGCCACGCTGTGCGATCCGCGGATCGAGTACCCCAAGCCGGCGGCGGCGCGCATGGAAGGCGGCCGCTCGGTGGCGCCCGCGCAGCCGACGTACAGCGTGGTGGGGACCGACAAGAAGAGACGCAAATATCCCTATTACGACGCGGACGGCGTTCCGCTGCCGTACCACGATGCGGCGCATTGCCCCAACTATTGCTCCAGCAAAGGCGACGCCGAGCGCGCCTCGCGCGATTACAAAGGAAGGCGCGAGTATTACGCGCCGATGAATGCCAAGGGCGCGGACGCCAAACCGCACGAGCTCGACCCGCCCGATATGCATTGCCCGGATGCGTTCCCGCACCGCGTGGTGAACTCGTGCGACAACCACGTCGGGTCCAACGACCCGGAGATGGTGGTGCGGGTGCGCCGCGAGGGGATGCGCAAGGTGCGTCATTATTGGTCCGGCACCACGGAGGTTCGCACGTGCGCCTACGACGCGCAGGAGCGCACGAACAGCACGATCACCGGTGCCTCCTGCGCGGGCAATGCGCTGCGTGACGCTTCCTGCGGCTGCGGACCGCAGGGCATGTATTGCATGCCGAGCATCCTCTCGGCAGGGGTTGCCAGCTCGCGCGCCGAATACGTGGTCCGCACGGCGCTGAACGAGGAGCCGCTTCGCATCGTGGAGTCGGTGGTCGCGCGGGACGAAGACTACTTCGACATCTTTCGCACGCGCCGCTCGTTCATGAATGGGCCGCTCGCGATGCTGTACAAGAACCAGCTCGGGTCGCTGCAAGGGCTCGCGTTGAGTGCGCCAGCATCGGCGGAGGCGCTTCCGGACATCTCGTACGACGATGCGGGCTTTCGCGAATACCTGCGCGATGCGCAGCATGCGGGCGTGCTCACGACGCCGGCGTACCTGGGGCGCTTTCCCACCTGGCGCTCGCGTGTTTCGCAATTTCGGACGGCATTCATGTGTCGCCCGTTCACGCCCGGAAGTGCGGCGCTGCCCTCGCCCGACGATGCATGCACCCGCGAGCCGAATCTGGCGCAGCGATGCGGCTGCAAGAATTGCCACGCCGCCCTCGAACCGATGACGGCGTGGTTCGGGCGTTGGGCCGAGCGCAGTGCGCAATACCTCGGGCCGGCGGAGTATCCGGCGCGCGATCCATCGTGCGAGCAATGCGCGGTGAACAAGAAGGGGTGCACCGAGCGGTGCCGCACGCAGTATGTGGTCGACACGGTGAATGCGGACGGCGCACGCTATGCGGGCACGTTGCGCGGGTACCTCTATCGCACCAAGGACGAAGAGGCGCGCATCGACGAAGGGCCGGGCGGGCTCGTCGCGAGCGCCATTGCCTCCGGGGAGCTCGAGAGCTGCACCATTCGAACGGCCTGGGGCAAGCTTCTCGGGCGATCCATGAGCGACGACGAGATGCAGGCCGTGCTGCCGGAGCTCGCGCGCCGCTTCGAGCGGAGCCATCACAGCTACCGCGATTTGATCAAGGCCATCGTCACATCGCCCGCGTATCGGAGGGTCGATTGACCCGTGTGCTCGCATGCGTCTTGCCGCTCGTCCTCGCGACGTGCGAAAGCACGGCACCGCTGCCCGAACCGCGCACCGTGCAGGGACGCGCGGTGCCCGTGGAGACGGCGGGGGCGCTGCCCGAAGGTCATCCCGAGATCCCGCTGGCCGAGCCGGCGTCGAACGATGGGCGCGTGGGGCGGGCTCCGCACCGACTCTCCGTCGAGCAACTCCGCGCGTCGCTGCTCGCGGCCACCGGCTACACCTGGATGGCCTCTCGGGTGGTGAACGATCCCGATTCGCTCGCCGGCGTGACGTACCTCCCGGATGCCGACATGCTGGAGGCGCTCGCGGCCACGCTCGGCCGGCCCGACTACGTGACCAGCACGAGCGAGGCCATCGAGCCGGCGGTGACCTTCTCCAAGCTGGCGGGGGATGCGGCGCGTTCGTCGTGCCGCATGTCGGTCAAGGCCGACACCACCGCGGCCGAGAAGGAGCGGCGGATCCTGCGGTATGCGACAGCGAAGGATACGCTGGTATCCAATTCCGATGCGATAAGGAGGAATCTCTCGTATTTGGTATTGCGCTTCTGGGGCCGCACCCTCGCCCCGAACGATGCCCAGCTCGCACCGCTCGTGACCCTTTTCGAGAAGGCCACCGCCGCGCCAGGCACACCCGTCGAAGGCTGGCGCGCCGTCTGCATTGCCATGGCCACCGACCCCCAGTTTCTCACCTATTGAGGCCCCCATGAGAAAGGACGAAACCCGGAAACCGATGCACTTCACGCGGCGCGATCTCCTACGCAGTGTGATGACGTTGACGGCGGCAGGTTTCGCGTCGCGTTTGGGCTTCCCCGCGCTGGCCCAGGCCGCGGCGCAGGTGTCGTCCACGCGCCGGTTCGTCTTTTGTTACTTCCCCGGTGGCTGGGATCAATTGCTCTTTTTGGATCCGCGCGATCCCACGGCCAATGGCAAAAAGTTCGACGACGAGAACCGCGCGAACACGCTGACCGAGACGCGGTATGCGTCGCTCGATGGCCACAATGGGTTTTCGTCCAAGGTGGTGACGGCCGGGAATCTCACGTTCGGGCCGGCGGTGGAAAAGGCCAATTCGACGTTGCCGAAGCTGACGAAGCATTATCAGCGCCTGGCCATCGTGCGCGGCATCAACATGGGAACGTTGGGGCACGAAGTCGGGTATCGCTACTTTCTCACCGCGAAGTTTCCCGCGGGGAACACGGCGCGGGGGACCAGCCTGGCGACGGAGGCCGCTGCGCAGATGCAATCGCCCCTGCCGCTTCCGGCGCTCTCGCTGCGCGTGGAGTCGTACAACGAGCATCGCCCGGGCCAGTATTCCGCGATGCGGGTCGACAGCATCGACGATTTGCTCATGGTGCTCGAGCGCGGGAAAGACCTGCTCGAGCGCGATGCGGTGGAGGAGGCGCTCACCGATTATGCGAAGCAAGGGGCGCCGTGCGCGGTGAACGTGTACGACCGCCGCGGACTGCTCACGCGCATGCGCGGGACGGATGGCGCGGCGCGCGCTACCTTGAGTTCGAAGCTCGCGAACAAGTTTCGTTTTCCCACGGGCAAGGATGATCTGAGTGCGGCGGTGCGCCAGCAATACGGTTTGAACCGAGGCGAGGCGGCATCGTCGGCCGCGCGTGCGGCGTTTGCAGCGCAGGCCATCAAAGAGCAAGTGGCCCAGTGCGTTTCGGTGGCCATCGGTGGCGGGACCGATACGCATTTCCTCGGCAACGGCGGGCATGCGGACGCGCTTCATCCGGGCATTGCGGCATTTGCGGCGCTGATCGACGACTTGGCCAAATCGCCGGCGCCGCCGGAGCTTCAGCGCTTGGGCGGTGACTCGTGGCTCGATCACACGACGTTGCTCGCCTTCAGCGAGTTCGCGCGCACGCCGATGTTCAATACCTTCGGCGGGCGCGATCACCACCTCACGAGCTCGTGCCTTCTCGCGGGGGCGGGCATCGTGGGCAATCAGGTCGTCGGCGCCTCGGGCGACGTCGGCATGGGGCCGGGGCGCTACGACTTCAAGACGCGGCGGACGACGAGTCAAGGCGGCGAGAACATCAAGCCGGAGCACGTCGCGGCGACGCTGTTGGCGAGCGCGGGGCTCGATCCGGGCGGTGCGCTCATTCGCGAGGAGCCGCTGCGGGTGTTGGTTGCCGGATGACGCGATCCTGGTGGGCGTCCCTTCTCGTGGTGTTCGGCGCGGCGGCGTGTGGGGCCGGTGATGAGCATCCCGTGGCGCTCGAGCCGGTGTCGGTGGATGGATTCTCGTGCGCACCGTTTCAGATGCAGAGTGCACAGGTTCGCATGGCCACCGGTTCGGCGGTGGCGCTTCATGCCGTGGGTGGCTCGGGTGTGGCGACGTTCGGCCTCGCCGGGGAGACCGGCGGCGCGAGCATCGAGCCGGGTGGCGGCCTGCGTGCAGGCAAGCGCGCGGCCTCGTTCGAGGCGATTGCGCGCGATGGTCGCTGCCGCGCGGAGGCTCGCACCCGTGTGGAGGTGATCGGGCCCTTCGCCGTCGAGCCCGCGTCCATCGTCGTGGCCCGCGGCACGCGGCTTTCGCTTGCGCCGAGCGGGGCACTCGGTCGCGTCTCGTACACCGTACTCGAGCGGCCCGGGGGGCGCGAGGGCGCGCTCGGGAAGATCGATGCGAAGGACGATGCGGCGTCGTTCGTCGCGGGCGACGAGGAGGGCACCTACCGCATTGCCGCGCGGGACGTCGGAAGCGGCCATGAAGCGCTGCTCACGGTGACGGTGGGCAAACCCGTTCCACTGCGCCCGCGCGCGGAGCTCTATGCCGTGCCGGCGCGCGGGCGTGTTCGGCTCGATTTCCGCGGCGGCTCCGCGCGCGTGGAGCCCGTGTCGGTCGGCGGCGCCGGAGGGCGCGTGACCCTGGAATCGGGCGACGCGTGGTTCGAGGCTGGCGCAGCGCCCGGCATGGCCGATGTCACGGTGCGCGATCGCTTCACGAAGGAGACGGCCAAGGTGCGCGTCCTCGTGGCCGAGACGCTCGGCGCGCCGTCGCTCCCGCGCGGAATGCAGTCCGGTCTGGGCGATCTCGCGTCCGGTGATGTCAACGGTGACGGCAAGCCCGACATCGTGGTGGGCCACTCCGAGCGAAGCAAGGTGGCCATGGAGGCGGGCGGCATCCTGGTGTACGCGGGAAGCGGTGCGCCGGGCGCGGTGGAGGCCGTCCCCGCGGTCATCGAAGGCGAGCGCCCCGCCGACCATCTCGGCGCCGTCCTCGCGGTGCGGGATCTCAACGGCGATGGCATCGACGACATCGTGGCGGGCATTCCCGACGCGGACCTCGGTGACGCGGATCGCGGGGCGGTGGCCGTCTACCTCGGCTCGAGCCATGGCGTCGCGCCGGAGCCCGATCGCGTCATGGCCGGCGAGGGGATGAACCACCATTTCGGCGCGGCGCTTGCGCTCGGCGATCTCGATGGAGACGGCGCGCCGGATCTCGCCGTCTCCGCGCCCACCGGTCGTAGCTCCTTCGAGCCGGGCTGCGAGGGCGGCCGCGTCTCGATTTTTCGCAATCGAAAGACACCGCGGGCCGTGTTCGAGAGCGTGCCCGAGCAAACCCTGGACATGCGCCCCGTGCAAAGCGACTCCGATGCCGTGCCCGCGTGCGGCAACGGACCCACCGGGGCCGGGCGCGCGCTCGCCCTCATCGACATGGATGGCGACAAGACGGCCGATCTCGTCGTGGGGCTGCCGCAGGTGTCCTTCCCGCAGCCCGGCAAGGCGCACGGCCAGGTGCTCGTCTTTCGCGGATTGGGTGGCGCACGCTTCGAGACCGATCCGGCGTGGGCCCTGGAGCTCGATGGGCCCCAGCGGCGTGACAATGCAGCCTTCGGGTCGGGGCTCGACGTCGTTCGGGCGGAGCCTCGCGGGTCCGAGGTGCTGGTGGTGCGTGCACCCGGTCTCGGTTTTTTCTCCTTCGCGCCGGGCTCTCTCGGGCCGCGCGGGCACGATCGACGCGCGCACGTGGTCACGACAGCGGCGGCGCGTGCGTTCTACGTGGACGACCGCCAGGCTGCGCGCGGGATTGCGCGAAGTGCGGCACTGGGAGACGTCGACCCTGCGGCGGGATTCGAATACGTGGTGTCGGCGCCGGAAAACCGTGGGGGCGTCTTGGTCTTCTCCGCGTCGGGCTTGCTCGATCGCCGCGGTGCACTGACCCCGCTCGCCGATGGCGCGGGCCGTCCGAACGAGTTCACCGGCCTTCGCATCGCGGCGGTGGGGGCGGGGGCGCTCGCTGTGTGGTCGCCGTGGAGGAACACGGCGCAGGGGAATTTTGCCGGTGCCATCGACGTCGTTGCCGCCGAACCCGCGCCATTCAAGGGCCGCTGGCCCGGCAAGGAAGCCATCGTGCTTCCCACGTTCGGCGCCGGCGATCGCGCGGGGCAGGCCGTCGAGCTCGGGGTGCTCGATGGCAAGAGCATCACGCTGGTGGGCGCACCCGGCGCGAACGTGCCCTCGCGCCTTCGCGCGGGCGCCGTCGATCTGTTCGGTGCGGATGCCGCGCGATCGCTGCAGCGCGTGACCGGCGAGCGGCAGGATGCGCAATTCGGGCGGGGCGCCATGGCGGTGCTGGACTTCGACGGGGATGGTCAACTCGATCTCGCGGTGGGCGATGCCGATGACAACTGGGGTGGCCCCACGCCGAAAGGCTTCGCGGACCCCGACGGGTGCTCCGTGCTCGACGCCGCGGGGAAGCCGGTTCAAACCGCACACCGCGGTTCGGTGCGCATCTATTCGGTGGCCGCCGGCAAAATGGTGGAGCGCTTCCGCCTCGTGGCCCCCAGAGAATCGCCGCGCAACATGAAGGGTTGGCCGCCTTACGCACGCGGGCGTTTCGGATTTTCCCTCGCCGTCGCCGACGTGAATGGCGACAAACTGGATGACCTCGTCGTGGGGCGGCCGAACGCGTTCGATGGAAGCGGCGCCGAAGTGATCCTCGGGCGAAAACACGATGCGGGCAACGATGTGCGGGTAGCCTGCAACGTCGGCGAGATGGGCAAGAACGGCGCACTGGTCATCCCGTCGATGGGGGAAGGCGCCCCGACGTCGTACGGCAGCGCGGTGGCGCGCGTCGGAGATCTCGACAAGGACGGATGCGACGAGGTGGCCATTTCGCTGTCGTCGACCGGTGGCTTTCCCGAGCACGCGGGCGTGGTCGTGGCCTTTGGCTACGATGCCGAGGGTAAGCGATGCCGAGGGCACGATCGGCCGTTCGTCCTGCGGCTCGTGGCTGACGATCATACGCTGGCCGACGACGTCGTGGGGGATCCGAAGACCCGCGCCAACGATCTGCAGGATCTGCGACAGCCGACGACCATGGGGCGCGTGCTGGCGCGGGGCTCGGGCGACTTCACCGGCGACGGCGTGCCCGACGTGGTCTTTCGGGACGGGGATCTGACGCTCGGCGAGATGCGCGGGCCGGCGGTGGAGATCCTCTCGGGCGCGTACCTCGCAAGCCTCTGCCCAAACCATCGATGCCCGCGGGGCCGGCATGGAGCACTCTTTTCCGATGGCGACTGGAACGTCGTGGCCATGCGCCCGCTCGGTGCGCCCGTGCGCCGTGTCCTCTTCGCGGGCCCCACGGCGCGTGGTGGCATTGCCTCCGTGGCACTGGGCGACGCGAACCGCGATGGCGTCGCCGATCTCGCGATGGGTGTGCCCGACGACTCCGACCAGGGCGAGTTCGCCGGGGCGGTTCGCGTGTACCTCGGGGGCAACAAGACGTCGGTGGACCCCTACGTGATGGCCGTGGGGGATCTCACGGAGACGAGCGTCTTCGGCGTGTCCGTGGCGCTTTCGCCGTCGGCGCTGGTCGTCGGGGCATCGGGGTCGACGCGCGGTGGTAAGGGCGCAAACCTCGGCGCCGCCTACCGCTGGAACCTGGAGGCGTCCAAATGAGGCGCGCCCTGCTTGTCGCGCTGCCGCTGCTGGCGGGCTGCGCAACCGCCGCGATTCAAGATCGCTCCGTGAGCGCGGTGGATCGCGCCCCGCGGGTGCTGCAGCGGGTGCCCCTTCCGGCGGGAGCCCGGGCCGTGGGCGTCGTGGCCCAGGAGGGGGGAGAGGGTATCATCGAGCTGGCAGACGGCCATTTCCTTCGTGTGGACGTGCGCGGGGAGGTGCAGCCCATCGACGGCGCCCCGGCGCTGCCGCGCGCGGAGTGGACCACGTCGGGCGGACTGCGCGCCGAATACGGCGGGCGATGGTTCGCGCTCGAGGCGCCGCCTGGGAACGAGCTCGGTGTCGCGCCCGAGGGACTCCGTAGCATCGCGCAGGTCGTCCCGCTCACGTTCCGCGGCGCGAAGGACGCAAAAGGCGCGCGCGATGCGTGGATCCGCATCGGCACGAGCGTGGTGCGCGTTCATCTCGAGGGTGGCGCCGACGCACCCAAGGTCACATGGATGGACCCGGCGCCGGGAGCCTCTGTCGGTGCCGTGCAATCGATCGCGCGCATCGACGAGGGGCGCGGCGCCATGGCGAGCGACCGCGGTTTGACCCTCGTCTCCGAGGGGACCATCCGCACGTACCGCGATGCCGGCATCCCCGGACCACTCGGCGGTGGCGGTGGCTGGGCGTGGGTCGGCTGGAATGGCCAGATCCTTCGCACCGACGGCGAGACTTGGGAATCGCTGGCCAAGGACGTCGTCCTCGGCCAAGGCGCGCGCCTC
Organism: Sorangiineae bacterium MSr11367; assembly: GCA_037157805.1. Taxonomy (NCBI): domain Bacteria; kingdom Pseudomonadati; phylum Myxococcota; class Myxococcia; order Myxococcales; family Pendulisporaceae; genus Pendulispora; species Pendulispora rubella. The sequence continues at coordinate 10,355,678 of CP089983.1, read as the reverse complement.
GCGGTGGACGGTGGAACGGGGACCTTTGCGCTCGTTCTCGATGGCGCGGGCGGCGTGTGGCGCATCCAGGCCGACGGCGCGCTGTTTCTCTCCGGGCTCGCCAACGGCGCCGCCGTTTTCGACACGAAGCTCGAGCTCGAGGCTTCCCCCGCCGAGCGCGACGCCCTCGAGCGGGTCTCGTTCGCCCTCGACGGGAAGGACGTCGCCTCCCGCACCGCGCCGCCGTGGGGGTGGGGAACCGACGGCGTTCGCCCTGCCGACCTCGCGTCCATCGGCTTCGGCACGCACCGCATCGACGTGCGCGCGCGCTTCGGCGACGGCCGCGAACGCACGCGCACCTTGCGCTTCGACTACCGTTCGCCGATCGGGCGCATCCCCACGTACGACGCCGACATCGCCCCGCTCTACGACGCCAAGTGCGGCTCCTGCCACACGGCCGGCGTTGGCCGCGGCGTCGCGCGCGATCTCTCGTCGTACGAGCGCCTCTCCGGCCAAGCCGCCGCCGTGCGCCGCGCCGTTCGCCAGGGCCGGATGCCCCCCGATCTTCGCCTGGACCCGGTTTCCACCAGCCTGTTCACCGCCTGGATCGACGGCCGCACGCCCCGTTAGACGATATCCATCCGCGCTTCGCACGCGCGAACGGCTGCGTAATCCTCCGCCACGGCGGCGGCGTCTTCGCTGGCCAGCACCACTTGGCCGATCGAGGTGAACACGTCGACCGTGCGCGGGACGTGATCGCCCGTGCCGTACACCAGGTGAATGTCCTGGAACGTCGGTCGCTGGCTCAATGCCTTCATCTCTTCGGCGTTGCGCCACGTGCCGGTGCGGGCGGCCGACAGATAGGCCACCGTGACGTGCTTGTTCAGCCGGTAGCCGTCGCCGCCGAGGGGCTCGCCGACCATATGGCGCACGCAGCGATCGATCTGCGAATCGCCCGTGGCCAATCGGGTCAGGCGCTGCTGGTGCCCGCCCGAGAGGCGCGCGTTCACCTCGATCAAACGGGGGCCTCGGGGCGTGTCCATCACCTCCACGTGGGCGGCGCCGTTGCGCATGCCCACGGCATCGAGCGCCGCGCGCACGTAGTCGTAGAGCGCCTCCACGCGCGGGGCGTCGGGCGGCAAAAAGTCCACCGCTTCGTAAATCCCGAGCCGGTCGTCGATGGCCCGCTTGCGGTACCGACAGACCGACACCAGCCCGTGCGCTCCGCCCGCCGTGTACGTATCGACCGCGTACTCCGTTCCCTCGCCGAACTCCTGCACGAGCACAGCTTCGTTGTGCAGCCCCATCTTGTTGATCACGCCGAGGATCTGCGCGAACACCGGACGCCAATCCTGGCCCGCCCGCACGATGTGCACGTTGTCGGTGCCTGCACTCTTCGGTGGCTTGAGCACCAAAGGCTGCCCCTCCAGGCCAAATTCGGCAATCCATGCCTCCACCGCCTCCGGCTTCGCCGTGCCGACTTGGTGCAGCACCGGAATTCCGTTGCGGTGCAACGCCAGCGCGGTCTGCCACTTGTCGCGGCGCGCCGCGGCCAGCTCCGGCACGTTGCCGACGTGCGGCATCAGCCGCGCGGTGAGCGCCTCGGCGAGCTCCACGCCCGACTCGTTGCCCGGCAGGATGCACAACGGCGAAAACTCGGCCACGCGCGCCGCGAGATCGGCCTCGGGCATCGTGCCGTCGAGGATGCTCTCGAAGTGCGAAGGATTCCAGCTGTCGAGCGCACTCTCGGGGATCTCGAAGGCCGTGCGCACGGCGACCGCGTCCACGTTCTTCGCACGAAATGCAGGTGCCAATCCGTATCCCGAAGAATACGGGTCCACGATGACTACTTTGGATCGATTGCTCACGATGGCCCTCTATCTATTCGGCTACTTATGAGTCTGTACTTTACGGAAAAAGCGCAGGGCTACGAAGAGCAATGCCATGAGCCCTGCGGTGGCCGCGGCCGTCTGCGCCAGGAAGGCGTGCAACGCGCCGCGTGCCAAATAATCTCCCAATAGGACGGCCACCACGGCACATACCGCTCGGTCGATGATCGACTCGATCGACAGCAGCGTGGCGCGCGCATCCGAATTGACGATGGCCTCGTTGAGCAGTTGCCGCTGAATCGGAAACGACAGGCCGCTCGCCAAGGAGAACACACTCAAGGCCGCGATGGTTCCTGCGACGCCCATGGGAACCAAGGCTGCCAGCGCACCGGCCATCGTCAAGGTGAGTACGAACACGGCGTTTTGATTGCTCATCCACCGCTTGATCCAGCCGCTGCGGAATGCCCCCGCAATTTCGCAGACCGTCGTGCCGGCCATGATCAATCCAAACGTGGGCAGCGGCAGTTCCTTCGAGGTGAGAATCGGCTGGAACAGATTCACTTGGACGATGCGCACCAGGGTGAAGACGGCGACGCCCTGGACCATCAGCATCAACAGCTGCGGCGTTGCTCGAAGGTATTTGAACGCCGTACCGATCAACGTCACGAAAGGCAGTGGCGTCTTGGCCTTTTGACCCGAACCCCCGATGGGCGGCAGCCGAAAGGCAATCACGGTCGCCGCCACGGCACTTGCCGACGAGAGCCAATACGGTGCCGCGGGCAGCCAGGACATGAGCAGACCCGCGACCGGTAGACAGGCGACCCTTCCTACCAAGCTGTAGGCGCGTCCTCGCCCCTCCGCGGCGCGGTAGGCATCGCGCGCGCCCTCGGCCGACAAGTAATCATAGAGGTACGCACTAAAGGCCCCCGACACCAACGAACGCGCCAGGGCGATGAGCACGAAGTGAACCAAAAAGCCGGTATAATTCGCGGCAAATACCGGTGTCAGGTTGGCCACCGCCAACACCACGGCGCCCGCCCGCACCGAGCGGCGGTAATCGAATCGATCCGCAAACAGGCCGGTGGGTACCTCCAAGAGGCAAAACACCACGTAATAAATGCTCTGAATCCCGAAGATCTGCGGATCGCTCAGGCCCGATTGGCGCTGATAGACATAAAAAACGGGAAGCCAGAACAGAAGCCCGAAGAGGAGTTGAAACGCATTACTCAACGCGACCACCCGCCGTACGCCGGCGGGGATCGCGGTAGAACTTGGCTGAGTCGACATGAACGTCAGAGTCGATGGGGTGGTTTGCTCTAATGTGAATAGGGGCGGACTTGCAGAATCTGCAATTCGTCATTCCCCGCCAACCATTCTACGTCGATGGGATCGGCGAAGGTGTAATTGGCGGCAAAGTGCGATTGCAAAAGCCGGCCCACGAGGGCCAATCGACCGAGCAGCGCTTTGTCGGTGTCGTCGAGATCGGCATCGGAATCGCCCAACGAGACGGTGCGTCCGCCGCCCTCCATCGTGTTGTAGAGGTATTGCAGCGGTGACGCATCGCCCGACACGATGGAGCTCACCGAGCCGCGGCGGGATGCGTTGATGTACACGTGGCGGAAATCCGCCGCGCTTGTCGGGTTGGTCGTCACCATCACGCCGCCCAACTTGGACGCCACTTCTTGCTGGATGACGACGCCCATGTACACCGCATCGAGCGAGATGCCCGCCTGCTGGCGCAGGCGCACGCTCCGCGGCGACACGAGCGACGCCCACACTTCCTGGATGCTGCGCAAAATCGTTTCCACCCCGCTCACGCGGGTCACCGATTCGTAGATGCCCGCGGCGGAGAAGCCCGCGAGATCTTCCGCGTTCGACGAACTGCGCACCACGAACCTCTCGGCGCCCGCGAGGTGATGAACGATGGCTGCATCGATGCTGTGGCGCATCTCCGCCGGCATGCGCGTGCGGCGGATCAAGTCCTGCAGCTCGAGACAGAGCGGATCGATGTGCGCGTCGGCACCGAGCTCCAACACCGCCTTGAGTTTCCCGACCACCTGCTGGATGCGCCAGGACGACTGCAAGAAGCGCTGCTGAACGGCAAACGGCAGGGCAATGCCGCGCGGGACGCGCACGTACTTGCGCAGCATCGCCAGGGCGGCGTTGGCGAGGCCGTCGCCGTTGATCACCCCTAGCTGGCGCGCCAGGTACTCCAGAAGATCGCTCCGCGGGGGACGCGGCACCTGGTAGAAACCGAGCAGCCGGTGCGAGCCATTGGCGAGCAGGTGATGCAGCTCACCGAGGTTGGCCGCCTTGGTGCCGTAGAGGTAACGGTCCGACGCACGCAGCTCCTCGAGGCTCAGGATGCTCCCCGTCACCGTCTCGGGATCGTCGATCCACACGTGCTGCCGTGGCGGTGCCGGAAGCTCGGCCAGCGACGGCGCCTCGATGCGCTGCAAACTGAGATTCGCATTCGACGGGTCGATTCGGTATTCGACCCATTGGCCGTCGAGCTTTTCGCGATCGATCATCTCGAACGCGTCCAATGCGATGGCATTGGGGATCTTCCACCCGTGTGCGAGCACGTTCACGTGCGAGAGTGGCGTGATGTGCGCGGCGTTGATGATGCCCGACACGCGCGGAATATCCTCGGGCACGCGCTCCATCACGACGATGTCCGACCACTTGAGCGGCATCGTCATGTTGCGGTAGTCCGCGCCGGTGCGGAACATGCGCAGGCGGCCGCGCGCCATGCCCGGGTTGAGCGGGACGAAGCGCGCTTGCGAGAACAACTCGTGCGCGAGCACGCGCGGCACCTCGTCGGTCGGAATGGTCCGCAGGAATGCCTCCTGCAGGTGATTCGCCGGCTTCATCACCACCGGGATGCTCGGATCGACGTTCTCCCGCACGAACGCGTAGAGGTAGCGGAGCATCTCCGCATCCATCGTGTCCGCTTCGGTGGTCTCCAACGAGAAGAAGACTTCCGCCGCGCCATTGCTCGGCGGCGTATGCAGCGTCTTCGACGGCGTGCCGGGCTGGCGCACGTGGCGTGAAAGGATGGCCAGGTAAAAGCGCCGATTGGGATCGTTGTAGACGCTGGCGTTCACCGCATCGAGCGTCCGTTCGAGCTCCGCGCGCGGCAAGTTGAGGAGCTTGGCGACGTATTCGACGTGGAATCGCCAGCGCGCGCTATCGAGGAAGTGCGCGATACCCGCCGGGCGGTCGACCACGATTTTGACGAAGCGTACGCCGCTCAATTCGCCGGAGAGTCGGTCGAACGCCTCCATGGTCAACGGCTCGCCCACGAGGGCCGCCGTTTCGGCTTCGGCTACCTGCGCTGCATTCGTCATCTGATGCCACCGATTCGCTTGGGTGTGTTTAGGATAACAACCAACCGGTCCGCGGCCTTTGAAACGTATCGAATTAAACTACAAGCGCGTACCCGTTGGGGGCGCGCACTTATGCCACCGGTTGGCGGCGTGTCAAGGCAGTCCCGTCGCGCTGTGAGTGTCTTTTTTCAGCTATGGCGCGCGGCGCCGTGATGTCCGCGATCGTTGTCAGTGGACGGGAGGCTTGAAGCACTCGATCGTCGTGTCGACACGGAACGTGGACTTCTCAGTGTGTCGTTCCGCGTGGAAGAGATCCATCGAGTACGTCTTTCCGACGGTGAGGCCGCGCGCATCCATATTGACGCGGTCGCGCGCCGGCGGGTGCGGCCCGCCGAGATCGAGTGCGAGCTTCCCATCGACGAAGACCCAGAGATCGTCATCGCCGTAAAACTCGAAGGTCTCGCCGCCGCGGTAGGTGAACGAGAGGCGCACCTCGGTGGTGAACTCGAAGTTGTGATCGATGTTCTCGTTCGGGGGCGGGGGCTTGGGGCCGTTGCCGAATCCGGTGGTGGTGCCCTGCGCCTTGTCGTCGTCGATGGGAAAGAACGCGGTGCGCTCGTAGACGTAGTGGCCACCCGCTTGCTCGACCAAGTCGAGCTGGCGCGTCAGCTCGATGTTGACGCCCTGCTTGGTGTGGTACCAGTCGTGAAAACGCGCGGCGTCGGTGGTGGCGGGTCCTTCGTTCGTCTGGCCGCGGGCGATCCACACGGGCGTGTGATCGTCGGGGTTCAAGCCGAGGCCCACGATGCCCTTGGCGACGCCGTCGCCGCGGTAATGCTCGAAGTCGAGGTGGCCGTTGGCTTGGGTGCAGCTCGTGGCGTTGGGCTCCGCCCCGCACGGGCGGAAGTCGCGGATGATGGCCTTCAGCGAGTGGCTGCACTCGCCGCCCCCATCCGGGAGTCCGCCGCCGTCGTTGCCGGGGATGACGACGCCCCCTCCAGGGTTGTTCGCGCCGCCATCCCCTCCATCGACGCCGTTCCCGCCGGTGGGCGCGTTGCCGAAGTTGGACGAGTCCGAACCGCACGCGAGAAGAACGAGGAGCATCGACGTCAGGTACCGGCGCATTTCTCGACGGTAGATCGAATTATTGCATCGATCGATTAATAATTTGCGCAAAATTACGTAAACTATTGCGCGTGGACGTGCGGTTTTTCCCGACATGGCGCGCAAAGCGCGCGGCGAATCCCGATTGAATTTTGAACAGGGAGAACGGGAGATCGGGAGCAGTGAGGTTTTTTTTGAACCGAACGCTGCGCGTTGGAACCCCCAAAACCTCCCGATCTCCCGATCTCCCTGTTCAAAATCCAAGTGGACGCTCGTGCCGCTCCAGCGATCGGCCATGATGCTGCCCTGGAACTAGGGACAGTCCGCGCACTAGGCTGCGTGGAACCATGGCGAGCCCCCTCGAGCGTGCGCTGGGCGTATTTCACGAAACGGTGGCGCAGGTGCCCGCCTACCGCACGTTTCTCGCGGAGCAAGGCGTTGCCGCCGAGCAGGTGCGTGACGAGGCGGCGTTTCGTGCGCTGCCGCTGATGACCAAGGAGAACTACTTCCGTCGTTTTCCGCTGGATGCGCGTTGCCGGCAGGGAGCGCTCGCGCGGGCGGAGATGATTGCCGTGTCGTCCGGCTCGACGGGCGAGCCCACGTTCTGGCCGCGCACGGCGCGGGACGAGGCGTTGGTGGCGGAGCGCTTCGAGCAGGTGTTCCGCGATTCGTTCCGTGCGGACGAACGAACGACGCTCGCGGTGATCTGTTTTCCTCTGGGGACGTGGGTGGGCGGGATGTACACGACCAGCGGCTGCCGCGCGCTCACGGCGAAGGGCCAAAAGGTCACCGTGATTACGCCGGGCAACAACAAGGACGAGATTTTGCGCGTGGTGGCGGCGCTGGCACCGTCGTTCGAACAAGTCGTCCTTTTGGGCTATCCGCCCTTTTTGAAGGACGTGGTCGACACGGCACGGGCGCGTGGCATCGACCTCCGCCCCTGGCAGGTGAAGCTCGTGCTCGCGGGCGAGGTGGTCAGCGAGGAGTGGCGCACGCTTCTCGCGGAGCGGCTCGGGCAGGGAAATATCCTGCAGGATTCGGCATCGCTCTACGGCACCGCGGATGCGGGGGTGCTCGCCACGGAGACGCCGCTGTCGATTGCGCTGCGCCGGTTCTTTGCGGCGCATCCGGATTTGGCCCGCGAGCGCTTTGGCGAATCGCGCCTGCCGACGCTCGCGCAGTACGATCCGCTGGCGCGCTATCTCGAAGAGCGCGACGGCACCTTGCTTTTCACCGCGGATGGGGGCGTTCCGCTGGTGCGCTATCACATTGCCGATACGGGGGGCATTGCCGACTTCGGCGCGATGATGGAGTTTGCGCGGGCGCGTGGCTTCCTGCTGCCGGCGGAGCTCGAATCGGGCGATCGTGGTGTGCGTGAAATGCCATTCGTATGGGTATTCGGCCGCTCGCATTTCACGGTTTCCTTTTTCGGTGCCAATGTCTTTCCCGAAAATGTCACCGTGGCGCTCGAAGAGGCACCGATTCACACGTGGGTGACGGGCAAGTTCGTGCTCATGGCCGAGGAGGATGCCCAGCGCGATCGGCGCCTGCGCCTCGTGGTGGAACTCGCACCCGGCGTGGCGGCGAGCGACGATAAAATCGAGGCCATCGCCGCCTCGGTGGTGCGTGCGCTGGTGCTGCGAAGCAGCGAATTTGCCCACTACGTCCCCAAGGAGCGGCAGCGCCCGGAGGTGATGTTGGCGCCGGCGGGGGATCCCTCGTGGTTCCCGGTTGGGGTGAAGCACCGCTACACGCGAAACGCGCGATCCACTTCCCACTAATATAATACGCAAATAACTCTTTTTTGCAATGCCTTGAAGAGAGGGCATCTGCTGCGCATATCTACCCGCTCCGGAGGAGGGATATGCCCAACGTTCAACCGCGGCCGCTCACGGCCGCAGAGTCGAAGCTCGTCCGCGATCACGAAGCTTTTGCCGCGTCCGTGCGCGCGTCGGTGCTCGAGAAGGCACCGTCTCGATCGGGCGGCACGGAGGACCGGTTCGCGTATGCGCGCTTGCGCGACGAATACGCCGAGGCCGGCGAGGAGGACCGGATGGCGCTGCTCGCGCAGATGCACGAGACGGCGGCGCGGGCCGATGCGCGCAGGGCGCAGGAAGAGGAGCTACTGCCCGATCTTCAGGCACCTTATTTCGCGCACATGCGTCTTCGCACCGCGGGAAACGTGCGGGACGTGCTCCTGGGCGCGCGGCCGTACGTCGACACGGGGCGTGCGGTGACCATCGTCGACTTTCGGCGCGCGCCCATCGCCGAAGCCTTTTTTACCTGCGAGCCGGGCGACGACTACGAGATCGAGGTCGACCGTCGCACCGTGGAGGGGGTTCTCGAGGCGCGGCATTTGGTGGCGTTCGAAAAGGGCGCGCCGGCGGCCATCACCGTGGAGGGCGGGGCCCTTCGCCGGGTTCGCGGGGAGTGGCACTTCGAGCCCGGCGCGCTTGTCCCTGATTTCTCCCGGGTGGAGGGGCTGCCTCTGGCCGCCGAGATCGATCACGCCCAGCGCGAGAAGGGCATCGCGGCGCTGCTCGATGCGGATCAGCGCGCCGTCCTAGAGCGCGATCCCAAGGAGACGTTGTTGGTTCTCGGCGCCGCCGGCAGCGGCAAGACCACGGTGGCCATCCATCGCATCGCGGCCATCGCGGAGCGTACGCCGGACTTCGATCCCACCGCGGTGCTGGTGCTCGTGCCCGAGGTGGGATTGCGGCACCTCGCGCGGCGGATGCTGACGGATCTCGGGCTCGAGCGGGTCCACGTGCGGACCTTCGACGAATGGATCCGCGGGGAGGCGCGGCGCGTGTTCCCGTGGATTCCGGAGGAGTCGCCCGACGCGCCGGCGGCGGTGCGCCGGCTCAAACGGCATCCGGGGATTTTCGCGGCCATCGACGCGCTCGTCGAGGACATCGTGCGCGGGATCGGTTCGCGCATCGATCGACTGCATGCGGGGCGTGGCGCGATTCGCGAGGCCATCGACGCGCACCGAGAGCCCGTGATCGAGCATCGACTGCGGCAGGCGGAAAAGGCCGTGCTCGGGGCGGCGTCGCCGGCCAAGCAGCCGCTGTTGAAGGATGCCTTTCGCGAGGCGCGCCGGCGCCTCGAACGGGTGCAAGCGGACCTGCATCGGTTGGTGGGCGATCGCGCGCTGCTGGAGCACGCGGTGCGTGCGGCCAAGGGGCAGTTGGCCATGCCCGTTCTCGAGCAGGCGGTCGAGCACACGCGGCGCCAGCTCGACGATCCCAGCGCGGTTCGGTTCGCGCACGTCGACGCGGAGCGCTTGCAAACGCTCGATGGCCTTTCGCTCGACGAGGATACGCCCGATGCGGTGGCGGGAACGATCGACGCGGAAGACTATGCCATCTTGTTCGAATTGCTCTTTCGCAAGACGGGTCGCTCGGGGACGCGGGCGGGGGCGCTCCGCCGTTATCGGCATTTGGTCCTCGACGAAGCGCAGGGACTTTCGCCCATCGAGTTGCGCGTGCTCGGGCGGGCGCTCGCGCCGGGCGGTAGTGCGACGGTGGCCGGCGATGCTGCGCAACGGCTCGGCGAAGGGGAGGCGTTCGCATCTTGGGATACGCTCGTTTCCGAGCTGGGCGTGCACTCCACGGCGACGCACCTCGAGACGTCGTACCGATGCCCGCGCCCCATTTTGGAGCTCGCGTATGCCGTGTTGGGCGACGAGGCCGCGGGGCCCATGCCCGCTGCCGCACGCGAGGGACCTGCGGTGTTGCGCACCGTGCTGCCCGGCGAGGGGCACGCGGCGGTGTTCATTTCCGAAGCCCTGCGGAGCCTCGCGCGGCGTGAGCCTCACGCGGGGGTGGCGGTCATCGCGGCGGATGCGAAGTCGGCGCGTGCGGTGCACGAGGTGCTCGCGCGCTCGCTGCCGGCGCGCCTCGTGCTCGATGGGGACTTCGCCTTCGCGCCAGGGGTCGAGGTGACCGAGGTGGCGCAGGTCAAAGGCCTGGAGTTCGACTACGTCATCCTGCCGGATGCCGACGCGCGGACGTACCCGAGCGACGGCGAGCATCGCCGCAAGATGCACGTGGCACTGACCCGGGCCGTGCATCAAGTGTGGATCGTCGCGCCGGGCGCGCTGTCTCCTATTTTCCCGATGGCGCTGGCGGTGCCGGAGGCGCTGTCGTGGCCGATGGGGCGAAGAACTTGACCTCGGTCGGGCCGCGCGGTGCCGGCTTGGGGCCTTTGTGCACGACCAAGTACACTAGGAATGCGATCACGGCACCGAGCACGATGATCGGCTTGAGGGCTCCCTCGAACACGGTCCGGGGGGTTTGCCGCCCCCCGCCACGGAGCACATAATCGAACAACGCCAACGGGCACCTCTACAAAACGAGAAAACGCCGATTCTACGGGCGACGCCCTGCCGCGTCCACCCGCGCCCCCAAAAATGCCCAGGCTGGCAGGGCTACTCGTACCAGGTGGCCACGATTTCCTTCACTTGGCCCAGTGCGGCCAGGGCGCAGAGGCGCGACCAGGCCTCGTTCGAGGCGGCGCCGTGATGGCTCGGGCAGTCGCGCTCGTTCAGCGGAATCAAGGTGAGCGTCTGAGAGGGATTGCATCGGGCACGCCCTCGGCTGCCGGGTTGGAACTGCGCATCGGGCGCGAGCCCACGCACCGCGTCGCGCGCGGCCGTGTCCGTTGCGTCGAGGCAGAATTCCACCGAGCCATCGTTGTCGCACGCGTGCTCTTGCGTGAACGCGAACTTCTGCGCGGGGCACGTCGGCGTGCTCGGTGCAGGCGCCGTGCTGGGCGCGGGGGCTGCGGCGGGCGACTTCGTCTCGCTGCAGGCCCAAAGCGCGGTGAGCAGGGCGCCCACCGCACCCACCAAGAGCGCGCGATGCGCGCGCATCACGGGAGCACCCGCGCGAGAAATCCGTCGATGAGCGCGGCCACCTCCGTCGGTCGCTCGAGCCCTGCGAGATGCCCGGTGCGGGGCATCACGTGGAACTCGGCACCCGGGATGGCCGCGGCCATGCGTTGCGTCTCGGCCAGCGAAAACGTGGGATCCTCTTCGCCCGCCACGACGTACACCGGCGAGCGGATCGTCGCGAGCAGCGCGTGCTGATCCGGCCGCGCCGAAACGACGCTCTCGACCGCCAAGATCGACGACGTCACGTGCGCGCGTGCGACCGTCTCGCGGATGGTCCGCACCGCTTCGGGCTTTTCGCGCAAGCTGGTGGGCCCGAGAAACGCGCGCGTCACGCTCCTCATCAACGGGCCACGCACGCCGCCCATCGCGCGGACGATCCGCGTCAGCGCAAAATACTCGAGCTTCTGGCGAAGCCCTGCCTCGGAGGCCGTCCCATTCATCAACACCGAGGCCACGACCCTTTTCGGATGCCGCGCAGCAAAGGTGCCACCAATCATGGCGCCCCACGAGTTGCCCACGAAGATGGTTTTCGCAATCTCCAAGCCGTCGAGCAACTCGGCGATGCAACGCGCACACTCGTCGAATGCGAACTTTCGCACCAAGGGGTCGCTCTCACCGTGGCCCGGCGAGTCTACGAGCACCACGCGGTACCGGCTCTCGAAATGCGCCGCCACGGAGGACCACATGGTGCCGTCCATCAAGAGGCTCGGCCAAAACATCATGGCGGGATGGTTCTCATGTCCCGCGATCCGAACATGGATGCGACCGAGGCACGTTGGCAGATGGCGACTGAGCCATGTCATGGTCATACCAGTGTAATCCTGCATTGGCCTCCACCGCGAAACGGATGTTACGTTTTGCGTCGCTTGACCACCTTCACGTCGTTCACCGAGAGCAAGCGACCGTCGTCGGAGCGTAGCTCGAGGGGGCGCACGGGGCGATCGGTCGCGCCATCCAAAAGCGCGACCGAAATCGTCTCGTGCGGCTCGTACGAGAACTGCTCCCCCCATTGGCGCAGGGCCACGATGACATGAAAAAGACCGCGGCCCTTCGTCGTGAGGACGTAGCGGCCGTGCGCGCCCCCATCTTCGGAAGGCACGTGCTCGAGAATGCCGGCTTCGATCAACGAGCGTAGGCGGGTGGCCAGGATGCCCTTGGACAATCCCAGACTCCGCTGAAAATCACTGAAGCGCTGCACGCCCTCCAGCGCGTCGCGCACGATCAAGAGGGACCACCAGTCGCCGATGGCATCGAGCGAGCGCGCCACCGGGCACGATGCCCCTTCTAGACTCGTTCTTTTCACCATGCGTCCTCGTTCTCGGGGTTGCCTTTCGCGTCGAGCCGCTTAAAGTCCAGATGGTTCTATCATAGAACCAATGTCTTCTCAAAGGATTCGAACATGGGGTCTCGAAACGGTGCGTTGTCGAGCTATGGCACGCTTTTGTTTTCCGTCGCCTGCGGTCTCGCAGTGGCCAATGTCTATTTTGCGCAGCCGCTGCTCGATGCCATGGCGGCACGGTTCGGCATTCCTCATGCGACGGTGGGCATCGTGGTCACCGTCACGCAAGTGGGATATGGGCTGGGACTGCTTTTGCTCGTACCGCTTGGCGATCGATTGAATCGGCGCAAGCTGATTGTCCGGCAATCGGTTCTATCGGCCATGGCGCTCGTCGCCGCGGGGTCCGCCTTGACGGCACCATGGCTGCTCGGCGCCATGGCGTTCGTCGGCCTTCTCGCCGTGGTGACGCAGACGCTGGTCGCCTTCGGCGCAACGTTGGCCGCGCCGGAGCAGCGCGGGCGCGTGGTGGGGGTCATCACGAGCGGTATCGTTCTGGGCATTTTGCTGGCGCGTACCGTGGCCGGCGCCCTTGCTGATCTCGCGGGATGGCGCTCCGTGTATTTCGTTTCGGCCGCGCTGACCCTGGTGATTGCGGCGCTGCTTCATCGTGTCTTGCCCGCAGAGGACACGGGACGGGAAACGACGCCCTATTTCAAATTGGTATCTTCCGTCTTCACGCTCTTCGTCGAAGAGCCGCTCCTTCGCATTCGCGCCACGATCGCCCTGCTGATGTTTGCGTCCGTCACCGTTCTCTGGACGCCGATGGTTCTTCCGCTCAGCGCCCCGCCGTTCTCGCTTTCGCACACCCAAATTGGCGCATTCGGGCTCGCCGGGGCGGCCGGTGCCCTCGGGGCTGCGCGCGCCGGCGGCTGGGCCGACCGCGGGCACGAGCGCACCGTCACGGCGCTGGGCCTGCTCCTAATGCTCGTTTCGTGGCTGCCCATCGGCATGATGAAGCAATCCTTGTGGGCGCTCGCCGCGGGCGTGGTCGTGTTCGACTTGGGCCTTCAATCGACGCACGTGACGAGCCAAACCGTGCTTTACGGTGCCCTCCCCGCCGATGCCCATAGCCGGATCACCGCCGGCTACATGATCTGCTACTCGATCGGTTGTGCCCTCGGTTCGGTGGTTTCGACCGCGGTTTATGTGCGCGGCGGATGGGAGGCCGTGTGCATGCTCGGCGCGGCCATCAATGGAGTGGCCCTGGCGTTTTGGGCCGTGACCCTGCGCCGAGCGCCCCATCTTCTTCGCAAAAGCCCGTCCACGCTTCCCACTCCGTAAATGCCTGGAGCATGTGCATTCAAACCGGGATGTTCGACCGCGGTCGCAGAACCACACCACGACGAAACGCCTCGATGATGGCATTCACCTCGAACACCGTCCGCGTCCCCTCCAGTGAGGGTAGATACAGTGAACGCTCGGCCACCGCCATCAAGTCGAAATGCCAATACAAGGTCATGAGCGGATTTATGAATAGCTTGCTCGTCCGCGTGCGCCTCGTCCGATGATGATCGCCAAAATGCCCCTCGAGCGCGGAAAGGATGCTCGTGTTCACGATGCTCACGCGCTCGGGCATGCGCGCATGAACGAATTCCAGGGCCTCCCGAAAAAGCTGCCCCTCGGGCATGCTCAACTGGAGTGCATGCGCCCCCAGATATCCGCCCACCGTCTCCAGGGCGGCCACGTTCTCCAGAAATTGCGCGTGGCATACGCCATGAAAAGCGTCGATGCCAAAGCCGAGGCACGTCACGATGCGCTGTGGAACCGAAAGCCCGGCCACCGCTGCAAGGCTGGTCATGTCCTCTTGCGGTGTCCCGAGCCCCGCTTCGTCTCCGCGCATGAGGATGTCCGTGCCTCCGTCTATGAGCACGACGGCGTCGATCCCATGCGCCGCGACGATATGCGCATACGCGTCACGGAGTGGTGCCACCCCCACCTTGTCGAAGCAATACATCGGCGGCGCCTCGCCGCGCGCCGCGAACCATTGGCATAGGTACCGCTCGGGGAAATAGGGCTCTTCGCCCTCGGTGAGCGCAGTGACCTTGGCCAGCGCCGGCGTCAGGAACCTCGCGTCCGTTCCTCCGAGGTAGGTAAAGCTCAAGTTCGACAGCACGACGTCCTTGGCAACGGCGCGTAGTGCGAAATACAGCGGCAGTCCGGCGAAGACGTCGAATCCGCCGCCAGCACCGCTGACGAGGATGCGCTGGGCGGTGCGGAGTTTCGTGAGGAACGGGAGTTCGAGCAGGGTCATGCGGCTTTCGTCGAGGCGACGCGGAGGCGTTCGGGGGCGACGCGGAGGGTGACGTGGGTTCCCCAGGGGAGCTCGATGCGGTCTTGTTCGATGCCGTCGCCGAACAGGGTGCCGCCTTCGTTCATTTCGGAGACGACGTCCAAGCCTTCGCGGCCGTCGAGCAGACCACTCGCGAGGGATGTGCCCGTGGCGATGCTGGGCCAGGGCTCGCGCACGAAGAAGGCCAGCTTGGGCTCTTCGGGCGAGGGGAGGGCGCAGGCGGTGCGAAGCTGGCGGTGAATCGATAGCGCCCAGCCGGTTGCGCCCGTTCCGGTCGAGACGATGAGGCCCGACGAGGAATGGCGCTCCTGCTGCTCGCCGCGATGCAGGCGATAGCGCGCGGATTGGTGGCTGGTATGGCCGACGAAGATCTCGTTCAGCGCAAGGAGCCGTTGCCCGTCGGGGAGGCGCGCCTCGACCATCGTTCGGGTTTGAACGGTGCAGTTGTCCGATGCGGCCGCCGCCAAAAGCGACGCGGCCTCCTCCGGCCGATGGCGCACGAGCACGCCCGGGTAAACCTCCGGATCGGGGTTCAATCCGATCACGAGTTGCCCGGAGAGGTACTTTGCCACATTGGCCACCAGCCCATCTTGACCCACGGCCGCGACAATGTCGTCGGGCTCGAAGACGAATTGGGCCAGATCGGCGCGGCCCAGACGGATGCGTCGCCACGCCGTGGGGATCGCCTGCGTCAGCGTTTGGACGGCGCCGTGAAAGCGGTGGTGCCGCGCCTCGGTCTCGTCCAGCGACACGCCGCGCGTCTTCGAGAAAAAGCGCGCCTGCTCGCGCGTGCCATGCCGGGCGATGAGCGCCTCGTAGTCCGTCGGCCGGGTGACCACGACCACGCGCGGAACCTTGCTCATGGCTCTCGCTTGCTTTCCAGCTTGCGCGTGGTCGCGCCCACCAGGCTCGTCATCATCGACGCGAGCAAATCCGGGCTCACATTGAGGTGCTCGATGTGGATGCGCTCCAGCTTTCCGGCCACTTCCTGCGCGGCCAGCGCCAGCACGATCTGCGGTGCGAGCTGTTCGTACACGGCGATGCGCTCCTTCTCGAGCGCCACCTTCGCACCCTCGATCGCGCGAAGTTTGTCGGCTTGGGCGAGACCCAGAACGCGGCTGCGTTCCGCTTCGCCCTCGGCCGAAATGCGCGCCGCCTCGGTTCGTTCGGTCGCCTTGCGCCGCTCGTTCTGGCCCTCTTGCAGGATGAGCGCCTCGTTGCGCTTGGCGATCTCGATGCGGTTCTGCAGCTCGTTTTCCTGGATGGCGCGCTCCTTCTCCACCGCCATCGCGCGCCGTGCGAACGCCGCTTCGTCGGCTTCTTGCAGGATCCGTTCGCGCACCGGCGCCTCGATCGCGCGCTCCGTCTCGGGCGTTGGCTTCACCGAGAGAACGGCCACGGAAAGCACGGCGACGCCCATCGCCTTCAGCCGTGCATCGCCGAGCAGCGCCTGCTCGATGCGCTCGCGGATCTGCGCCTGGCCCTCCGCGAGCACCTGCCGCACCGGCGTGCTGGCGATGTAGTCCCAGGCGTGGCGCTGGGCGAGATTGGCCAAGGTAGACGACAGCTTCTCCAGCGGATCGCGCAGGTACGCCCCGCGGCGCAGATCGATGGTGAAGTCGACGGCCTCGGCCACGGCCTCGGGGTTCTCGATGCGGTACGTCAGCGCGCCCTGGGCCGTTACGTCCTGAAAATCCGCCGAGCGACCGTGGAAGAGAAATGCCTGTTCACGCTGATCGACGGGCACCTCGGCCATGCTCGACGAAAGGGGCAAGAACCAGAACGACAGACCGCGCCCGCTCGCCCGCAATCGTCCACTGCGGTAATAGAGGATGTGCGAGCTCGCATCGGCCCGGAAGTGTCGAACGAAGGGGTAGCTGCGTATTTCGGCCACGGAATAGAGTCTAAGTGCGACTGAAAAAGTTACAAGAACCCTTTCTATGAAAATCGCACCCTAACTCAAGCGGGCGCAGCTTCGAATCGAGAGCGTATCCTGTGGAAATCACGATATCGAATACGAATTAACATATGGGATCAGCGAGAGCACTACCTCTTATCCCCGCCGGACGTCGCGCCAAATCGACGCCGAAATACCGAACATCCGGGTGGGCATATGCGACCAAATTCGTGCCTTCGGGAGATCCGCGCATACGGATTTCGTTGCGGTGCTCGAATCGGTTCGCATATACCCGAACTCGCTTCCAGCGCTGCGCAGCGCGGAAAAATCCGCGATGGAGTGTACCGTTCCCACCGCGATGATCCATGCCCGGTGCCCATTTTCCCCTGACCTGTAACGGGGCCTGGACATCGACACAGCCATGCTCCCGAGCTTCACGGTGACATCGCTCTACGTGAGCATGCACGCTCGATTCGAGCTTGTTTTCTCGGCTCATCGTGCCTGGCGTGATTGGAAGTCATCTCCATGCTTGCGATCATAGGTCGAATGGTTCATTGACCAATTGAATGAGCCCGTCACGCGCGCGGCCTGAATCTGCGCGGATTATTGGGCATGCATTGTGCTGGATGTACTTCCGAGGAGACCATGTTGAGAAGCCCTCGACGACTTATCCGAGCCACCCAAGGCGCCATCGCCGTGGAGTTCGTGATCGCCTTCATGCCCATGGCGCTCGCGTTCTTCTCCTTCACGCAGCTAGGCTTTGCCTACTCGGCCGGCATCGTCATGCGCCACGCGGCTACGGTGACCGCGCGCTATGCCTCGGTCACGGCGGGCAAATGCATGCCGGGTAGCCCCCCGTCCGACACGACGGCTGCCGCCAAGGCTGCGTTGGGGCCCTGGTCGTCGAAGATCGAAGTGCAGAGCGTGGAGGCTTCGTACAACGGCCCCGGCCCGCAAGGCCCGCTGCCGACGACGGTGCGATTTGCATATACCTGCACAGTGCCGCTGGGAAAGAACATCGTCTGCAATGGGGGCAAGTTGCAGAAAGAGATTCGAGTGACCCTTCCGCATCACGGAGCTTCGTACAACCATGCTTGCGAGTGAACGCTGCATCGCAAAACCGTCGCTGAAGGACGATCAGCGCGGCGCCATCATGCTCATGGGCCTGTTCATGGCGTTGTCCCTCGTGGCCTCGCTGTGGTTCTTGATCGGCATTGGCCAGGCCATCATCTTCCGTGATCGCGGGCAAGAAGCTGCGGATGCGATGGCCTTCTCCGTGGCGGCCGTCGATGCGCGCGGGATGGATCTCATCGCGGTGCTGAACGTCATCATGCTCGCGCTGGTGAGTATCTACCTACTCATCCAGCTCGTGGCCGACGCCATGATCGCGTCGATCATCTTCAGCCCGGAGGGCGAGGCGGTCGATCGCGCCAACCAGGGGGCCGTGAAGGGCGTGTTGACGGTGGCCCTGCCGACGATTGCCACGGCCCAGACGGTGATTGCCGTGGCGACCCCATGGGTGGGCACGTTGATGATCGCTCCCCAAGTGGCGTCGCACTACCAAGGATTCGAGAAGAGCGGACCGTTTGCCGCCTTCGGATTGCAAAATATACCCGGTGCGGGATTCTCCACGGGCAAGGCCGCTACCTTCGACAAATCGAAAAGCCGCAAGGACAAGGCCAAGGAGCGCGAAGGAGAAGAGCCGCTTTCGGCCGAAGATCAGGCCGAACGCGATCGCGCCGACAAGGCGGAGGAGCGAAACGGCGTTCTGGGAACGATTCGCCTCGGCCTGCCGGTGGCGTACGAGCCGAACGACACGCTTTGCATCCGTGCGTTCGTCTTCGTGCCGGACATCATCGCCGATCTGTTTCATCTCCCGAGCCCGGTGAAATGGGCCATCGACATCGTGCTGGGCGGAGCCGGCGAGCTCTATGCGAAGAGGGCTTGCAAGGGGGCACCGTGGGACTGGCCTGGGCCCAAAAAGATGGCCGGCGGCAACCTCTCGCCGCAGACGCAGGTGTACGGTTTCTCCAATGGCGACTTCCAGGACAAGTGGGAGCGCAAGGTCAAACTGGGGGGCCCGCGAGCCCAGTGGGGCGGAGGCGATGGCGCGGCGAAGGAGCACTCGTACAACGCGCAGGCCGAGTTCTATTACGATTGCAAAGGCCGCTTTTTCGAGGCCGATTGCAACGGGCAGACGATTGGCGCCACCAGCGTGGGCAAAGAGCACGCTCTCTACTCGATTGGCTGGAAGGCGCGGCTCATGAAGTACAAGAGCCCTGGCCAGCTTCTGTTCGAGAACCTCGTAAACAGCACGGTGAGCAACGGTGTCGGCTTGGCCTTCGACGGCATGGCCGAGGGATTGAAGAAAATCGGCGTCCCCGATGCCGTCGTGGACAAGGCCAAGAACATGGGCCGCAAGGCCTACGACTCGAGCGATATCGCGACCCAGCAGGTTCCCAAGGTCAGCGGTGCGATCAAGAACGCGGGCAAAGAGTTTCTGGACGAAGCCAACAACTACCACTGATGACCATGGAGAATTCGCTCGTGAAAGCCTCGTCTCTGGACCGGCCCCGCAAGCGGGGCCTGGGGAAGAAAACCGCACGTCGGATTCGAAACCGCGGTGCGGCCATGGTCGAAGCTGCGGTGATCATGCCGGTGCTCATCAGCTTCTTCGGCTTCCTGACCTTCTTCTACGCCGGCTACAGCGCGAAGCAGGAGGCCATGGCGGCGAGCCGCAATGGCGCCTTCTCGCAGGCGCTCCAAGGTGGGTGTGGCGGCGGCCAAGCCTTCCCGATCAAGCCCGACGTTGGCGGCGGGAAGGGGGTGGGGGAGGCTGCCAGCAAAAGCCCGCTCAATGGAATGGTCAGCCAAGGCATTTTCACGACGACGGGAAGCGCCAGCAAGACGGCGACGAACGCGGGGCTGAGCGTGCTGGGTTGGACGAAGGACGTGACGGCCAACTCGTACGTATTTTGCAGCCCTGCCACGGGTGCGGACTTCCTCATGGAAGCCTTGAAAGCCGGACTCAACGCGCTCAAGGGCGCCGTGGGACTCTAGGAGCCGATCATGTGGGCACTGATGTGGATGGCTTTGCGCAACAAGAGCAACTTCAATGCGAAGCGCGCCCGCTACTCCGGTGGCACGTTGCGCGTGTTCGGGTACGTGCTGGTACTCGCGGTCGTTTTTAGTGCGTTCTCCGTGCACTCCGCGCGGGCCGAGATGGCCAAAACCAGTATGCAGCTGGGTCGCAATCTGGCACCGCTCGCCCATATGATTCAGCAGCATTCGAAGGTCGATATCGACGGCGAGTCGATTTCGATGGGGTTGGGAACGAGCCCCGATGATTTGAATACCGTGCTGGACAAGTTCGAAAACCATTGCCGCGAAAACGGCGTCGTGGGGACGTGGGACAAGGCGGCGATGGCCTCGGCCAAAATGCTGCCGCAGGCGGTGCCCGACATGGGCGTGATTCGTTCGTCCACGAAGCTCGAGGGCGTGGTCCTCTGCTTCATCAAATCGGAAGATACGCCGGACTCGCTGCTCGGCCGTCTGCAGCAGTTCAACAAGACGCACGACCTGAGCGCGCTGGGCAAACTTCGTTATGCGTACGCCGCCGTTGACAAGGGCGTGACGAGCATCACGACCATGTGGACCGAGGACCACTTCCGCATCGATCGTCTGATGCCGACGGAGACCTTCGAGCCGGGCTCGGACAATCCGCTGCTCCCGCGCCCCATCCAGTCGCGCCGCATCCTCTCCGGCACGGTCGAGGGAACTCCCTACGGTGTGCGCGGCTACCTTTCCACGGCGAGCCCGCGCGAGGTGCTCGATCACATGGATACGGACATGACGGCCGGCGGCTGGCAGGGCCTGCAGCACCCCGAAGACGCGGTGGGCCGCGCGTACATGAAAGACGGCGTGATCGTGTTCGCGGGCGCGGTCGTGAAAGACGGCAAGACCATGGTGTCGATGGCCGAAATGGGCGGCCAAGATCCGCTGACCGTGGGCGTCGAGGCCGTGAAGGCCGTCTCCATTACGGAGAAGTGAGATTTGAACAGGAAGGGGGGAAGGCGGGGAGGGATACGGCACAAATCCCACCGCGCACCGAGGCTGGTTTGGGTTTTTTACTTGACTCACGAAGCCAACTGAAAACCAAAAAAAGCCTTGGCACTCGGTGGGATTCGCGTTGTTTCCCTCCCCGCCTCCCCCACTCCCTGTGAATCTTCTTCTGTAGCCCTCATGGGTTCGCGCGGTAGGTGATGCGCCAGATGGTGCCGTTGGCGTCGTCGCCAACGAAGAGGGCGCCATCGTTGCCGACGGTGACGCCCACCGGGCGGGCCCACACGGACGCGTCGTCCACGACGAAGCCGGTCATGAAGTCTTCGTATTCGCCCGTGGGGACGCCGTCTTTGACGAGGATGCGCACCACTTTGTAGCCGGTGCGGCTGTCGCGGTTCCAGGAGCCGTGGAGGGCTACGAAAGCGCTCCCCTGGTACTCGGTGGGGAACATCTTGCCGTCGTAGAACGTGATCTGCAACGGCGCCGAGTGGGACTGTAGAAGCACGTCGGGCATGGCCACCTTGCCGGCGAGATCCTTGCGCGCGCCAGCATGGCGCGGATCCTCGTGATCGCCCAGGTAGTACCAGGGCCAACCGTAGAAGGCGTTCTCGCGGACGCGGGTGACGTAGTCGGGGACCAGATCGTCGCCAAGCTTGTCGCGCTCGTTGGTGGCGCACCACACATCGTTGGTCTTCGGGTGCACCGTCATGCCCGAGCAATTGCGAATGCCCGTGGCGAAGACGCGCTTGTTCTTGCCCTCGGCATCGAAGGAGAGGACGGCGGCGCGGTATTCCTCCGAGTCCCACATGGCGCCGAGACCATGCGTCGCCTCCAGTTCGCGGATGGCCTCCGGCGTGCGTTTCGCGACGTCCTCGGCCACGTTGGAGGACGAGCCTACAGCCACGAACATGCGCTTTCCGTCGTTGGAGAAGGCCAGGTCGCGCATCGTGTGTCCGGCGCTGGTGGGCGAGAGTTGCGCGATCAAGGTCTCCGGGGCGCCGCGTGCGGTGACGTCTCCCTCGGTGTACGCGAAGCGCTTTACGGCATTGGCCTCGGCGACGTAGACCCATTTGGGCGAGGGGCCGAGCGGATAGAACGCGAGCCCGAAGGCGTCGTCGAACCCGGTGGCATACGTCTCCACGCGCTCCGCCGCATCGGCGCCCGCCGCGGCGCGCAGCACTTGAATCCGTTTGGCATCGCTCTCCACGACGAAGAGATCTCCATTGGGGGTAACCCGCAGAAGGCGCGGCTGCGAGAGACCTTTGGCGAAGACCGTCGCATGAAATCCCGGCGGGAGCTTCGGCTCGGCGCTCTGCGGCCGATCGACCACGTTGGCTCGGTTGCGAACCGACTCGGAGGCGAAGGGCGCGGGCAGATCCGCCACCGTGATGCGACGGCGCACGCCCGGTGCGTCGCTGCGGAAGCCGCCGGCATTCGTGGTGCGGGCGGAAGCAACCGTTTCGGTACGGCTGCCGAGGCTCGAAAGGTACGCGATGATCGCTTTGCGGTCGGCGCCGGACGTCGTCGCCAAGGTCATCGTGCTTCCGGGCACGAGCAAGCCGGGCGCCGAGAGAAATTTGTCCAACGTGGGCTCGTCCCATGTGAGCTCGGCGGCGCGCATCGCCTTCGTGTATCCATAGCGCGCTTCGGCGCCGGCTTTCCGGCCCACCACGCCGCGCAAGGCGGGACCTTGTGCGCCCTCGGCTTCCCGCCCGTGGCAGACGGCGCATCGCTCGAGGAAGATCGCCCGCCCGTCGCGTGCGTCGCCCGCGATGGGCGCGCTCGCCTGACTCTCACCGCGCGAACGAAACCAGAGGACCGATACGGCCGCCAAGGCCGCAACGCCGACGATGGGAAGAACGATGCTACTTCTGGCCATGTTACCCCGTGATTAGCACATCCTCCCGCCAGCGGTGGGGATCGGCCCACGTGCGAAGGGCTGGCGGAAGCGACCAGCCCAAGTCAACGACCCACTTCGCCGGTGGAAAGGTGGCGGCGCGGTGGGGCAAGCCTTCGAGCCAGATCACCAAGGTGTAGACCGCAATGTCGGCACCGCTCCACGCGGGGCCGCACAAGGGTTCACCCGCGGGGCGGGTCGAGACCATTTGGGCCAGCCGATCCAGCATGCGCTGCGCGCGGCCGATGAACATGTCGCGCACCTCGGGAAACTGCGGGTGCTCGTGCAGCGGGTGGTAGCGCATACCCAGATCCGACAGCGTGTCGATGACGCTGTCGGTCAACGCGACGAACTCGAAGGCGTCCGCGCCGGCCATTCCCGCGGGCCAGAGCGGCGGCTCGGGGAACTTGCGGTCCAAGTAATGACAAATCGCCGTCGAATCCGAGATCACGCGATCGCCATCGACGAGCACCGGCACCGTGTGCACCGGGTTGAGGCAGCGCACGGCCTCCTGATTCTCCGGCGTGGCGCGCGCCTCGCGCAGCTCGACGGAAATACCCTTGAGGACCATGGTAAATCGAACACGGCGGGCGAAGGGCGAATTGACGAAATGATAAAGAATCATGGTTTTCAAAGTTCCTTCACGTACCAAGCTTCTGACCCATAGTGTCCCGTGGTGCCCAGCTGCTTGGGCGTCGTTACGAAACCATTTCTCTCATAAAGTATGCGCGCGCGCCTCATGTTCGTGAGTGTTTCCAGGTAGGCGCGTCGGTAGCCGAATTCTTTGGCCGTGCGCAGGCACATGTCGAGCATACGTTGCCCGAGCCCGTGTCCTCGGCACTCCGACAGCAAGTACATCTTTTGGAACTCGCAGGTGTGCGCGTCGCCGCCCTTCAGAGGGGCGACACCGGCGCCGCCGAGCACCCGCTGCTCGCGCTCGATGACGAAATAGGCGGAGCGCGGTCTGCGATAGAATTCGTACAGGCTGTGAAACTCCGGGTCCTCGTCGACCAGCCCGCGGGTTCCGGGGCTGAACTCGGCGAGGCATGCGCCGATGATTTCCGCGAGTGCCCCGTTGTCCTTTCGGGCAATCGGGCGAATGCGAAATTCCTCCTGCAGCCGTGTGGCCCGTAGCGCGCGTGCATAAAGGTTCATTCCGGAGAGGACGATGGTGCGTTCCTCCTCCGAGAGGATGGCCAGTGCTTCCTGCACGCGTGAATTGGCCGGGCCATGGATGATGCCCAGGCGCTTGCGCCCCGCCGCCGTGAGTATCAGCACGCTGCGGCGCGCGTCCTGCTTGTCCTTCGGCGCGCGCACCCACCCCTTTTCCACGAGGCGCGCGACGATGCGGCTGGTGGTGGATTTGTCGAGGCCGAGCGCCTGACTCAGATCGGCTTGCGAAACGGCCCCGACGGGGCCTTTGCCTTCGATCTCCATCAGGGCGTGAGCCTCCGAATGACTCACCCCGGCCTCGTCGTAGCGGTCCTGCAGAAAACCGAGCTCGCGTACGACGCTGCGCGCGGCGTGCCGCAGGGGGAGGACTTCAGGGAAGAGGGGGGTGGTCATGATGATAGTTGTTGCATGCAACTAATTGGTTGTCACGTGCAACTTCATGGTCCCGCTTCGCCCCGCACGGACCCGTGAAATGCGCTAGCATGCGCCACCCACGACCATGCCGAGTTCCATTTTCCTTCGACCAGCCCTCGCGCTCTCGCTTTTGTCTGCGCTGTCGTCCGTCGCGTGTGGAGGTGCGGAGTCACCTCCGCCGGCACAGCCGCCATCGCCTCCCACCGCGCCCGCACCGGCTCCCGTGAGTGCCGCGCCGCCCATGGTGCCGGGGCACTCCCTCGACCTCGGGGCGATGGATCGATCGGTGAAGCCGGGGGCGGACATTTTCCTTTATGCCAATGGCGCGTGGTACGCCAAGGCGGAGATCCCGGCGGATCGCAATGCGACGGGCGCCGGCATGCGGGTCACCGAGGAGATCGAGGGCCGCACGCGCGGCATCCTGGAGGAGGCCTCGAAGGGCGCGGCCGCGGGGCCTCTCGCGAAGAAGATCGGCGACACCTATGCCAGCTACATGGACGAAGCGGCCATCGAGGCGAAAGGCACGGCGCCGCTTCGGCCGCTGCTCGATCGCATCGCGAAGATCCGCGATGCGCGCAGTTTGGCGGCGTACCTGGGGAGCTCGCTCCGTGCGGACGTCGATCCGCTCAACGATACGAATTACCATACGGATCACGTGCTCGGCCTCTTCGTCGAGCAGGATTTGAACGACCCATCGCGTTCGGTGCCGTACCTCCTGCAAGGTGGCATCGGCATGCCCGAGCGCAGCTACTACCTGGAGGAGGGGACGCGCATGCAGGCGCATCGCGACGCGTACTTGAAGTACGTGGCGACCTTGCTGCGGCTCGCCGGTGTGGCCGATGCCGATGCCAAGGCCGCGCGCGTGGTCGCGCTCGAGAAGAAGATTGCGCAGACGCACGCAAGCCGCGAAGACTCGGGCGATTTTACCAAGGCGAACAACCCGTGGTCGCGTGCCGATTTCGCGTCGAAGGCGCCCGGTCTCGATTGGAATGCCTTCTTCGTGGCGGCGTCGCTCGACAAGCACGCGTCGTTCATCGTCTGGCAGCCGGCCGCGGTGACCGGACTGGGCGCGCTGGCGAAGAGCGAGCCGATCTCCGTGTGGAAGGAATACCTCACGGCGCGCACCATCGATCACGTGGCGCGGTTTCTTCCGAAAGCCTTCGTCGATGCGAGCTTCGCCTTCCATTCGAAGCAAATGCGCGGCACGCAGGCGCCCCCGCCGCGTTGGCGGCGCGCGAACGAAGTCGTCACCGAGAGCCTCGGCGAGGCGGTGGGCAAGCTGTACGTGGAGCGCTATTTCCCGCCGGAGACGAAGCGCGCGGTGCAGTCTCTGGTCGAAAACCTGGTGACCGCATTCGGCCGGCGCATCGATGCGCTGTCGTGGATGGCCCCGGCGACGAAGGCCAAGGCGAAGGAGAAACTCGGCACGCTCAAGGTCGAAGTCGGTTATCCCGATACGTGGCGCGATTATTCGGGCCTCGAGGTGACGCGCGGCGATGCACTCGGTAATTTCGAGCGCGCGGAGTCGTTCGAATATCGTCGCAACTTGCAGAAGATCGGGCGCCCGGCCGATCGCGGTGAGTGGGCCATGGTGCCGCAGGTGGTCAATGCCGTGAATCTGCCGGTGCGCAATACATTGAATTTCCCGGCGGGAATGCTCTCGCCGCCGTATTTCAATGCGAAGTCGACCGCGGCGGCGAATTATGGATCCATCGGCGCGATCATCGGGCACGAGATTAGCCATTCGTTCGACGACCAAGGTGCGAAGTTCGATGCGCGAGGGCGGTTCGCCGATTGGTGGACTCCGGACGATCTGGCGCACTTCCAGGCTTCCGCGGCGGCATTGGCCGCACAATACGACGCGTACAAGCCTTTTCCCGATTTGGCCATCAATGGCAAACAGACCCTGGGCGAGAACATTGCCGATCTCGCGGGCCTCGCCGTGGCCTTCGACGCGTGGCGCGCGTCGCTGGGCGGGGCGCCTGCACCGGTGCAAGATGGGCTCTCGGGCGAGCAGCAGTTCTTCCTGTCGTATGCGCAATCTTGGCAGAGCAAACTGCGCGACGAGAGCTTGAGGAACCGCATCAAGACCGACGGGCACGCGCCGCCGAAGTACCGCACGTTCACCATGCGAAATTTGGATGCTTGGTATTCCGCGTTCGACGTGGGCGCGGGCGATCCGCTGTATCTCGCACCCAACGCGCGCGTGCGCGTTTGGTGATCCGTCTGGTGCATTAGGCCGAGGCCAGGAGCAGGCCGGCGCCCGCGAGCTCTACCCAGAAATAGAACCACGTTGGGTAGAAGGCGGACGGGCGCTCGAAAAGGCGCGCCACGAGGCGGCCGAAGGCCATGCCGAGCAGGGCGAAGGCCACGGCGACGACGGCGCCGCGCCGGAGATCCGTTCGCATGATGGCCACGAGGAGAAGGGCGCCGATGGCGATGCCGAACCCCCCGTAGACCGCGCGCACTTCGGTGCGGGCCTCGGCACCGTCCAGCTCGATGCGGAAGGGCGCTACCAGTCTCGTCGGTGCGGCCAGGCCAAAGATGCCCATGCCCAAGAAGAACGCCGCCACGAGGGCGAGCCGTGCACTATCCATGGTGCAAGCATGACCGATGCTGCCCCGCCTCCGCTTTCACGAACGTGCTACGCCACGCTCTGGCTATGGCCTGGGCGCGCCATTTACCGCGGCGCGTCGCTGCAGCTCGATGCCCATTCCGGATCCGTGGCATGCCTCGCCGTGGGGGTCGATGCCGCGTTCACCTTGCACGTGGGCAGCACGGCGACGATCGCGCGTTCCGCGTTGATTTCCGCGCGCACCCCCCATCGGCTGGTGGCGCATGGCGCGGAGATGATCTTCGCGTACCTGGATCCGGGCACGCCGCTCGAACGCGCGTGCCGGCGTTCGATGACCATGCACACGGGGCCCATCGCGCATGGGCATCGGAACGAGGAGGCGTTGTTCGATTTCGAATCGCCCGAGGCGTGGCTCGCCAAGGCGGCGGCCCTCGAGGCGGGGGCCGCGCCGCGCCTCGATCCGCGGGTGCGTGCGGCGGCGGAGGCCATCGTGCGGGAGCCGGCGGCGGAGGAATCGGCTGCCGCGTTTGCGGAGCGCGCCGGGCTGTCGACATCGCGGTTTCTTCATCTGTTCCAAGAGGAGACCTCGACGAGCTTTCGCCGATATCGACTTTGGGCGCGCATGCTGCGGGCTGGTGCCGCGTTGACGCGGGGAGGGGATCTCACGGCGGCCGCCATGGACGCGGGATTCTCCAGCTCCGCGCACTTCAGCAGCGCATTCCACGCAATGTTTGGCCTTCCGCCGAGCCGTCTGCAAGCCGGCGTTCGCATCGTGCTTGCAGAATCGGCGGCCTGGAAGGCCTAAAGGGCGTCGGTTCACCAACGCGCGGCATGGTAATACCCTGGCGCGAAAAAGGTATTCGTGGCGTCTCCGAAGCCGCCACTCGCGACGGGTCCGTTCGGGTTCCCGTGATCGACGGGCTGCTCGAACCGAAGTGCCAAATAGCGTTCGCCTGGCTGCGTCACGTCCATCTCACGCACCTCGACGATGCCGGGCACCTTGCGCAATTGGACGAGAATGTCCTCCTCCTCGGCCTCCAGGAGTGAGCGTGCTCCGTGGCTCACTCGTCGGTGCGAACGCCGTCTTTTTCTCGCCGCGGCCGACCTCGCTTGGCGCCGTGCATCCTCGGAGGGCGCGTATTTCCGGCACTGGCTTTGCGTCCCTCTTCGATTGCGATTCGGGATCAGACGAATGACGTCAATGTCATAATTGAAATTCGTATTGTCCAATACGCTATATCGTCATCGCGATTGTCGAGATGTCGTTATTTGATGCGTGCTCCTGAATCTTGATTGCCATCGGAAAGATCGCGCCGTGTCATCGTGCGCGTCGGAAGGCCACGACACGTCGATGTCGCCGTTACAACATGCGCATTAGAAAGGTTGCTAAGGTGCCAAAGAAATATCGATTCACGTGAACGGAGCCGGGTGGACGTCCTTCGTACCGGGCGAAGTCCGGCGCGAATTTTACCGGGCGCCCGACATGCAATGCGCGCGATGAGTGGCATAGTCGCAACGCAATCGCGAAGTGGTATTTGCCTTGACTCTCCGAAGATATATGGCAATAAATGTTGCGCGTCGCGTCACGAGTACGTGCGCGTGTCGCATGCCGCAATCATACTTCGGAAGCGAAGGCACCGTGAAATATGGAGGTGTCGCCTTTCGTAGTTCGCTGCAGACGATCCCCTTTTCCTTTTCGCAGCGGTGAACATGGGCCAGCATTTCGATTCGCGCGTGCGCCGTCCATTGACGGCGTATCAACGTGATATTTGGATCGCCAATTCGCGCCTTCCCGACAATCCGCAGTTCAATTTTTCGGGGCGCACGCGTCTCGAAGGCGAGCTCGACGTCGAGCTGCTGAGAGAGTGCGCGGCCCGTGTGATCGAGCGTCACGATCCCTGGCATCTGCGTCTTGGCGAGATCGATGGCGAGCCTCGTCAATGGCTCGAATGGGAGATACCCGAGATTCCCATCGTCGATTTCTCACGCGAGTCGGACCCGGCGGCCGCGTGCAAGGCGTGGCGTGAGCGCTCACTGTTGCGTCCATTTTCGGTCGAGAAAAATAGGCTGATCGAATTTTCGCTGCTGCGCGAGAGCGACTCCGTCGTGCACCTGTATTCGAAGGTGCACCACATCGCCGTCGATGGTTTTGCCACCGTCCGGCTCACCGACGAGGTGGTGGCGGATTACGTGCATGTTCGGCGCACGGGGGAGCCGGCCAAGCTTTCGGCATCGTCGTACCTGGATTTCATCGACGAGGAGGCGCGCTACCTCGCCTCGGCCGAATACGAACGAGACGTCGAGTTCTTTCGGGCGGAGCTGGCGGGCGTATCGCCCGCATTGTTTGCGAGAAGAGCGAAATCGGGGGAACGGACGACGGTCTATCATCGTGTGACCGTCGACGGGCGCATTATCAAGGGGATTCAAGAGAGCGGCGCCGCACTGTCCGCGTATTTTACAGCAGTAGTGGCTATTTACGCGTCGAGGGTCCACGGGCGTGACGAGGTCGTTCTCGGTATTCCGTTCGCGAATCGGCAAGGAGACGTTGCGCGGCGGGTTTGTGGCCACGTTGCGAACATGCTGCCCCTGCGCGTGCCCGTCGCGGGCTTGACCATGCGCGAGCTGGTGGCGCGGACCCGGACGGCATTGTCCACGCTGCGCCCGCACGAACGGCTGTCTTTGGGCGATGTCATGCGCGAAGCCGTGCCGCGCGGAACGGGGCCGCTGTTCGACGTCACCTTCTCCTATTTGCGCCTCCCTTCGCCAACGGAAATTCCGGCCGTCGCGCGGGGAACCTTGGAGCCGACCATGCTCGTCCACGATTCGGACGCATTGTCGATCACGGCGTTATCGTTCGAAGGGGACGATGCCCTCTATTTGGACTTTTACCATGCGCAGGACGTCTTCGACGACGACATGCCGTCCGCCCAGGTGGCGCAGTCCATCCACGCGCTGGCGGAGCAATCCCTCGCAAACTTGGATCGCCCCATTTCCGAGCTCGATTTGGTCGGCGGTGCCGCGCGCGCTGCTCTGCTCGAGATCGGTACGGGGTCGCGATCGGCATATCGGCGCGATACCACGGTGCATGGCCTGTTCGAGGAGCAGGTCGCGCGCATTCCAGACCACGTTGCCATCGTTGCAGCGGATGGCGCCACGCTGACGTATGCCCAGCTCGATGCGCGCGCCAATCGCGTGGCCCGCGCCCTGCGCGAGGAAGACGGTGTGGGGCCCGACGATCGGGTGGCCGTTCGGATGGAACGCAGCCCCGACATGCTGGTGGCGCTGCTTGGTGTGATGAAGGCGGGGGGCGCATACGTGCCCGTCGATCCGGGGTATCCCGAGGAGCGGATTCGATTTTTGCTCGCGGACAGCCGTGCCAAAGCGGTGGTCGACGCCGAGCGACTTCGGCGCATCGAGGCGCAGGCATGGCCGTGTACGCCCCTTGCGCCTCTCGCGGGGCCGAAAAACCTCGCATATGTCATTTACACTTCCGGCTCGACGGGAAATCCAAAGGGCGCGATGGTCGAGCATCATTCGGTCATCAATCGTTTGACGTGGATGCAGACGGCCTACCCACTCGGGTCGGGTGACGTGCTCCTGCAGAAAACGCCAATCTCCTTCGATGTTTCGGTGTGGGAGCTCTTTTGGTGGGCCATCGAAGGCGCGGCGCTGGCCTTGCTGCCGCCGGGGGCCGAAAAAGACCCGCTCGAGATTTTGCGCGCCATCGGTGCGCGAAAGGTCAGCGCGATCCACTTCGTGCCGTCGATGTTCGGGCCCTTTCTCGATGCGCTCGAGGGCGTACCCGAACGGCGCGCGGAGACGGCATCGCTGCGGTTCGTCTTTTGCAGTGGCGAGGCCTTGCCGCCGGCGCGTGTCGAGCAATTCAATCGCATTTTCGGCGGTGGCGGGCCCCGTCTCGTCAATCTGTACGGGCCTACGGAGGCCACGGTCGACGTATCGTATTTCGATTGTCCGACGGATGCGTCGGTGGCGCGCGTGCCCATCGGGCGGCCCATCGACAATACGCGCCTGTACGTCCTCGATCCCGACGGCAAGCTGCAGCCGCCGGGGGTGCCGGGGGAGCTCTGCATCGCGGGCGTTGGTGTGGCACGCGGCTACCTCGATCGGCCCGAGTTGACGCGCGAGAAGTTTCGCGACGACCCCTTCATGACCGGCGAACGCATGTACCGCACGGGCGATCTCGCGCGGTGGCTCGCCGATGGCAACCTCGAATACCTGGGGCGGATCGATGGGCAGGTGAAGATCCGCGGCAACCGCATCGAGCTCGGCGAGGTGTCCAATGCCTTGGCCAAGCTGCGCGGCGTTCACGATGCCGTCGTGCTGGATCACGTTTCCGAGGCGCGCGGGACGCATTTGGTTGCGTATTACGTATCGGACGAGGCCCTCGACGATGGCGCGCTTCGCGCCGATCTCGGCGTGACCTTGCCCGAATACATGATCCCCGCGCGGTTCCTCCGCATCGAGCGCATTCCGCTCACGCCGAACGGCAAGGCCGATCGCAAGGCGCTCGCGGCGTTCTCCCCCGCGGAAGCGCCGCGTCCGTACGAGGCGTCGCGCAACGAGTTGGAGGCCGCGATCGCGGCGGTATGGGCCGAGGTGCTCGGCGTGGAACGCGTGGGCGTGCACGATGACTACCACGCGCTCGGCGGCGATTCGATCCTGGCGCTCCGCGTTCGGGCGCAGGCCGCAGGGCGCGGCGTGCATTTTTCGCTGACCGATCTCGTGCGCCATCCCACGGTGGCGCAGCTGGCGGCCCGCGCGATGTCGCGTGAGGCCGCGGACGAGGCACTCGAGCCGTTCAAGCTCGTTTCGCGCGTCGATCGGGCGCAGCTCGAAGACTGCGAGGATGCGTACCCCGTCACGCGTTTGCAGCTCGGGATGCTCTATCACAGCCGCCAGCACCCGCGCTCGGCGGTCTACCAAGATGTCTTCCGATACACGTTGACCCTGCCCTGGGAGGAGGCTCCCTTTCGCCAGGCCTTCGACAAGCTGGTGGCGCGTCACCCGGCGCTGCGCACCTCGTTCGCGCTGGGAGGCCACGCGGAACCGCTGCAGCTCGTTCGGCGTGCCGTGCATGGCGGGATGACCATTGCCGATCTGCGTGCGTGGCGCGAGGCGGACGCAGAGGCCGAGATACGCCGCCACATCGACGAGCGCCGCTTCCATCCGTATCGGTTCGATCAGGCGCCGCTCTACCTTTTCCGCGTTCACGTGCGGCCCGAGGTGGTGGAGCTCGTGTTCAGCTTTCACCACGCCATTCTGGACGGTGGAAGCATCGCGAACCTCCTGCGCGAGCTCCTTCAGGATTACCTGCACGCCATTGGACGCGGCATCGATGCCGTGGGCGAGAAGCCGCCGCCGTCACCCGCGCATCACGCCCGCGAGGAGCGGCGCGCGCTCGAGTCGGAGGAATCGCGTGCGTACTGGCTCCGCAAGCTCGAAGGGGCCTCGCTGCTCGAGATTCCACCGTTCGGCTCGTACGAGCCGCCGGGTGAGGGCGACGCGGTGATCCGGCACATCGCCTTTCCCGACGGTCTCGAGGTGATGGTGCGCGACTTTGCGCGTGCGCATGCCATCCCCGTCAAGTCGGTGCTCTTTGCGGTGTACTGCCAGACCTTGCGTCTCTTTTCGGGGACGGACGACATCACCACCGGGCTGATCACGCACGGCCGCCCCGAGCGCGAGGGGGCCGATCGCATGGCCGGGCTCTTCCTCAACACGGTGCCCGTGCGTCTTGGCTCGGGCGCGTCGAGTTGGCTCGAAGCGGTGCGCGAGACCTTCCGCCAGGAGCAGGAAGGGCACGCGCACCGGCGCTATCCACTGAGCGCGATCCAGGCCGATACCGCGAGCGACGTGCTCGATACCGCGTTCAACTACGTGCACTTTCACGTGCTTTCCGCGGTGTTGGAGCTCCCCGGCGTGGCGCTGCGCCGGTTCGAGTCCTGGGAGGAAACGAATCTCGCGCTGCTGGTGAACGCGATCACCAACGTCGACGATGGCCGCATGCGGCTCCGCATCGACGCGCGCCGCAACGCCCTCAGTGCAGACCAGGTGGGACTCTTTGGCGAAGCGTACGTGCGCATCCTCCGGCGCATGCTCGAGCATCCGCACGAGGCGCCGGACTTCGCGCCCCTTTTTGCGATCGATGTGGTGCGACAATTCGAGATGCAGGTTGCGCGCACGCCGGAGGCCATCGCCGTGCGTTTCGGCGACACGCGCTGGACGTACCGCGA
The DNA here is from genome assembly GCA_037157805.1 of Sorangiineae bacterium MSr11367. NCBI lineage: Bacteria > Pseudomonadati > Myxococcota > Myxococcia > Myxococcales > Pendulisporaceae > Pendulispora > Pendulispora rubella. The sequence goes on along the minus strand of CP089983.1, from coordinate 10,322,639 downwards.
GCTCGATCGCGCGGCCAATGGGATCGCGCGTCGACTGCTCGACGCGGGCGGCACTCCCGGCGCGATGACCATCGGCCTCTCCGTCGAGCGTTCGCCCGAGATGATCGCGGCGGTACTCGGCATCGCCAAGGCCGGCGGGGCGTGCGTGCCGCTCGACCCGAGCTACCCCAAAGCGCGTCTCGATGCGATGGTCGAGCAAGCCCGCCCCTTCCGGATCCTCCGGCGCGAGGATCTCGTCGGGGCGCACGAGGGCTCGGCGGGGCTGCTGCCGGAGATCCCGCTTGCCAGCCCCGCGTACGTCTTGTTCACCTCCGGCTCCACGGGAACGCCCAAGGGCGTGGTGATGCCGCATCGCGCGCTCTCCAACTTGGTCCGGTGGCAAAATCGCATCGACACGGCGGCGACGGGCGGCGTGACCTTGCAGTATGCGCCACTCAGCTTCGACGTCTCCTTCCAAGAGATCTACGCGACGCTCTGCTCGGGTGGGGCCTTGCAGCTCGTGTCCGAGGAGGAGCGGCACGACATGCGTGCACTGCTGCAGCTCTTGGATCGAAACGAGGTCGAACGGATCTTCATGCCGTACGTGGCGTTGCATCAGCTCGCGGAGATGGCGAGCGCGCTCGACATCCGGCCCCGCGGCCTGCGCGTCGTGATCTCGTCGGGTGAGCAGCTGCGGGTCAGCAGCGCGATCCGCCGGCTCTGTGAAGGCGCGATCCTCGAGAATCAGTATGGCCCGACCGAGACCCACGTGGTGACCAGCTTCGCCATGACGGGCGATCCGGAGGCGTTCCCCGTGCTGCCGCCGATTGGTTCGCCCATCGATGGTGCGGAAGTGCACGTGCTCGACGCGCAGCTTCGCCCCGTACCTCCGGGGGTCCGCGGCGAGATTTACGTGGGGGGACGCTGCCTCGCCGATGGCTACTTGGGCCGGCCCGATCTCACCGAGGAACGCTTCCGCGCGCATCCCTTCGGCGCAGAGGGCGATCGACTTTACCGCACAGGTGACCTCGGCATGCTGCTGCCCAGCGGGGCCATCGTCTGCCTCGGCCGCGCTGACGATCAGGTCAAGGTGCGGGGCTTCCGCGTGGAGCCTGCGGAGGTGGAGCGCGTCATCACGGACCTGGGCGCCGACTACCCGGGCTTGCGCGAGGCCGCCGTGGTCGTGACCCGCCGCCGCGACGGAGATGCCTTCCTCGCCGCGTACCTCGTGGGAGAGCCCGACGAGGTTCCGCTCGAAGCGATCACCGAGCGGCTCCGGAACGTGCTGCCGAAGCACATGGTGCCCGCGCACCTGGAATGGATCGAGAGCCTTCCGCGCACGCCCAGCGGAAAGCGCGACAACGAGGCGCTTCGCAAGCGGCCCCTCGCGCAGAAGCCTGCTGCGAGCTCGAATGGTCGCGCGCCGGCCGACGTCTACGAGCGCGTGCTCGTGGAGACTCTCGCCGATCTGCTGCAGCGTTCGGACGTCGGGGTGGAGGACGATATGTTCGAGCTCGGCGGAACCTCGCTCACCGCGATGCGGCTCGTCATGATGATCGAGCAGCGCTTCGGTGCGCACGTCCCGCTGTCGCATCTGTTGAAGGCGCGGACGGCGGCCGCGCTCGCAGACCACCTCCGTCGCGATGGAGCGATGGCCGAGTTCGACCCGCTCGTGAGCCTTCGACCCGAGGGAACGCGTCCGCCGCTGTTCCTCGTGCACCCCATGGGAGGCAATGTGCTTTGCTACCTCCCGCTGGCGCGCCACTTGCCGGACGACCAGCCTCTGTACGCGCTGCAGGCCGCGGGCGCGGACGCCGGCGGTGTCCCCATCGAAAGCGTCTCCGAACTCGCCACGAATTACCTCGCGGCCATCCGGCGCGTGCAGCCAGTCGGGCCGTATGCGATTGGCGGCTGGTCGTTCGGCGGGTTCGTCGCCTTCGAGATGGCGCGTCAACTGCGCGAGGCCGGCGAGGATATTTCCCAGCTGATCATCATCGACACCGTCGCCTTGAGCCCGGACGAGCGAATGCGCGCCGCCGACGAGTTCGTGCTTGGCTGGTTCTTCTGGGAGCTTCTCTGGCTCGAACGCGGAGCGAGCGCGCCGATGGAGGCCATTCCGTCGAACCTGCTGACCTTGGAGGAGAAGTTCGAGTTCATCGCGCGTCAGGCGATCAAGCTCGGCGTCCTTCCCGGCGGTAGCTCGGGGGCCACGGCGCGCCGTCTGTTCGAAGTGTACAAGGCCAACTCTCGGGCCGCGCTCGATTACCGTCCGGGCGTGTTGGATCGTGACATCACGCTCCTTCGCGCGGCGCGTCCGCTGCCCGAGGTGCTGCGCCCCATGCACGATAGTGCAGGATCCATGTACCGCGACCCGGCCAACGGTTGGACGGAGCGCACCACGGCAAAACTCGAAGTCGTCGAAATTCCGGGCGACCATCTGACCATGATGGCCGAGCCGCACGTTGAACACCTTACCGCAGCAATCATCGAAAAGATCGGGCAGAACAAATGGGAAACACCAAAGCCATCATCGTGGGCGCCGGAATCGGCGGGTTGGCAGCCGCCGTCTCCCTCCGACGCGTGGGAATCGACGTTGAAGTTTGGGAGCAGGCCCCCGAGCTCAAAGCCATGGGGACGGGCATTTCCGTCATTAGCAATGCGGTGGCTGCCCTCCAGCTACTTGGCATCGATCTCGGCCTGGGCACGATCCGCGGTGCCGTGGGGGAGACTGCGGAAATCCTCAACCCCAAAGGCCAGACCATCGTAACTTCGCGCGCGTCGGATATCTTCAAATCGCAACCGGGCGCGAAGACCGTGTGCATCCACCGTGGCGATCTCCAGGCTGGGTTCCTGGAGGCGTCGAAGGGCACGCCCATCCACCTCGGTGCGGTGGCCTCGAAGTTCGAGCGTGATGGTAAGGGTGTTCGCGTGAAGTTCAAAGACGGGCGCGAGACCCGCGGCGACATCCTCATTGGCGCGGACGGCATCAACTCGACGATTCGCAGCCAGCTCCACGGGGCGAGCCCGACGCGTTACGGTGGATTTCTCTGCTGGCTGGCCACGGTGCCGTTCAAGCATCCGCGCATGACGCCGGGGTGGAGCGGTCAATACTGGGGTACGGGCAAGCGCTTCGGCCTGCACGACATCGGGCAGGGGCGCGCGTATTGGTGGGGCACGCAGACCATGCCGGAGCAGCAGGCTCGCAATTGGAAAGGCGGCAAACGGGAGCTGGCCCGCGCCTTCGAGGGCTGGGCGCCCGAGACGCGGGAACTCATCGAGATCACGCCGGCGGAAGACATCGTGACGGTGCCGTCGCAGGATCGGCCGTTCATCGAGCGCTGGGGCGAGGGGCCGGTGACCTTGCTGGGCGACGCTGCGCATCCCATGCTGACGAGTCTTGCTCAGGGTGGAAGCAGCTCCATCGAGGACGCGGTGGTGCTGGCCTCGACGTTGGCCACGGCGCCGGATCCGGTCCGCGGTTTGCGTCAATACGAGGACCAGCGCCGCGAACGAACGCGGTGGATGGTCGACACGTCGCGCAAGCTGGGCGTGGTGGAGCAAATCGAGAATCCCTTGCTCATTCTGCTGCGCACGGCGTTCTTGAAGCTCACACCGAAGGGCAAGCTCTGGGAGACGTTCGAACGCGCCGGAACGCTGCCGCCCATCAACACCGCGTTCAAACTTCAGACCGCAAGCGAGGCATGACCATGGCATCATCCAATACGAACGACACGCGAGAAACGGTACTTCGATATCTGAAGGCGCTCGGGGAAAAGGACCTCGCCACGGTCCTCGCGCTCGCCGCCGACGATATCGAGTACCGAATTCTAGGCGATCATCCGCTCGCGGGCGTCTTTTCCGGGCGCGACCAAGTCGTTGCCGGATTCTTTCAGCCCATGATGTCCCTGTTGGACATGGCCGCGCCGTATGTGACCGAGGTGTCGCGCATGATCACCGAGGACGAGCACGCCGTGGTGGAATGCGTCTCGAGCTCCACGACGAAAGACGGCCGCCCCTTCCGCAACCCCATGGTGGCCATCCTCACCGTAAAAGACGGCAAGGTGACCCAGGTCGCCGAATACTTCGACACGGACAACTTCAAGCGCACCCTATTCCCCTCGGCCCCGCGCTAAACGAACTTTGCTCGCGACGGCGGAACTCCGGATCCGCCGCCTCGCTTTATTACATGCATTCACGCGAGTCTTGGACGGTGATTGTGGCGTGACCGTAGAGTTTCGCGTTGCCTTCCTTCGGGATATCCACCGTCACGGCGGTGCTTACATTGAAAGAGCCCGTCTCGCGCCGTTCCCTCGGTTTTGCCGAGTGCATCGTTCCGGAGGTGGTCCATGAACGCGGGGCGGACGTGGCGCCGGAGGTGTCCCAACAGGTGGGGGCCACGTCATGATCGGGCGATGAAGGGGCTTCCTTCATCCACTGCCGCGGCGAAGGGCAGGTGAGGACGTCGATCTCGATGGGGCATGTGTCGCCGCTGCACGCATTCCTTGTACGCCGCAGCCGCATGACCGTGGTGATGCCTATGGTGGGACGATGAGGATCGGCGCCGCCATCCCAGGGCGGAGCTCCGGCGTCCGGTCGCGCGATTGGTGCGCTCAGCCAAATGGCGGAGGGGGTCCGAATGTCCTGCCTCCGGAGCTGGACGATCCCATCCAAGAAGTCACGGCGGGTCCCATCGTCGAATGTCCGCACGAAGGTCCCATCGACGCTCTGGCGAGAATCACGCTTTCCGTCGGCCTCTTCATAACTGTCGCACGAGCTCCCTCCGATGCCGTGGTAGCACGCGGCGCTTCCGAGCGACGTCGCAATACCGATGACGACGCTGGCCAACAGCACCAACTCGCAACGTCCTCGCGTGTTCATTCGGTTCTTTTGCGGCGGCGACGCTCGGCCCGCAAATGACACCAGCTGACATGGGCACGTAGTAGACTTTCACGCGTGGAACCGACAGATATGCAGCCCGAATCGGAATCGCCGCCGCCGCACACGGGCCGCTGTCTTTGTGGTGCCATCCGCTACGTGGCCAACGGATCGCCGGTGAACGTGCGCGTCTGCCACTGCCGCATCTGCCAACGGGCCACGGGCGCGCCCTTCTTCGCGCGCGCACTCTTTCCCATCGCAGCGGTTTCGGTCCAAGGACAAACGTCGGCCTTTGCCTCGTCGGCCGGCCTTCTTCGCCGCTTCTGCGCATCGTGCGGTACGTCGGTGTTCGCGCAGCGTGATCACGAGTTTCTCGCCGTCGCGCTCGCGACCCTCGATGAACCGGGGCGGCTTCCCCCGACGATGCACATCTTCACCTCGAGCAAAGTCCCATGGCTTTCGTTGAACGACGGCTTGCCGCAGTTTCTCGAACGGCCTTGAATGAATCGACCAAATGGGTGTGTTGCGCCATCGGGCGATTCGCGTGAATGTTTGATTCGTTATGAACATTCATGATTACGCGCGGCGCGCCGTGTGAACTTCGTGTTCACTCTAGCGTATGAGCCATCCACGGCGTATGCATGGCTTCGCCTAATAACGCATCCTCGATGTTCGCCTTCGCGAATCGGGGGCATTCTGGAGATTTGTACATGTCTTTCGCTCGTTGGTTCTTCGTGGCCTGTGGAGCTTCGGCCATCATTGCATGCAGCTCGTCGTCCGAGAGCGGTTCCGATACTTCGAATTGCTCGTGCGATATCTCGTACAATGGTGCAAAGCGCACGCTTTCGTGTGGCACGAATACCTGTTTGAACGGTGTCTCCTTTACCTGCGGGAAAAACGCCGCCGTGTCCCAAGGTGGTCAATGCACGGGCGAGGAAAGCGATGACGACCAGAAAAATGGCGGTCCTCCTGCGACCAACGACGCGGGAAAAATCACGGACGCCGGCCCTGCTCCCCAGCCGGGACGCGAGTGCAATGAATTGCGTACGTATTGCGATACGAAATGCAACGACGGCGGCACGGCGTACGCCGAGTGCGTCAAAACGGCCAACGAGGGCAACGACAAGGCGTGCGTGGCCTGGCAATCGAACAACGCTCAGCTCTGTAGCCTCGCGACGCGCGACAACTAAGCAGGGATTTCCAGCCCTGGAAGGGCGACCTCAGGCGGCTGTGTCGGTAGCGGTCGTGTCGCGCCCGGGTTCGGCTATGCTGCTCCAGGAATGACGCAGCGGCGCTACTCGGACGAAGAGGTTCGCACCATCCTGGAGATGGCGCTCAAGAGGGACGACAAGCAAGGCGTCGGGCACGACGAGCTTCTGGCTGCGGCCGCCGAGGTAGGCATTTCGCGCGAGGCCATCGAGACGGCGGCGCTGGAGCTCGACGATGCGCGCGGTGAGCAGCAGGCGCGGGAGGCGATTTTGGCGCGCCGGCGCAAAGGGTTCGCAGCCCACATGTGGCCCTTCATCGCGGTGAACGCGTTTCTCGCGGCCATCAACATGCTCACGACGCCGGACGTCCTTTGGTTCCTCTTTCCGCTCCTCGGGTGGGGCCTCGGCATGTTTTTCCATGCGCGGTCTGCCTTCTCGAAGGAGGTCTCGCCCAAAGCGCTGGCGCGCGAACACAAACGAAACGAGCAGCAGGCGCGCAAGCAGCGACGCGAGAAGACCGCCAAAGAGCTCAATGCGGCTCTCGACCATGGCGTCGACCGGTTGCTGACGCACCTTTCGCGCGAGATGCGGGATGGCCGAACGCGCGTTGCCGATTCGGGCGCGAAGGACCCGCGCAAGCGCGTCGACGTCCGGGAAGACCTTTTGGACGAGCTCGAGCACGATGAGCCGTCGGAACAGCGCGCCCGTCGTTCGCGCTGACCCGCGGGGCGCAATTGCGTCGCACGCATGTTCGATATTGACACTATGCATTGGCCGCATGCCGTTTGCGGGCGCATTTTCTCCCTTGCGACGCGGACGAACGCCGTGGACGCAGGACAAAGGGAGAATCTCGTGAAAAATATCGCTCAATGGAAGATCACCCTCGGCGAATCGCTGGTCGCTTCGGCGGCGGCGACGGTGAGCTTCGTGCTTCTCGGTCTGCCGGTGTGGGCCATGTTCATCGGTTGGATCGCGTTCTTTACGCGGGGGGTCGATTTCCGGCACGGCGCGATCAACTTCGCCTGCGTGCTCGTGGGCTTGGCATGTGGGATGGGCGCTGCCGTGGGACTCCACGCGCTCGGTCCGTACTTGGGGGCGTGGACGGTCACCGTGGTGGTCTTTTTCGTGGCGATGGTGGTCGTGTCGTTGCGGCTGGTGCCGATCTTCAACAACCTGCTCGGATTCTTTCTAGGCTTGGTCTCGTACTTTGCCTCGCACCTTCCGCCTTCGGGGGAGGCTTTTGCCAAGCTGGGAATGGCCGCGGCGGTGGGATCCCTCGCGGGCTGGTTGGCGAGCCGCGTTCACAAGCACTGGAGTGCGACTTCGTCGATTCAGCCCCGACCGCGCGGCGGTGAGGCACTCGGAAATGGCTAATCCGTGTCGGTTGCGCAAGCCTCGCTCGTGGAAGGCGAGGCGCTGCGGGATGTACGGATGGGCATGTCAGCGTCCAATCGGCGCTTCATCGATGAGGTCAGCGCGTAAAAGCCCGCAGCCGCCCCGGCACAGAGGAAAAAGCACGTGGACCAGAGCGTGCTCCCGCCATGTCGCTGAAGAAGGAACGCACCGCACGCGGGCGCCGTCATGTTCGCAGCGCCCCACACGCCTTGGTAGATGCCAAGGTAGTTTCCGCGCGCCGCGCTCGGGGCCAGATCGGAGATCACGGAGGTAGCAACTGGCAGGGCGAACATTTCGCCGAAACTCCAGATGGCGACCGAGATGGCATAAATTGGAATGGTGGTGGCAAAGGCATTGATGCCAAAGCCAATGGCCATCAAAATAGCACCGACGGCCAAAACCCCGAGGCGGTTGAATGCTCGGGTAACCTGCCCCATCGTCGGCTGCAACACCACGATCAGTGCGGGGTTGATGGCGATGAGCAAACCGTATTGCCGCGCGCTCAATCCGTGGTTGCCCATATCGATGGGCAGATTCGTCTGGTGCTGCGTGAAGACGAAGGCCAGTGGAAACATCAGAAGGACGAAGCCAAGAAACAGGGGATCGCCCAGGACGGTCGGGCTGGAGACGCGCACCTCGACCTCGGTGCGTTCGGCCGGACGCGTTTCCCGCACGCCGGCCCAAATGATGGCCACGAACACGAGGCTCGCGGCACCGTCTGCCAGAAAGAGCCATCGCGGGCTGAACGTGGCAAGCGCGCCCGCAAGCGGCACTCCGCAGGCAACGCCGAGGTTCACGGCCCAATAAAGGAATGCATAGGCGCGAGGTCGAGCTTCGGGGGCCACCACGTCGGCCACCAGCGCGCTGACCGCAGGTCGATACATGTCGCCCGTCATGCCCAGGACGAAGGCGCCGGCCGCGAAGTGGGGGAGCGTTTGCGCCAGAGGCAGCAGCATGATGGCGATGGCACTGAATCCCAAGCTGGCGATGATGGTTCGCCGCCGCCCGATGCGATCTGCCAGCGTGCCACCCAGTGGCCCGGCCGCGAAGGAGCCTATGCCAAAGAACGAGGCGACGATCCCCGCCTCTTGCGGAGAAAATTGCCTGCGCTGGGTGAGGTAAATCGATAGAAAAGGTAGAACGAACGTTCCGAACTTATTGACGAACGTGCCTGCACAGACGAGCCAAAATGCCGTCGGGAGTCCACGCCAATCCGGAAAGATGCGTCGCCACATGGTCTGGGCCCGCGTTTCACGAAGCGTGGGCTCTAACCCGTCGGTAGGGCCGCTCTCGCCCAAAGTCCACCGCCCTCGCATGGATCGGGCATGGATCGGGCCACATCCCTACGATGGACCCTTCGCGCCATCACCGTGGCGTAGATTCGCATTGCTCCGCAGGCCGGCGACCTCGAAGCATGATCATGCGGATCATCCAAACGCGATCGTCGTGATCACGTTACCGCCCTGTAAGCCGCTATTTGCGTGTCATTGCGTAATGGCGAACGGCATGCGCACTGCAGTGTCGCGCGGCGAGAGGAGTGATCACCATGAATAAAACCATTCGCCGTACGGCATCTCGCGTCACCGTGCCCGCGTTCTGTCTTCTCGCGACGTCGTTGTTTCTCGCGCCCGCGGCTTCCGCGGGCACACGCGGCCCCAACTCTGCTGTCGCGCCCGACCCTCGTGCGGTGGAATGCACGCAACAGAGCACCCTCGACGGCACGCATTTGTCCGATGTCCAAATTGCCCAGTATGCGCGAAATGCAGGACTCCACGGTGATGGACTCGTGATTTCCATCGCCGTCGCATTGGCCGAGAGCCAAGGCTGGACGCGCGCGGTGCTCATCAACACCGATTGCAGCCGCGATCGCGGCGTATGGCAGATTAACTCGTATTGGCATTCCGAAGTATCCGACGACCAAGCGTTCGATCCTGCCGGCTGCGCCGCGGCGGCGTACAACATCTCGTCGGGGGGAACCAATTGGACGCCGTGGACCACGTACAACAACGGCGCATACCAGCAATACATGTCGCGCGCTCGAGATGCCGCCAATCAGGTCGGCGGCTAACGGTTGGCCGCCTCCGTGCGGGGTGGCCGTCGGATGGTTCACCCGTAACGCCAGCCGAGGGCCGACATCTCGTAGGGGGCGCTGCGGGCCCAGCGATTGGGCAATTGGTCGAGGTCGTTGATGACGATTTCGACGGGGGCCGCTGCGCGCGCGCCGCCAAAAGCTCGACGGACGAACGCCACGATGGAGCTTCTTTCATTGTGGCGGGTGTTCGTCGTTTCCATGCTGCTGTCTCTTCTTCTCTTCGGTTCGAATGCGGGCGTTCCTCCGCGCGAACGTACCTCCTCATCGAAGTACGCGAACGGCGCGGGCTGGTTTCGCCGTGAAGGTGCTGTGGGCGTCGGGCCGTTGCTGACCGGCGCCCCTGTCTAATGTCGTGTCAGACGCTCCGGGATCGACGTTCCGGCCAAATATTTCTCGAACGCAGCAAAGATCGAAAATGACGCCGGCACGGTTTGACGCCACGCGCTAAAATAGGTGCGGCGTGTCTTCGTAGACCATTGTTTTTACTAAGATTTCTTTCCTTGGCTCCAAGCCCAGTCCGCTATGCTCCTACGGCAATCTCCGTAGCGGACATTCGTGCCAGCTCGAGCGTGGTGGCTTTCGCGTCGGGAAGGCGCGCGAAGCTAGTGGTGTGGAAGCCGCGCTTTCGGTGAGCTCCCGTTGCCGGTTCCGGCACACGGGAGCCTTCAGGCAGGCACGGTCTCAGTCGGCTGTGAAGGGGAGTGCAGCTCGGAGCATGGCGGTGTCCGATGGTTGGGCCTGGACCTGCAGTTTCGAGGGGGCGAACGCCGCGCTGCTGGTCTTCTCGCCGCCACGCGGTGTCCATTGCTTCACCTCGTGGTGCGATTCGAGAATGTCGATCGTCGAGTCGGTGATGGTGGCGGGCGATGACGTGGTGGCCGACATTGCGTGGTACTTGCTCGAGCAGCTGCCGGTGATCGTGACCCGATCGGCCTCGATGCGCAGCGTGCTGACCACCCTCAGCTGGTGCTTCTCGATGACCTTTGGATCCCCGCCAAGGAGTACGGAGGGAAGTTGCCAGGTGCCGTAGACTGGTTTGCCGCCGGCGGCCGACACCAACGTCAAGTCGACCTGCTGGCCGCCCGCCGAGAAGTGGAGGATGTTGCCCGAGACGGTGTACTCGACGCGGTTTGGTCCGGTCAGCTCCGCGCTGCAGCTGAGCACGAAATCCGCCGGGGCCTCGCTGGGTGAGCCGCTGTCGGGCGGACCACCGTCAGGGGTAGCTCCGCTTGGCGTATCGCCCGGCGATCCGGGGCCGCCGGTTGAGCGGCCCCCGTCGTCCGAGTCGCTGCAGGCCGTGAGCGCCGAAAACGTCGCCATCGCAAAGGCACAAAGAATAAGTCGCTTCATGACCGAGATGTCGGCCGTCTCGCCATGCGTGTTGCGCACGAACTTTAGCCCCCCGGGCCAGGGCCGAAGCGCTGTCCGGGACAGCCGGGAATCTGTCCGGGACACTTCCGACACTTCGGATCTTCCGCCCATTTCGCACGGAACGCCTCGGCATGACGCTCGCTATGAGGCCAGTCGCCGCTGCAACGAGCATCGGCGAAGCCCGCGCACACGCTGCCCCACGGCGCGACGGGAGAGATCCATGGGGCGATCCAAAGGCAGACGAACATGATGGATTGCATTGCAGACAAGATGAAGTCGTTGAAGAGCGTGTTGCATGCGGTGGAAAAGCAGTTTGGCAAGGGCTCGATCATGGCGCTCGGCGACGAGTACGAGCCGGAGCCCGTGGGGACGATTTCCACGGGGTCGCTGTCGCTCGATCTGGCAACCGGCGTCGGTGGGTACCCGCGAGGCCGCGTGATCGAGATTTACGGCCCCGAGGCGAGCGGGAAGACCACACTGGCCCTGCATGCCATTGCGGAAGCGCAGCAAGCGGGCGGCGTATGCGCATTCATCGACGCCGAGCACGCGCTGGACATCTCGTATGCCCGCGGCATCGGTGTGGAAACGGAAGGCCTCCTCGTTTCCCAGCCAGATACCGGCGAGCAGGCGCTCGAAATCACGGAAATGCTCGTTCGATCGGGGCATGTCGATTTGATCGTGGTCGATTCCGTGGCGGCGCTCACCCCCAAGGCGGAACTCGAAGGCGATATGGGTGACGCGCACATGGGCCTGCAAGCGCGACTCATGAGCCAAGCGCTCCGCAAGTTGACCGGTGCCGCCCATCGTTCTGGAACGACATTGATGTTCATCAATCAATTGCGTCAGAAGATTGGCGTCACCTTCGGATCTCCCGAGACGACCACCGGCGGCAACGCGCTGAAATTCTATGCCTCGTTGCGGCTCGACGTGCGCCGCATCGGTCAGGTCAAGGTCGGCGACGAGCTCGTAGGTGGCAAAACACGGGTCAAGGTCGTCAAGAACAAAGTCGCGCCCCCCTTCACGGAGGCGGAGTTCGAAATTCGTTTTGGATCGGGGGTCGATACCATGGCCGAGTTGATCGATCTGGGCCTTCTGCGCGGGCTCTTGGACAAGAACGGCAATCATCTGTCGTACGACGGGACGACCCTGGGGAATGGGCGAGAGCGGTCCCGTGAAGCGCTCAACGAAAGCGACAACCTGCAAAGTACGCTGCGCGAGGCCATCATGGCCGCAGGCCCGGTCAAGCCGGGGCGGCGCACGATCGATGCCTGATGGCATAGCACAGCGCGGTTCCCAGCTCCGGTTTCCGTCGCGACCTTGTCGGGGCGGAAGCCGGTTCGCACGAGACCAAAACCGGAATGAAACTAGATTTCTCGGAATTTCGCTGCTCGATCGCGCGCACATTGGATCATCTCGAGCCAATGTGGACGCCCCTGATCCTTCGCGATGTCTTCTTTGGATTGCGAAGGTTCGACCAAATATGTGCAGACTTGGGGATCGCCTCCAATGTGCTCACCGCCCGGCTCGAGACCTTGGTCGACAAGGGCATCTTGGAGCGCGTTCCATACCAGAATCGCCCACCGCGCTACGAATATCGCCCCACGCGCAAGGGGAAGGACCTATTTCCCATTCTATTGGGCATGATGCACTGGGGCGATAGCTGGGTTTCCGAGCGCGAGGGTCCACCCGTACGGGTTCGGCACGAGCCCTGCGGTCAGTCCAGCGAGCCTCGTGTCGTATGCAGTGCATGCGGCGAACCTATTTCCCTCGACAACGTCGGCGTCTACGCTGGCCCTTCGGCACGGCCCACGCGCGGAACGTCGCTCCTGGCGAGGGATTTGCCGCCAGAGGACGGACCCAAGACATCACGCCGCCGCCTCCGAGAGCGGCTTGGTCAGGCCATCGCGGCCACACTGGAGGTGCTTCACTCGGCCGGGGCACGCTACCAAAAGGCGCGCCCAAGCCGTGCAGAACACGATGGTGCGAAAGCCTTTTACCTCGCTTGCCATCACGAAGCACCGACGAAAACGGGCGTTACCGTGAGGCCCCAAAGCTCGTCGCAATAGGTTCCCAAACGAGCGCTAGCCCAGCATGACCTGAACCGCGATGTATACGGCCGCGACGGCGATGAGGCCGCCCAGAAGAAGGATAACCGTGCCGAATGCGAGGGCTGCCCACGCGCATGCGCGCTGGAAGGTTCCGCGCGGCACGTTCTTTCTATGGCATTCGATCAACGCTGCGATAGCAAGGATTACGGTGACGATCTCACATGGCACTTCGTTCGGTTGATGTCGATAGATGTGCTCAACGGCATAGTGCCGCAAGAACGGGGGATGGGCCCAGGCTGCGTCCGTTTTCCCAGTGGTGCTGGCGGTCGACACCGAAGAGCGTATAAACGGCATTGACGACCGAGGCGATGGTCAAATACCCATTCGCGGTATACTCGGCCGGCTTTGCCCCCGTGACGAGCCCCGTTTCGAAGTCGACCGGGAGCCCCATTCGCTTGAGTTTGCCCGCGTCCAAGGACAAGTGCGCACCCGAGAGCTCCTCGTTCGACGATTGGAAGTCCGAACCTCCGAGCACTGCACCGGCACGAATGCCCTTCCCCGCGAACAGGATCGAATTGGAGAATGGGTTGTGATCCGTCCCGGTGTCGTCAATCGGCCTATCCAGCTGACGCATGGTGCGGGAGAACTCGGAGGCGAACATGACGGTGGTCACATCGAGCAGGGATCGCGAGCCATCGAAAGGCGTGTTCTTCAAGTACGTAATGATTTGGGCGAAACGATTCGCAGTCGTAGTGCAGAGCTCCGCGTGGCCCTTGGCCAAGGGCGCCGAGTGAGCGTCGATGATCATGTTCCCCGTGATATCGAACAGCGCCGACTGAGCGATGCCGCGCCGGAAAAACTCTCCCATGAGGGCGAGGTTTTGCTCGAGCTCCACCACGGGAATGGATCCATCGTTCGTGGGGGTGGGCGGGACCAAGGGGGGCAGTTCGAGCGCACGCAAGCGATCGGTGAGCGATAAACTCTGAGCCGTGGCGTTCCCGAGTGCTTGCGCCCCCGTGGCGAAGCGACTCGAGCCGGTCGCCGCCTCCCGGCAGCGCGCTTGGAGAAAAGGGTCGATGGAGAATTGATTCTCACCCGAGGTCGGCAGTCTGGACTTGAGCGCCAACGCGCCTGCAGGGGTCAATGGCACGAAACGGGAGTCATCGAGCTCTGCACCCAGCAAGGAACCAACTTTCAGGTAATCGAGCGGCTTGTCGAGATTCAATCGCGATATCGCCGAGGGGCCACCGAAAGGGTTTCCCGTGAGACACACGTTCAAATTCTGGTCATGCCCATCGAACGTCGTGGACATGATGACGCCATTGACTACGCAGATGTCCTGCAGAAGAGGACGGAGCGCTTCCGCGGCCGGCGCGGCCAATGTTTGGTTGCCATTGTTCCCCTTCCAGGGCACAGGCTCTTTCCCCGTGTAGTTCTGCTGCAGCTTCGCCGCCGTCATTTCCAGCGGGCGCGCGTCGAGCAGGCAGGTCGAATCCATTCCACCGGTGACGAGCACCTGCAGAAAGAAATGGGGATCATCCGGTTTCGTCTCCCCTCCGAACGCCCGCCGTGAAAGAACGAGTCCCCCCGCCGCACCGGCGAGGCTCCCGAGAAAAACGCGCCGGGTCATCCGAGAAGAGTCTTTCATGTTCGTCTCCCAACGTGTCATGGATCTCACTGTTCGAGCAGGACGTAAGGATTGAGCAATGCGGCCGTCACCATGGTCGTGATGAGCGTTTCTGCCGTTGCGTTCTGGAAGGTGGGCCCCAAAAACTCTTCGCGCCAGGCCTCGTACTCCTTGGGTGGCGCGTCGTACCCCGTGAGTCCTTGCCAGAACGAACGCAGAACCGTGTCCTCGCGTGCCTGATCCTGCGGCCAGGTGCAAAGACTCTGCACGACCGGCACGAGGCTCGAACGAAGCTCGAAATCAGGAATGGTTCGCAACTTCGAAGCACCGGGACATAGGGAAGCAACGTCCTTTCCAAGCCCCGTGAATGCCATTCGCCATATCACCAGGCTCATCGCATTTGGATCCCCGTTCTGGAATGCATTGCGGGAACCATCGCCGCTCCAATCGCCGAGCAACTTCGCGAGCACCAAGCCGGTACCGGCATCCGAAGAAGGGTCTTCGAGGTACTGCGACAGCGTGAAGGAGGTTGGCTTCGCCACCAGCCGCGAACGGAGGATCTCGTTCATGGCCACGTATCCTCGATAATGTGCCGACTTCGAATCGACGCCGGGATCGGGCTTCCTGGGAGGAACGCCCGCGTCGGCCTGGGTGGATTGACCGTTGCGGGTCTCCGAGGAACATGCCGTTGCCGCGACGAGCATGACCGCTGCCAGCGGTGCAAGATGGGTGAGTGCGTTCATCGAGAATCTCCAAGGCGGCCCTCGAGCCACATGTAAAGGGTTTCGCGCTCGCTTGCGGGCATGGAACGGCCCGCGGGCATACGCCGTGCGGGATCCGAAGTTTTGACTCGATCGAGCATGCGCGCGAACGTGTCTTTGGGCGCACGCTGGGAGCCGTCCGGGCCACGATGTGGAAACGCCTGCTGGTCGGAGAGCCATCCCGTGAGATCGAGTCCGCTTTGCGCGCCCGGTCCGGAGTGGCATGTCGAGCAGTTCTTTTGAAGAATGAACGCGACCGGACACGGTGGGCGGGATGCAGAATCCACACCGGGCGGCAAATCGTAGCACTCGTCGGAACGCGGTTGGGACGCTCGGAATGTGCGACCCGTCAGCACGCGGCGGATGACGTTTCGGAACGCCGTCGAGGAATTGCTTTTTGCTTCGTCGACGAAGAGAGCGCTCAATTGCGCCAGGTAACCGGGATCGACGAGCTGCTGATCGCCATTGAAGTACTCGAAGGTGCGTCGAACGAGGCACGTTTTCACCTCGGGAGCACTCTCGATGATGTGGAACAAGTCGTCGAGACTTTCTCCGTAGCCATTGAGCGACGGGTCCGTCGAGGAACGGACGTAGCCGATATTCCAGCCGCCTGCCGTGGCCCAACTCGCCTCGTACGTGCCGCGGTCCAAGATGGCCTGATCGTCGAATGCGATACTCTTGTAGCGGCGCATGTCCAGTCCTGCGAAGCCATTGGCCTTGAAGAACCCAGCCATGGGATCCAGCTTGTAATGACAGGCCGCACACCCCGGATCGGAAGCATGCCTATTGCCGACGTGCGTCTCCGGCAGCGCAGCGTTGATTGGCTTGAGGTCGTCGCAGAAAAAGCGATCCAGCACGTAGGCCGCGCGACGGCGATTCTTGTTGGTCGACGAATTCAGCAGGATGCTCCAGAAGGCCTCTGAATCGAGTCCCCCCGCGGCTTCCGGAACGCCGAGCTGTGCGGCATCGACCTCGGTGAGATCGTGCAGGTTGTCGAGGTGGGGGCTCTTCTCGAGGAGCCCTTGCTCGAAGTCGTAGATTCCGATGAGGGCTTTGCGAGCCGTTCGCACGACCTCTGCCAGATCGACGGGGAAGCCTCCCGTACACAGGAGGATTGGAAAGAGGGGAGACAACTCGGTACCGCTGTTGCCGGCCCTATATGGGAATATGTCACCCGGAAACAAGAAAGCCGAGCTGCCTTCCGGTTCTTCGGAGAACAACAAATGGTTGCAAAGTTCCGTGATGTTCTTTGCCTTCTCGATGCGGACGAGCAGATCATCGGCATACTTGACCCCCACGTCGCGTTCGCGGCGGATCCGCTCGGACGCCGACGGAGTGGGAACTCCGGCGTCCGCGTTTGGCGCACCCGACGGGGAGGGGAACCTCGGGCCCGCCGCGTAGAACGGTTGGTTCAGAGAGAGAAGGGAAAGGTAGTTCCCTCCGCGCTCGAACTCCAAAGCCGCATGGATGGCCCGCCGTGAAATCAGAGCATTGTGATCCAGTTCGCCATCGGTTCCGCGAAGCGCGCCCCTTTTCAAACCGAGAAAATACAGATTGAAGTCCAGAATGGTATCCAACGATCGTGGATCGTCCATGAAGTGGTCGACGATTCGCTCCGGTGAGAGCCGGAGGAGTGCCTCGACATCGTCGGCGGACTCGAGGCCAGCGCCATGTCGAAGAGCGCGCGCTACTTTTTCGATGTAGTGACGTCGCTCCCAGTCCGATTCCTCGGGAGGAGCCGCGGCGTCATTCGTAGGTGCTACCGGTGTCATCGGCGCAGGTTCATCAGACAATGTATTCGAATTGCCGCCGCACCCCGAAAGGGACGCCAAACCCGTTCCGAGCATGACGCTCACAGCGAGCAGGACATGACGATGCCTTGCGGCAACGTTGGACAGACTACGCCAGGTGGTGGTGCCCATGTTTGCCACGCTATGCATCACGAATCTCGTTTTGGCCAACGAAATACGTAAAGCTTATTGTTCTTACGGGCGGTTCAACATTTATTGAACATGGCAAGTCGTAGTCGCCCAACGGCCGCAAAATGATGGATACCGCCCGAGCGATCGGCCTCATTTATTGTGTTTCGGCGGCGCTCAAACGCCGGGTCGATGTGCGTTGCGTCATCGTATGAAAGGTAATTGTAATATTGTGGAACGTCAGGAAAAATACTAAATAACGACCTAACCGGAACGCTCAATCTCGAATTCGAGTATGAGTTTGCACAATCCAAATCGTTTAAGGACGTGTTCGGTTCGCCCGGAGCGTGACGTGCCTTTACCGGTGCCCGAGATCGTCGAGGATCTCGGGCGCTGGCCTCTTCGCCAACGAGGGGCGCCGAATGAGCGGTACGTCCGGTAACCCGAGTGAGATCGGCCCGGCTGTCGTTGTTGAAGCCGCCGCCCCATTTGTTCATTCGACGAGAGGCATCCAGCGTCGGTCGATGCTATGTAGGGAACCATGCCGAAGGACAAAAAGAAGAAGAGCGCACTCGCTGCCGCTGCAAGCCGCAAGCTCTCCAGCATCGGAGCGCCCCAAATGACACCCGAACAGCTCGCGCACTCTCTCTTGCACGCCGAAGAGCGCGGCGAAGTCCAGCGCGTGACGCTCGACGACGGCTCGTGGGGCTGGGCGATGAAAGACGCGCAGGGACAAACGCGCATCCTCAAGCCGACGCCGCCCATGCTCGAGGCGCTCGACCGCTTCGAACGCGAGGGGCACCCGGCGCACTGACGCGCTCTCCCCGTAGGCTCGGGGGCGGCATGAATCCGCGAGACTTGGAGGCAGTATCCTTCGAGCTCGAGGCGGGGCGGGGCGGTGGTTATCGCCTTCTGCTCTTGGATATGCGTGCCGCCTGCAACCGAATTTCGACCGCTGACGAGCGATCCCGAGCCGCCCAGCGGCATGCTCGCACGAGGGCTCGATGCCCGCGACTATGCCGTGGATCGGGAATCGAGTCATGCAGACAGCATCGAAATCCATCGGCAGTCGCCTTCCCGAAGCATTTCGCCCTAGCCGAGCCCTGGCCTGTCTCAACGCTCGTCGCCGTGGGCTTCGCGCTCGCCTGCTGCGTCGGTGCCATTTGGGCGCCCCTGTTCGTCGATCCCGGCATCCCGTATTCGACGGTGGCTCTCGAAATCGCGATTCCCACCCTTTTCGTGGGAACTCTCTGGGCAGCGCTGCTCCGAGTGAAAAGCACGGCTCGCGGCGGGGAAGTCCGATGGGGGTGGCGCCTATCCATTCCACTGGCCCTTGTGGATGCCCAACTGACCAGCATCATCCTATTGGCGTCGAAGGCGACCTCGGGGTTGGAGATCATCATCTCCGTCCCGTGTGGGCTTTGGATGGGAATGACTTGGGGAACACTCGTTTGGGCCCCCTCCCTCGTCGTCGCATGCGGGTGCTTCGGACTTCCCATTGTCCATGCCGACGAAGAGCTCTTCGAGTTTGAGGCGTGCGATTCATAGGCGCCGACACGGTGGACTATTTCTTCTTCGATGGCTTCGGGCCCTTGCCGGAGTTTGGCGGGCTCGAATGGTAGTAGTAATTGTGCTGGTTGCCGAGGACCTCGTTGTAGGTCGGCGTCTGTCCGTGCGCGCCGTGAAAGTGATTGGTATTCGAGCCGCCCACGGCATTGAACTCGCCCCCATGGACATTGACGCTGTAGGAGTCGGCGGGCTTGCTCCACGGATTCGGCGTGTGGACGTTCGAGGTCGTCGTCGTCGACGTCCCGTCGGGATAGATATGCGTGGTATGCGTCGTACCGTGGACGTAGTTGAACGTATTGGGCGCTTGGTAATTGGGGCCTGCGCCCGGCGGTAGGTCGTGGTAGTGATTGTGTTGGTCGTTGTTGACGACGTTGAACGTGCCGCCATTGACGTTGTACGTCATATGTCCATTGTCATGTTGGGTCGAGGTGATCCATTTGCCGTCGCCTAGGACGGCCCCGAACTTCGTGGTGCCGCCCGACCCGTCGGCTCCAGATCCACCGCGTACCGGGTAGCCGCCACCCCGGCCAGGGCCAGAGCCAGGTGAGGAGCCGCCGCCAAAGTTGTACGAGGAACCTCCAACGCTGTACGAGCCGCCGCCGGGATTGTACGAGCCGCCGCCAGGGCTGTAGGAAGCGCCGCCCACGTTTCCGTTTCCGGAAGTGCCCGGGCCGCCAACGGCGCCGTTCGTCGCAACGCCGCCGCCGGGGTTCCCGGGGTCGTGCGCCGCACGAACGACGCGATTCTGGAGTGCCCGGAATGCGGTGCTCGCTACGAGCATGATCGCGATGAGGAGCAGGCCATACTCGATGGACCCCGCGCCGCGCTGATCACGAGCGAGCTGTACGAGTGCCCCCGGAGCTGGGACAATCGGATTTATCCGCCGCAGCTTCATCGTATTCCTCGTTGCGCAAATTCAATCGACTGACGTCTGGGCACGATGGCCAACGTGACGTTCGGGAGGCGCGAATGAGCCCACGCCCATGCTGGAAGGTGGGCCATTCGCATTCGTCTTTCAAGACACAAATAGCAATCTCTTGCGAAAGTTGCATTGTGTCTTCGCCGTCCCACTGGCAGGTCGAATCGACTGCGGATTTGCGCAATGTATCGCCCAAGGTGTCATGGTCCACGGGAAGACCACCGGTATCAATCGGCGTCTTTCTGCGGGTCGACGGCAAGATGGGCCGTGGGCTTCGAGGTGATATTTGCTATATCGTGCACGCGACGCACGAAGAAACGATGACCGCTATTGCGTTAGCTCCAAGTTCGACACGTTGGTGACCTGCTCATCGACCCAACCTGCGTCGAGACCCCCTTCTTTGATGAAGACGGTGTCGTTGGCCGCGTTGAGCGAGGCGAAGCGGATTTATGAGCCGTCGAGCGTGCACACGGCCACTTCCACGCCGCCGAGGTACCAATCTGCCCACTGTAGAGCGTGCCGCCTCACACGAGATGGCTGCACTTTCTCATATAGGTTCGCTTTCATCGACGATGGCGGCGAACGCACCAGCATGCAATGAGGATGACGACGCCCGAATGTCAGTTCTTCACCCCCCATTCCGGTCCCGCGTCGCTCGAGGTACGGCGGAAATTGCTGCGTCGATCGTGCGCCCGTCGATTTTTTGATCGAACCGGCCGCGCCATCCCAATGACTCCGTGACGGCTCGTTCCGAGCCCGAGCTCGGGATAAGCACTCCCGACGATAGGAGTCTTTGACAATGCATCGGTTCTTCATTCGAAGTGCGTTTCCAGTTGCAGTATGGAGCTCCCTCGCCCTCGTAGCCTGCGCGGATGCCTCGAACGATTCTTCGATCGAGGGTACGGACGTCGTGAACGACCCCGTCGTTCAACGCGAGCTGCGCGCGGAAGCGGATCCGCCCGCAAAAATCAAGGTGGTGGCTCCTCCCGGAGCGCCCGCCAACGCGCGTGTTCGAATCGGCACGCTGTATGGCAATCTTAATGAGGAGATTGGACCGCTCCGAGAAACGGGCGTCACCTATTGGTGGAGCCTTCTTTCGTATCCTGTCATCACTCGAGAATTTACCTACGTCGCACCGGGAAGCTTCACCACGGTGGAGGCGTCTCTGCTCTCTCTCGACATCAAGGGCGTGACGAGCCCTACGCTCGGGCTCAGCAAGCTGCCCATGATTCCGGCGCCATATGTCAACCTTTCGAGCATCATCAACGGTGTGGCCACCAAGATCCACAACGACCCATTGCCCCTCACATGGGACGGGACGGTCCCCGTCGCCTTGCTCCCGGGCCAGTACATGGTTTCCTTCGGCTACGACGAGGCCGACGGTCAGGTCGTCGATATCCCCGCAGGCGAAACGAAAACGATTCACGCCTGGGACTACGCCGGCCGTCAGGTTGCCAAGATCGTGGCGCCCAACCGCCGATTCGCGACGGCGTCCTGCGCGCTCCCCCGTGCCGGTCAAACGGTGCAGTATTATCGGCTCCAGGAGAGTATCTCCCATGAGATCGCACTGGCCGACGGTGAAAGTTCCGCCGAATTCGGCAAGCGCGCCGGCTCGTATTTCAATTACTTCTTTACCATCGACGGCATCGTCGAAGGAGGGTATCCGATGCAGATACCCATCGCCCTCGGCGAACCTGGGCAGGGACCGCGACCCTTTCGCGTAGGGCGGCTCGACATCGATCATGTCCCCGTGCCACAGCCCGACGGCACCACGAAGATGGTGGCCGGTACGTATCAGGTATATCGGAAGACCGGGACCGATTCGAGCGGACGCGACGTCTTTGCGTCGGTCAACCTCGCATGCAACGCGTCCGTCCCGACGCACACCGGCATCGACGTTCCCGATGGGCGATACAAGGTCGTCGTCAGCTATTCCACGGCGAGTGGACCCCAGAAGGCCATCGATATCGTCGATGTCCGCGGATCGCTTCCATGATGTGATCTCGATACGCTCGTTCCGCTCGTGCACTTGGCGACAAGCCTTGGCGGCATCGGACGGCGTGTGGGTGGATTTACAGATGTCTCGAGTGAGACGCGATCGATACAATGTTCGTTCTTCCTGCCGTCGTCGATGATGGATCAGGTCCACGCGATTTTTCTTCGTGTGCGCTCAAATGAAGTTCGTTCCGCTTTCGTAGAGTCATGATGAAGGGCACCGCGCGGGCTTTGCGTGCCCTTTGTCGACCATGATCGAATCGAATGCGCCGGATTCGTCGACCGCGTTGACGGTCGAAGTTCATCGCCCCATTTCATCGAACGACGTCGATGACGATGGCCTGTCCAAGCGCCGGACACTGCGGTCTCTGCAGGAGCTTCTGATCTCCGATCCGACGCTGCGGATGCATTGTGCCATGCTGCTGCCTCTCGGCTCGCCGTGGCCATGGCATCCGCTGCATCCGGGTGGCACGCGTGCGGTCACCTTGGACGCATGGCCGAAGACCCGTGCACCGGAGGTGGACGAATGGCGCCATTTCGTCGACTATTTCGTGCGCCCCTTCGTGAAGAGCACCCGGGTGGCGTTGGAACGATACGGCGTAGCGCTTTGCCATGAGGGCCCGCTCGCGTTCGAAATGGCGCCCGATGGACGTGCTACCGGCCGACTCGTCGTTGGCGTCACCGCGGAGGCGCCTCGCAGTCGGACCTTTCGAGGCCCCGAGTCCCTCGACGCCGTGCGCAGGGGCCTCGCGAGTCTCGGCGAGGCATTTCGTCGCGCCGCGGGTTGTCGCCGGCCGGAGTTCGACATCGATCGAGCCGTTCTTCAGGCGGCGGCGCGGGAGCTGCGCTTTCTCGATCCGCAGGCCGCCAAGGCGCTGTCGGCGGACCCTGTCGTGCGCGGTCTCGTGCACACGATTCTTCCGGCGCAGGATGCGCTCTTGCGCGCCGTCGTGCAGCGGGTGGAAGACCTTGCACGAAAGCGCTCCGCGGATCGGTCGCTGCCCAAACCTGCGGTGATCATCGATCTCGATCTGTGCGCGTTGATGCCGCGCACGCGTACACTGCTTGCGGCCAGGCAGGTTGCGGAATGGCTCGACCCCGAGCGGCTCGACCCGCTGCCGGTGCACCACGAGGCCGGTTGGCTCGATTTTCTCGCGCACCATCGGCTGCCGCAGAAGTACCCGGACGTCGATTGGGGCGGACTTCGTGCCCGCTTCGAAATGGCCTATTATCGGCCCTGGGAGAACCTTCGCTCGGACGAGCCCACACCGGGTATCGCCCAGTTCGCCCACGACATCGTCCAAGCGGGGGGCGAGGTCGTGTTCAGCACGGGGCGCCGGGACCGTGTGCGCGAGCAGACCGAATACGTGCTCGCGCGCGCCGGGATCGTTCACGCCACCCTGTTGACGATGCCGGATGACCGAACCCGCCCGGTGGCCGAGCTAAAGGTCGAGCAGGTGCGTGCCTTGTCGGGGCTCGAGGTGGTGGCGTTCTTCGACGACCTCGCGGCCAACAGGGCGGCCATGGTGGCGGCATTTCCGACGGCCACCGTGGTGGCTGCACGTGCCCCGGGCTTTGCCGGCGAGCCCGTCACCGACGACGCTCCCCAGATTGCCACTTTCGAAACGGCGCCGCGCGTCCACACCCCGATGCGTGGCGTGGTTCCTGCGCCGCTCGATGCGCAGACCATCGCCAAGCTCGCGCTCGCCGAACTCGATGCGCCGCCGGTGGCTGCCGATCATGCGGTCCATCTCTCGCTCGAGCAATCGCGCGCCATCGTAGACCGGCTGGTGGCGCGGGCGGAGCTCGATGCGGAGCGGAACGCAGCGGCCGCGCTTGCGGCGCTGCAGGTCGGGCCGGTGCCTGCGAGCGACGTCGAGCGCACCGTGCGCCTGCTTCACCACGTGCTGACGCGCAAACAATTCTGCAAAGGCCCGCGGGGTCATTACCCCATCGAGTCGGCCATGCGCGACATGGGCCCGCACATCGAGCGGCATTTGCCCGTGCATATCGTGATCTTGGGATTCCCCATCAAGCATTGCGAAAGCGCGCTGAAGGCATTTGGACCCTTGCCCGACGTTGCGGAGCTCGGTGCTCTGGTGCGTTTGCGCGAACTCGAACTCTCCGTTCAACGCCTGTTCGAGCCAGGCCTTCGACTCACGGTGCTGACCGACGGACAGCACTACCGGCCGCGTTCCGAGGCGAGGGTGGCGGCGTACCTGAATGGGCTGCACGCATACCTCGATTGGGTCGGCGCGGAGCGCATCGCGTTTCGCGACATCGACGACCTCGCGGAAGCGACCTTCGGGCCGGGAACCCGTGCGCGCCGGCAGGAGGTGATCCGGCAGGAGGAACATCGCCTGCGCGCCGCCCTCGAAGGGCTTTCGGTGGACCACGATCCGCTGAGAACGCTCCGCGTGGCCGCCGCGCGCCATGCCGATTCGGAACATCTGACGTTTCAGGAACTGTTTCTGTCCCTCGTGCACTCGGTTCCGATTCCGCCCCCGCCGTCGGGCATGACTCCGCTCGCGTGGTCCAAGGCCCTCTACGAGGACTTATTCAACTTGGAACGCGACGGCCTGCGTGACGCCCGGCGCACGCTGCTCACGACGGCCTGGGAACACAGCATCCGCTACATGGCGTCGGTGCGGGCCAACGCGCTGCTTCGATATTACGGTGAACCGTTCGACGTGCGCGTGCGCATGGGGGTCGTACCCCGAGCGGGGCGCCTTGGGATCTCCCTCCTCGGCGGCTCCACACTGCTTCCATGGCACGGTACCGGCTGTGTGGACGCACGCGGCTACGTATCTACCGAATTCGCCATTTCGCTGCTCGATCAGGGATTCGTCCCGGTGCACTCGCCCCTTTTGAAGGGGCAACCCTGGATGATGGTGCCCATTACGGCCACACGGGTGCCGGCTCCCGGCCGCCCCGCGGAATTGGTGCCGTCCTTCGTTGAGAGCATTCGGTTGCGGAGGAAGTGATCTCCTTCGATGAACACGACCGCCGCCCACCCCGTGCCCCTCCTTACCCGTCCGTTTGCATTGGCATGGGTAGCCTATTTCTTTCACGCGCTTTCGTTTCAGCTCCATCTGCACGTGCCGGGCTATCTCCATGCGCGCGGTGCCAGCGAATTCGACATCGGCTTGATTTATGCCGTGAGCGCGGCGTTCGCCATTGTGGTCAAACCGTTTTTCGGACGCCGCATCGATGCGGTGGGACCGCGACCGGTTCTCCTCGTTGGCGGCGTGTTGGCCACGATGAGCACGTGCGGGTACATGCTGGCGCAAGGCCATGGCCTTCGTTGGATCTACCCGTTGCGCATGCTCCAGACGATTGCCATTCAGGTACTCGTCACCTCGTTCTATGCGTATGCCGCCCATCATCTGCCGGAGCGGCGCCGCATTCAGGGGATTGGCCTCTTCGGCGTGGCGGGGATTCTCCCGATAGGTCTTGCGGGACTGCTCGGTGAAGTCTTGCTGCGCCTGCGCCCCGACTACACGTTGCTCTTTGCGACCTCCACCGGGCTTGCGATGCTCGCGTGGGCCATTTCCGCGACGCTCACCGCCGCGGCACCCGTAGGCGACGGGCCGCCGCGGCGCTTCTCGGCAGCCATCTGGCAGCGGGAACTCCTCCCGCTGTGGTTCGCGAGCTTGCTTTGCGCCATCATCGCGGCCATTTATTTCACGTTTCTAAAGACGTTCGTTCAAACCACCGGCATCGGTTCGGTGGCGATCTTCTTTTCGATGTACACGACGATGTCGATCATCGTGCGGGTGCTGGGGGGTGGACTGCCCGAACGCATGGGCCCCAAGCGCGTCCTCTTCATGGGAATGGCGTGGATGGCCGTGGGCCTCTTCCTGCTCGGGCAAGCATCGAGCGGATATGGAATCGCGGCCGCGGGGATCGCGTGTGGCCTCGGGCAGGGGTACGGGCTTCCCGTTCTATTGGGGCTCGTGGTCGCACGCGCGGACCCACGGGCACGCGGTTCCGCGCTGGCGATTTTTACGTCGTTCTACGATATCGGAACGATCGTGGCGGGGCCCCTCTTCGGGTTGGTGGTTCGCACCACCAACTATGCCGTGATGTTTCGGATGGCGGCCGTCCTCATGCTCATTGGAATAGGGCTGTTCGCCCGATTGGACCGCCGACATTGACCTCGAGGAGAAATCTCATGTCCCGTTGCATGCCTTTGGATCGCGCCATTTTGGCCCGGGCGGTCGCCGACAGCGTGGTGGTGGCCTCCGATCCCGACGTCAAGACGGCCAATCGGACGTATTGGGAACGCTCGCAACCGTGGACGCTCTCGGTGGTGGATGCCATTCGGAAGCACCCCGATGCGACGATTCGATCGCGCGGTGAAAACCTGTTCGCGGAGCCAACCGCCCCGGTACCGTATTTCGATTTGAAAACCGCTTTGCTCGAAAGCGCGTCGAGCGAGCCGACGCAGGCTCTGTTCGAGAAGGCATGGCAAGCCGAGTGCATGTCGCGCGTTGGCTATCACCTCGGTGCGAAGTACGAGCCTCAGGTTCCCGCCGTATCCGCCGCGGAACTGCAAAACGCCTCGCCGCGGCCGGTTGGCGGGGGTCGGTCGCCCATGGTCACCGTCGTCATCCCTTTTCGGGATAGGGATACGCAAGGGGTGCGCTTGCGAAATCTATTCGCCTGCCTTCTCGCCTTGCAGGATCAATCGATTCCCCGCCACGACTACCGCGTGCTCGTCATCGAGTCGGACGAAAGCGCCCGCTGGCGGGACACCGTCCAGCCATACGTCGACCAATACCTGTTCGCGCCGAAGGCGGGACCCTTCAATCGCTCGTGGGCCATCAACGTGGCGGTGACGAACGCCGCCGAAGACTCCGAGTTGCTCTGCATTCTGGACGGCGATGTCCTCGTCGATCGCGACTACATGGCGCGGAACATTGCCCGCTTGCAACGCCCGGGGACCGGCGCCCACCTCACGTACCGGGACATGTCGTGCCTCGACGAGGCTTCCAGCTCGGCGGCCATTCGCCAACGCCTCCACGGCGGCGCGCCCGACGTGGACGTCGACCGGTTGCGCGCATTTCAAATCCGGCGGCCGCCGAGCTGCTCTTTGTGGCTTAGGACCGAGGCGTTCCGTCGCATCCATGGCTTCGACGAACGGTACGAAGGCTGGGGCGGTGAGGACAACGACTTCTTCTTCCGCCTGCATTTGGCCGTGCCCTTCGATACGTTCGACGACTGGCTCTTGCACTTGCATCACCCGCCAGCGGCCACCGTGATGGCCGGGGCTCAAAAGGTCAACGCCCGTATTCCATGGTGCTCGTGGCGTCCCGAGGGGCCCATCGGGCAACGGGATCGATTCGTCGACGAATCGGTCTAGGGGCGCGAGAATGCGAGTGCCGAAACCGAGGGTATACTTCAAGCATGCACGACATGCGAAAAGGTAGATGTCCCCTCTGCGCTCACAACGAGATCGTGCGGGCGATGCCGAAGGCAGTCGACGACAGCGACGACGCCGGCTCGTACGTGCTCACCGCCACGCACGCTCGGACCGAGCAGCTGTCCGGAATGGTCTTTGGCATGCGGCCACCCGTGGTCTTCGGCATCATCGAAGCCTACATTTGTCGTCGCTGCGGGTTCGTTCAGTCCTTCGCCCGCGAGCCGGAAAAGATCCCCATCGGCGAAAAGTACGAGACCACCCTCGTCCGCGGCCCCAAGGACGGTAACCCCTACCGCTGATCGCGCGCGCCAATCGCCAATAGGTAAATCATGATTACTCTTCTTCACTATTTGCTCACCTCGCCTGCGATCGGCGAGATTGATTCCATCGATGCGCTCCGCATCCGCGCTCGCGAGGTTGCCGCGACATTTTCCGTGCCATTCGACCGCGCCGTGGTGACCGCGTTTGCGTGCGATCGGATCGGCTTTGCGTTTGCGGCGGGGTACCAGGCTGCCTTGCACACGCTGGTGCCGGCACTTCCTAGGGATCTTGCGGTGTCGCTCTGTGCCACGGAGGACGGCGGCGCGCATCCGCGCGCCATTGCGACGCGGCTCGATGCGGAGGGTGGGGGCTTCGTGCTCCGCGGAAGGAAGCGGTGGTCGACGTTCGCGCCCGCGGCCGATGCGCTCCTCGTCGTCGCGTCGGTCGGCGTGGACGATGGTGGCAAGAATAGGCTTCGCCTGGTGCGTGTCGATTCGAAAGCCGACGGCGTTCGCATCGAGCCCATGCCGCCTCCGCCGTTTGCACCGGAGATCCCGCATGCCGAGGTGACGCTCGACGGGGTGAGCGTTCGCGGTGAGGATGTCCTCGAGGGCGATGGCTACGATCGCTACCTAAAGCCGTTTCGCACCATCGAGGATCTTCACGTGTTCGGCGCATTGATCGCACACGTCTGCGGCCTTGCTCGTGCGCTGTCGTGGCCGCGCGATATCGTCGAGGAGCTCACGGCGTCCATCGTCACGCTTCGCGCGTTGGCATTCGGCGATCCCACGTCGCCGGAGATCCATATCGCGCTCGGCGGTGCGCTCACGCATACTCGGTCGCTCCTCGAGCGGGTCACCCCGCTCTTCGACACCGCACCCGTCGAGACGCGGGAACGATGGGCGCGCGATCGCGCGCTCCTCGGCGTCGCGAGGACCGCGCGCGGTCGGCGGCTCGAGGCGGCGTGGGCGGCGCTCAGCCGCGCCTGATGCGATGCCCCCTCGTGACCGATCGACTCCATGTTCACGGAGGAAGCTCGTCGCCCCGTTTCAGTGCCTGGAGCGCGCTCGAAAGCTTTTCCTTGGACCAACCATTCTCCAGAGCGACCGCAGCCTCCAGCGCCGGGATGGCACTCCGCGCGTGGAACGCGACCAAGGCATTGGCCGCGGCAATGCGCGCGTGAGGATTGTCATGCTTCAATTGTGGGAGCAAATCAGGAATGGCCTCTTTGGCATCGAGCTTCACCAGCGCGCGTGACGCATGTTCGACGTCCCAGAGCTCCTTTCGGCGAAGCAAGGCACGGATGGCGGGAATGCTCGTCTTGTCACGGACATCCGCCAGCGTGTCCATCGTGTAGCCGCGCACCTGGTACACGCGAGAGTCGAGAAGCTTACGCAACTTGGGAATGGCGCGGACGCCCGCACTCTTGGCCAAGCCGCGCACGGAGTTCGAAATGGAATCACTGTCCATGGGCGGTGCGCCCGTCATCAGTGCAGGCTCGAGAATGTCGAACGTCTCCTCCGTACCTCTCTCGGCAACGCGGTACACGATCTCGAACCACGTTTGGGTATCCGTAAGGAGCGCACGGATCTTCGCCAGGTCGGCCGCGCCGTTTTCCGCATACGCGCGGAGCGCATACCGCCGAACCTCGGGATCGGGATCGCCGAACAATGTCTCGAGGAGCTCGCACGCCTGCGGTGACCCGATGCTGCCGAGGCCCTTGGCGGCGTCTTCTCGAGCCTTCGCATCCGGGGAGCGCGCGAACACCGCCAGTTGCTCCAGATCCTGGGATTGCGCCGTTTGGCCGAGCGCGCGCAGTCCTGCACCGCGGAGCTGTTCGTCCGAGGACGATATCGCGATGCTCGCAAAGCGATGCGCATCGGGGCGCTTGTCTTCGGCCAGCAAACTCACCGCCTGCGCGCGAACCGCAAAGGTGAGGTGCTCATCGCTTGCGACGCGCACGAGATACGGTCCGCGTCGCTTGTCCTTCTCGTCGGGAAGCATGGCGGCAAAGGCCCTCAGCGCGACGGACTCCTCTTGGCCAACGCAGCCAGACAACGTGTCCACGGGCGTCGCGTCCGCGAGCAGCGTGTACACGTGCTCGCTGTCTGCCGGCATTCGGACCGCGATGTACTCGGCCATGTATCCACGCACGACGGGACTCTGGTGCATGAGCAGAGCGAGTCGCTCCTTCGACGACGCATCTGCGACCATCTTGCGGTACGCGAGCCACGATTTGCTCGTGCTCCCGCCGTAGCCAACTGCGCGGCTCTCGATCGAGTGGCGTGCCGCGAGCTGGTCCACGTCGCCCCGAACGATGGGATCGGTGATGAGCTTCTCGGTCGGAAGAAAGACGTTGGGATACGGCATGGGCGACGCCTTGTCGATTTCCCCGTCCGAGCGAAATTCGATGTGCCTCACGGACTTTTCGAGCGCCGGGGGCTCCTTGTCCCCGCAGTTCACGAGCATGGCCACGGAGATCCCGACCCAACGTATTCTCATCTGCCGACCTCTCTATCGCGAGTAGCGAGAGAATCCACACGATGGCATCGGCGGCACTCATTGTCGAGAGAGCTTCGTCGTGAGCGAAAGTTGCGCATGCGTTGCGCACGAATTGCCCAACTAGGACGGCCTAGCGTTTCGACAGAGCAGCGCCACCGCCGTGCCGCGCGCGAGGGAACGCTTCTTCCCCGGGACCAAGCCCGTGGCTCGAACTTCGATGTCGATTCCATGACGAATCCAATCGCCCATGGTGGGAGAACCTTCGACGCATGTTCCGATCCCGGTGTGCAGGCCATCGTGATTCGTGACGGACCGCGTGTGGAGCCCGACGCCTTCGGCGCGATCGACCGCGCCACGAACGACCCCCTGGTGACGGCCCTGATGGCGGGCTGTGGCCGCGGAGGAACCCGAACGGGTGCGCTCGGAACGCAATAACGTGGTACCTTCCTCCGCCATGGATTCTCGTCTCGTTGAGCTCAAGCAGCTGTGCGTGGTGGGTGTCGTGGCCATGGCGGTCCTGGGCGGCTGCAGTGGGTGCGGAAAGAAGAGCGACAAATCCGAGGGCGCGTCGTCTGGCGGGCCGGTGGCCTCCGCGACCTCGTCGGTCACCGTGGGTCAGCCGGGCCTCCCGGATGTCTGCAAGATGTTCACGAACGAAGAGATGGCGGCCCTGATCGGCGGCAAGATCACGAGCTCGCGCGCCGGCGAGAAATCGACGGCCCTGCAGCCCGAGTGCGACTGGCTTGGCGCCAACGAGGGCATCTCCGTGAGCATCAGCCTCACCCCTGCGCTCAACACATCGACGCTCGAAGGCTACGAGCCCGTCGCGGGCATCGGCGAAGCCGCGACCGAAAACCACGGCATTTTGACCGTGCTCTATCGCGGGACCGAAATCACCGTGATCCACGGAGGCACCGGCCAAGTGGAGACGCAGAAGAAGATCGCCGCCAAGGTCATCGAAGCCATCGACAAGAAACGCCAGGCTCACTGAACATTCGACGGCGAGCCGAGCGCGAGATCCATCACTTACGCACGTGCGGGGTGGCCGGATGCGGTCTACAGTGCGCGCCGCCGCATGTCCGATATTTCTCAGGAAGAGCTCGCTCGTACGATTGCCGTTCTCGAATCCCTCGTCGAGAACCGAATCCAACTCGCCACCATTCCAGAGGAGCAGCGCGTCGCGCTTCTCATGGCCGCGGGTCGGCTCTCGCGGCCGCACCGGCACGAGGCGGTGAAACTCTCGAAGGCGTTCCGGCGCGTTCAGCGAAAGGCAAACCAGAGCGCCGATCGCGATGCGCGCGGGGCCACCGAGATTCGCGCGGCGCGGCGTGCCGACGTGTTCACGGCGCCGCCTCGGATCCTCCCTGGGCCCTCGGCCGCGCCGCCCCGTGAGCTGAACAAGCCGCGCGCGTGCTACGTGTGCAAGACCGAGTTCACGCGGCTGCACTTCTTCTACGACTCGATGTGCGAGGCGTGCGCCGAGTTCAACTACGAGAAGCGCTTTCAGACCGCGCCGCTCGCTGGACGGGTCGCGCTCATCACGGGGGCGCGCGTGAAGATTGGGTACCAGGCCGCGCTGAAGATGCTGCGCGCCGGCGCCCGGGTCTTCGTCACCACGCGCTTTCCGCACGATGCGGCGCAGCGGTACGCGCGCGAGCCCGACTTCGCGCAGTTCTCCAGTCGGCTGCACGTGCACGGCTTGGATTTGCGTCACTGCCCGAGCGTCGAGCTGTTCACGCGCTACCTCGAGCAGACATGCGATCGGCTCGATTTTCTGGTGAACAACGCTGCCCAGACCGTGCGGCGCCCCGCCAACTATTACGCGCACCTGCTCGATCTCGAGCTGCGCGCCGAGCGCGATCTGCCCGATGAGATGCGCAAGGTCCTTCGGGGTCACGAGGCGTGCAAGAGCGCGATGAGCGTCTCCGAAGTCGGCGCGATCGATGCGCTGGGGCAGGGCGGCACCGTCTCGGGCGGCCTCGCGGTGTGGAACGACGGCGCGCCGGGTGTGGGCATCCGCTCGTCGGCGCTGCTCTCCCAAATGCCATGTACCTACGAGGATGGCATCACGTCGACCGAGATTTTCCCCGTCGGAGCCATGGACGCCGACCTGCAGCAGGTCGATCTCCGGACGATGAACAGTTGGCGCGCGACCCTCGCCGACGTGCTGACCACCGAGATGCTCGAGGTGAACCTGATCAACGCCGTCGCGCCGTTCATCCTGTGCAGCAAGCTCAAGCCGCTCATGATGCGTCAGCCGACGGGCGATCGGCACATCGTGAACGTGTCGGCCATGGAGGGCGTCTTTTCGCGCGGCACCAAGACGGACAAGCACCCGCACACGAACATGGCCAAGGCCGCGCTCAACATGATGACGCTTACCTCGGCACCCGACTACGCGAAGAGCGGCATCTTCATGAACGCAGTCGATACCGGCTGGGTGACGGACGAGGATCCCGCGCAGATCTCGCAGCGAAAGCAGGAGATGCACGACTTCCAGCCGCCGCTCGACATCGTGGACGGTGCCGCGCGCATCTGCGATCCGTTTTTCTCCGATTTGAATACGGGTGTTCGCGTGTTCGGCAAATTCCTAAAGGACTATCGGCCTTCCACCTGGTGAGGCCATCAGTTTAGCGGTGCGCGTCCGAATGTAAAATAAATGACAAGGTGGCCAATGTGCCTTGGAGGCAAACTCCGTTGCCTGCAAACGGGCTCGATCGCGCGTGAGCGGCGCACTAGACCGTCGTGCATGCGATTCATGGTCAATTCAGGATCCGTATTGCTCATGGGACTCGGGCTGATGGGGTGCGGGGGGCCGCCGACGGACGAAACCTCGCAGGAGGAGCTGTCGCTGCAGGCCGACGCCGGCCCGGTCAAAACGTCCCTCAATACAGTGTCTTGCCAGTTCCGCGTCTCGAACACGCAGTCGTTCCCGGTCGATCTCGAGAAGACAGAGGTGGGACCGTTGGAGAGGGGAACGATCCATTGGTCCGCCACGTTGACCGACGAGGCGGGGGCGACGACGGTGGCTCGCGTCGATCACGAAATCGATGGCCCGAATGCGGACGGGAGTCGTCGTCTCCCAGCGCGGGCCACCGCACGCATTCGGAATCCATTCGATGGGCAAGAATTCTTTCGCGACGACGCGACAGGGGAATTGCAATGGCCTGACTCGATTCTCGTCAACGACGAAACCGGCAGCCTTCGAGCCTCCGCGGGCAAACCGGGCCCCAGTCTGGTCGAAGGGACGTTCTTCATCGTGTTGATCCCGAACAAGACGGGCCATCGCTGGTTCCAGGACGGCAAGGAAGTCAAGTACGTCAATTACACCTGCTCTCGGCGCCGCCTCAACGACAACTGACCTTGCCGGAGCTGAGCCACGAGTGCGGCTCGCTCTCGCCACGACGGAACCCGCCAGGCACGGCGTGGTTCGGACATGCGACCTTCCGTGCGACCCAGTGGAGCACGTCGGCGGTGACAGTTGCCCCCGCGGCCCGTGACGTCCGAGTTAGAGTGCGCGAATGATTCGTACTTCCGCTGCGGTCCAATTGGGGTCGTTGAAAAGGAAGCTTCTGACCGGCGCGCTCGCGGTGACCGCTTTCGCCGCGAGCAGCGCATGCATCTCCATCCTGGGGGTCGACGACCTGCCGGCGATGAGGACGGACGCGTCCACGAGCGATGCGGCCACGAGCGACGCGACGGACTTCGCCTGTGGAGGAAACGCCGACTGCTTCGAGCGGTATGGGGAAAATTGGATATGCCGGCCTTCGAGTCAACGTTGCGTGAACCTCGTGTCGACCGAGTGTCCGCGCGTTATCGGCAATAGTCGCGACAACAATGCAGTCATCTTCGGGTCGATTCTTCCGCTCATGCCCCCCTATGTGCGTGCGGGTCAATCGATGGTCCACGGCATTGAACTAGGCATTCTGGATTTCGAACTGGCCGGGCGTCTTCCTCCGGTGCCCGGGAAGTTCGGTCTACGGCCCATCGTGGTCGTCTCGTGCATGGAGGACTGGATGGACCAAAGTGTTTCACTGCGGGCGGCACGGCATTTGGTCGACGACGTCGGCGTGCCCGCCATCATCGGCCCGGGCTCGAGCCCGAACTTGTCGAAGGTGGCTACCGATGTTGCTATTCCTCGAGGAGTGCTGTTGGTCTCGCCTTACTCCACGAGCCGCAGCCTGACGCAGCTTCCCGACGACGGCTTGGTCTGGAGAACCGCCCCATCCGCAGCCGTCATGACGAATGGGCTCGTCGCGCTCATGCCGTTGGTGGAGCAAGAGTCGAAGTCCCATTCGGCCGATACGGCCATCAACGTGGCCGTCGTGAGCGCGGTAGGCTCGTACGAGCAAGGTCTTGCAAATGCACTCATACCTCGTTTGACTTTCAACGGCGCACCGGCCAGCGATCACACCAATTCGAAACACTATACTCGTATCAATCATGAATATGGCAGTCGAGACATATCGGCCACGATTGCAGGTCTATTGTCCTTCAAGCCGCACGTTGCTTTCGTGCTCGCAATGCCCGGCGAAGTCCAACGTATCATCACGGAGGTGGAAAAAGGGTGGCCGTCCTCTCTCGCCTATCGTCCGCTCTATCTGCTGGCCGATGAAAATGAAAAGGCGACGATATCGTCCGGTTTGGCGGGATTGAGCCGGGATTCGCAAAAGAGGATTCTGGGGACCAAAGTCGGAGGGGCTGGGGACACGTTCGCCGCGTTCGTTTCGGCATACCTCGCCAGAATCCATGATGGCACGTTACCTGACGACTCTTTTGCGGCGAATGCATACGACGCCCTGTACAACTTGGCCTATTCCACCGTTGCTCTCGGCGCCGAACCGCTCACCGGCCGGGGCCTTGCGCGTGGGTTTGCGAAACAAATCTCCGGGAGCATGATTCCAGCGGGGCCGGGCAATATCAGCGCAGCGTTGGAACGCCTTCTCGCGGGAGAAACGTTCGATTACGACGGAGCGTCCGGGCCGTTGGATTTCGACGTTGCGACGGGGGAGGCACCGGCCAACGTTCCACTCTGGTGCGTCGGGAGCGGGGACGGTTCCACGGTGGATGTGCGCACGAGCTCCGTTCATTACAGCGCCAAACTTGGCAAACTGACCGGGTCCCTCGCGGAAATTCGGGCCACGTGCAACCCGTAGCGCGGAGGGCCGTGGCACGGTGGAGCTTGATGGCGCTGGGAATCGAAGGTACGGCTTTCGTCGGCGAGAAGGTCGCAACCCATGTCCGACACCGACAAAGCTTTCTCTGGGTCGATTCCCGCTCTCTACGAGAGCCACCTGGTTCCGCTCATCTTCCAACCCTACGCGAATGATTTGGCGACCCGACTGAAGCCGCGGGCGCCCAAACGGCTGCTCGAGGTGGCCGCGGGTACCGGCGTTTTGACCCGGGCCTTGGCCCACGCGTTGGACGAGAATACCGCCATCGTCGCCACGGACTTGAATCAGGCCATGCTCGATCATGCTCGCGCGGTGGGCGCGAAGCCAAACGTCGAGTGGCGCCAAGCGGATGCGATGCAACTCCCTTTTGGAGACGGAGCGTTCGACGCCGTCGTGTGCCAGTTTGGTGCGATGTTCTTCCCCGACAGGGCGCACGCCTACGCCGAGGCTCGCCGGGTCCTCCGCCCGGGTGGACTCTTCGCATTCAGCGTATGGGATCGCATCGAGGAGAACGAGTTTTGCGAAGTCGTCACGACCGCGCTCGAGTCCATCTTTCCCGACGACCCGCCGCGCTTTCTTGCGCGCACCCCTCATGGCTACCATGACCGTGCGCTCATCGAGCGCGACCTCAGGGCCGGCGGCTTCGTGGAAGCCGTGCAGATCGAGACGATCGCAGCACGCAGCCGCGCGGAGTCTCCATCCATCCCCGCGATCGCCTACTGTCAGGGAACGCCGCTGCGGAATGAAATCGAGGCGCGCAATCCGACGCGGCTCGCGGAAGCGACCGACATCGTCGCGGCGGCCATCGCGAAACGATTCGGCACGGGAGCGGTCGACGGCAAGATTCAGGCGCACGTCGTCACGGTTTGCAAAGACCGCGGCACTTGAGTCGCGTCGGTGATGCGGCGAAGATCAGCGAGAATTCACCGGGTTCGAGGTGACGAGGGGCATGCCCCGACGATAGTCTTGGCAGACCATGGGACTAACGCGTTGCCCCAAACATGGAGACCAGGGACTGTTCCTTGGTTGCCTTCACGTGATTGCCGGGGTCGAATCGGACGCTTTCCCGCCTCATTACCGCCGCTTCGACTTCACTTGGTACGATGAGGAAGATCCGAACCTCGTTACCTTCTCGTTTTGGTTCTGCGACTCGTGCGCCGGTGAGTGCGGCCTGCCTAGCAAGACGCGAGACGAGGACGAAGTCCGTAGACTCGAGCATGCGGCGGGCGCTCGCAGTCGCGCGGCTTGTTGTGAGTGCGCCCGTGAGTTGTTGCGCCGATTTCCCCCCGTGGCCGCTCCTGAACTCTTGCGAAGCCACATATGACTTAGCGCGCCGTGGGCGCGTACGCAGAGGAGCTGTCATGTCGGCAAGCAAAGATCACCTCACTCGATTGCGGACGTAGGCCTCGAACACTCACGCGTCGTGCGCAGCTCAATCGCTTGCTAGGCTTTCATTAGAAACGGCTACTCCTTTGAGCGGCTTGTCGCACGCGATTGGCGTCACGTCGTCAGGGGGCCGCCCCGGGCGCTGAAGAGGACGGGAGGGGGCGGGGCCGGTCGCGGCGCTTTGTGGGGGAAAGCCGACCTCATGGGCGCAGATTGCGATGGATCGGAGGCACCTTCGGGCCGCTCTTGCGACATATGTATACATGTCACTGTGACGGCTCGTGCTTGGCGCTCGCTAACCCCTCGTCCCTCACGAGACCCGGTTCGTCGTAAACTCTGAACGGTTCGCGAACCCACGTTGGCCTCTCGTGGATTGTCCGCGCAAAGAATTGGGCATGCGCGCCTTTTGCTGCCCTGTTGGGGCACATGGTGGGCGAAGGGAAACGTCGACGTGAGGGGCCACCGCTCGCTCGCGCAGACCGTTCTCCTCGTCTTGCCGTTCCAGATCATCTTTCGCGCGGGCGAGGCGCTGTGGCCTCTGCTGCTCGCGTTTTGGTTCGGCCGGAACCATGGGACGGACGTCTACTACCTCGCGTGGGCGGCGTTTTCCTTCGTCGGCTCGCTCGTCTTTTCGGCGCATCAGGATTCGGCGCTCGTCCCCATTCTTGCGGAGGAGCGGCTGCGGCGGCCAAAGGAGGTCCCACGCCTCCTGGGCTCGGTGCTTGCGCATACGTGCGTGCTGGGTGGCGTCCTCTCGGCGTTCGTGGCCGCGGCCGCGTTCGTCTTCTTCACTCTGAAGTACGAGGGGGCCGATCGCGTGCTCGCCAACGCGATGATCTTGCCGTTCGTGCTTTATCTCGTCGTGCTCTCCGTGCGGACGTTCTTCGCGACGTTGCTTGCGACGGAACATCATTTCGTGATTCAACCCGTGGCAAGCGGACTCGGGATGATGGTCGCGATCGCCGTGCTCCTGCGGGGCCATGCGCTCGTCGGCATTGGACTCGTGCCCATTGCCTCCTTGGCGGGCGAGCTGGTGAGTCTCGCCGTCCTTGCGTGGTTTGCACTGCGCGTCGCAAAGGTGAAACTCGTCCTCAATTTGTCGCGCACGCCCGCACTCCTGGCCATTGCGCAGCTCATGGTGGCCGCCGTTGGCGGCGGCGCGATTACGCGCATCAATCCCGTCGTCGACCAGCTCATGGCCGCACTCACGACCATCGCAGGGGCTGGGACGATGCTTCGCTACTCGGGCGATCTCTCCAGCGTCCCCACGTCGCTCCTGCAAGCGGCTCTCTTGCCGGTTCTTCTCGCGCGCCTTTCGGATCAATTTGCGAAAGGCGAGCACCTGCACGCACGACGCACCGTGATCCGCACGCTCATCGTCGTATGCAGTCTCCTGGCCGCAGCCAGCGTGCTGCTGTACGCCGTGCGTGAGCCGCTGGTTCGGTTCGTGTTCCTCCGTGGCGCGATGGACGAAGAAGGCGCGGCGCGGATTGCGGCCATTCTCCCGTACCATCTCATCGGGCTCGCGCCCTTCGGCGCCCTGCTCGTTCTTGCGCGCGCGCACATGGCCGCGCAGAACAGGGCCGTGTTCCTTCGCGCTGGTATCTTCAATGCGATTAGCAACGTGGTGTTCAACGTCTTGCTGCTCCGGGCCATCGGTCTCGAAGGCCTCGCCTTGGCCACATCGTGCATGCAAGCCGCCGTCGCCGTCTTCCTATGGGTCCGCTTTATCGACAAACTCGACACACCTACCGCCGGTCCGCGAGGCGTCGTCGCAACCAGCCCGTGATGGACAGCGGCCCCTCGCCGCCGAGCACCAGCGCGGCGAGGGCGGCTAAATAGAGCAAATTCGTCTCGTATCCCGGCTCGCCGAAGTGCGCGCCCGCCGCCGTGACGGATTGGAGCTTGATCGCGCTAAAGCCGTAAGGCAGATGCACGGTGAAGATGGCGACGAGCATGACCACGGCCATCGGTAGGCTCGCAAGGGGGATGGCGTACCCGACGAGCACTGCAAGCCCTCCAAGAAGCTCCACGGCAACCGTGGCCCATGCCAACACCGTGGGCGCGGGAGTCCCCATCGCGGCCAAGAGTTGCGCGAACATCTCCGGGCCGCGCGTCAACTTTGCATAGCCATGCGCCATGAAGCCGTAGCCGACGATCAGGCGCAGTGGGAGCGCGTACCAAAGCGGCGAGCGCGGCGCTACGACTCGGAGATAGCGATCGACGAATTTGGGAGTCATGGACGCCAGTACGCGGCCGCGGGCCGTCGGTTTCATGGTCGAGACATCATGACGTCATGATGTCTCGGTCTTCGTGAAATGAGCGCCGATTTGACCCGGAGACATCATGACGTCATGATGTGTTCGTGAGAGACAAGCCACCGAACCGCGCCCCGCTCTACGCACAGATCGAAGACGCCCTTGCAACGAGCATGGCGAACGGTACGTTGCCGCAAGGAAGCCAGCTTCCGCCGGAAGACAGTCTCATCGCGCAGTTCAACGTGAGTCGCACCACGGTTCGGCAAGCGATTCAAAATCTCGCGAATCGAGGTCAGGTCGAAATTCGGCGCGGCAAGGGGACCTTCGTCGCAAAGTCGAAGATCACGCAGGAGCTTACGCACCTCACGGGCTTCGTCGAGGATATGCAGGCCCAAGGCCGTCGACCTTCCGCGCGCGTCCTACAAAAAGAGGTCGTCACTGCGAGCAAACGCGTCGCCAAATATCTAGACTTGGCGGAGGGCGCGCGCGTGGTGCGGATCCGTCGGGTGCGCCTCGCCGATGGCATTCCGGTCTCGCTCGATGAAACTTACCTCCCTCATGCCGTCGGCAAGAAGGTGCTGTCGAACGACCTTGAGAAAGAGCCCATTTTCGCGTTGCTCGAGCAAAAATACGGAACACCTCTCGTCGAAGCCGAGTACATGCTCGAAGCCGTGGTCGCAGAGCCGGACGTCGCGAAGGCTCTCGGGATCAAACCAAAGAGCGCCATCTTTCTCATCGAGCGCATCGTCTACAGCCGAGGACATCGTCCCGTCGACTACGAAAAGCTCTATTACCGCGGCGATCAAATCCGATTCACCACGCGCCTCGCGCGCCAGACGTTCGCCGCGCGAAGCACGACATGAGCGAGAATTGACGAGGGCCACCCGCCGCACGCGTTACGAAATTTACGTTGCGGAGGCCCATTGCCGACGTTATCCCAGCAAGAGCCGATTCTAACGACGCTATTGCAAGGGGAAAGGGGTGGCGCCATGAAACACGGGCCGATCCAGATCAACGAGCCGGTTCGAGCGAACAGCGATATCAATATTACGCCGCTGGTCGATATCGTACTCGTGCTCTTGATCATTTTCATGGTGGTCACACCGCTGCTCGAGAAGGACATCTTGGTGCGTGTCCCCAGCGTTCAGACGGACCCGCCGGACCAGGTACCGCCACCCGATCAAATCGTCGTTCACGTGAAAGGCAGCGGAAAGCTCGACATCAACGTGCGCGAAGTCGAGGAGAACGACTACATCGCGGAGTTGAAGAAGCGACTGGACCCGCGGCAAGAGAGCGAGCGGGTCGTCTTCTTCGTTGCCGAAGAGAAGGTGAACTACGGGCGCCTCGTATGGGCCGTGGACTCGGCGAAGATGGCCGGAGCCCAGACCATCGGGATCGCCACCGACGCGGTGCAGTAGGAGCCAGGTTAGACGAGCAGGCCGTGGAATCCGAGCGGCACGTATTCCAGTACGATGTGGCTCGATTGATGACCGGCAGGCAGTGCGCGTCGGTAATGTGTCAGTTCGCGGCCGTGGTAGAAGACCGCGTCTCCGATGCGCAGATCGGCGTGTGCGGGGGGCTGGCCGCCGGCTCGGTCGAACGAAAAGCTCAGTGGCCAGCCGGTTTCCGCGGCGGGCTCGGGATGGTAATCGAGCTGCAGCGAAATACTGAGTTCCGCCTGCGGGCGATCTTTGTGCGGTAACAGCTCGGCGCCGTCGACGTACGAGAAGAAGTACGAAAAACTTGGTTGGACCGGCTGTCCAACCACGGCCGACATGATGCCGGTGAGGCGCGCATGCACGAACCGAGCGATGGTGTCATTGTAGCTCGAGAACCGTGACGCGTTTTGCCGATCGCCGCGCGCGAGCAACCCGGCCTGGAGCACCGCGGCGTAATAGCGGCGAAGCGCGCGCAGCTCGGGCGCGGAAAGGAGATCGCGCACGATGGTGTGCCGCTCGGAGGCGAAGGCCGCGCGATGCTGGGCGAAGGACTCGAGCGGATCCGCCGGGCTCCGATCGCGCGAAACGAGTGCGCCCGCCGACGCCAGGCTACGGGCGAGCAAGGGCGGAAGCGGCGGCGGTGCCCGACCAGGTACGAGCTCGGCCAAGATGGCCGCGGCCGCGGGATCGACCCAAAAAGGGGAGACCAAGGCGCTCGGAACGCCGACCCAGAATGCAGGGCCTGACGCGAAGCCGTGCAATCGGCCTTCCTGTTCGTCGTAATCGGCGGGCCAGCGCACGTGGGGATGCAGGCCGAACTCGGGTTGGAAGAGGAACGTATCCGCGACCACCCACGCATCGTCACGCGCCAATTTGGCGGGTACGTCGTCGAGTGGCACCTCGAAGCGTGGCCAGTCGACGATCTCTTCGTCGCGCACCAGAAACCCGATATCCACGAGTGCCGCCACCACGGGGGAATGGGAA
The DNA here is from genome assembly GCA_037157805.1 of Sorangiineae bacterium MSr11367. Lineage (NCBI taxonomy): Bacteria > Pseudomonadati > Myxococcota > Myxococcia > Myxococcales > Pendulisporaceae > Pendulispora > Pendulispora rubella. Next base: position 10,281,452 of record CP089983.1, on the reverse strand, counting down.
TCGAGATCGATTTCGCCGCCGCGTTCCACCAAGATCGAAAAAAATTGGAACAGTGCCGGGTCGGTTGCGCGTGTGAGATCGCGAACCACCAGCCCGCGTCCTCGCACGGGGTTCTTGACGCAGATCGTTTGGATGCGATCCACGTCGATCGGATGCGCCTTTGGCTGGGGATGAACGTGGATGTCCACGAACGGGTTCATCATCAACGGTGAATTCGGGTCATCCATCATGCGTTTTCGTCCGGAACACGGCGTGCGCTCGGGTCCACCAGGACGTCGGCGATCGCTCCGGCAATGGTTTCCGTGTGGCTTGGACCTAAAAATGCGAATGACGCCGAGGGGTTGAGCTCGAGGAAGACGTGGCGGCCCTCTTGGGTCACGATGAGATCCACGGCCCCGTAGTTCAACCCGAAGCGGTCGAGCATCTTCAGCAGCTTCGCACCGATCCCGTCGGGCAGCTCGTACGCGGACCACCTCGGGATCCTGTCGAGCGTATAGGCCTGGCGACGCCAATCCAGATTGTTGCCGCCCCGCGCGCCAGCCTCCGCGGCGACGCTGAAAATGCGATTTCCAACGATGGTGACACGCACGTCGAATCGATTCTCGATTCGTTCCTGGAAGATCATCGGACAAAGCTCGAGTCCGTCGAGGTTTTCCAGAGCATCGGCGGTCATCTCGGTGGTGAAGAACACGGAGCGCTCGGCGTCGTCCACCGGGCCCGTGGGGACTTCCTGGAGCAGTGCCTTGGTGACCATCGACCCGCACTGTTTCGCGAATGCGCGAACGGCCGCGGCATCGTTGGTGATGAGCGTCTTGGGCACGTCGAGGCCGAGCCTTTGCGCCACCCCGAGTTGATGCGGCTTGTTGTCGGCACGGCTCTTCTTCCAAAAGGGATCGAGCTGGAAGACCTGCAAGTTTTCCAGGAAGCCGACGATCGCGATCTCCGAGGCTGCCACGCACGTCTCGCGCACGCCGGGCTCCATCGCGGGCAGTCCCGCGCCCACGAAGATGCCTTGCCAAACGGACAAGATGGGCTCGCTCTCGAGGGGGCCGCGCGCCCAATTCGTGCGCGATGCCCCCTCGCGGTCGTACTCGATCGAAAGGAACTCCTCATTTGGAAACCGAGTCGGATCGAGCAACAACGCATCCACGTTCCAGCGATCGCGCAATGCTGCGACGACCGCTGGAATTTCCGTGGCCTCCCCGCGAACACAAAGCAGGACATAGCCACGACCACCGACGGGGGTACGAAGATTCGGATCGAAGGCCGTCATGGCCGCGTCCTTTCCTCAGTTACTGGCCGATGGGCCCGCCCGTGGGCACCGCGCCCGAGTGGATGCCCGCCTTGATCTTGATTTGATAACGGCGGAACAACGGCTTGACGATAGAGGGCTGGCTCCCCGTTTCGACGGTCTCCGGCTTCTCGGTCTCGACGATCTCTTGATTCGATTTCATGACAATGCTCCTTCCCCCCCCAACGTGATTGCACATAGTATCGCCATCGTCTCAGAGCAAGTGGTCTGCGTGCAAGTTGCTATATATAAAATTGTATTTATCGTCGCACGCGACACATCGAATTATTCCAAAAGCGAATCGCGCCAAAATCGAGGCGCTCACGCCAATCTCCCTGACCTCCTTGACAACTTAGGAGTCCTAAGTTACATCCATGGCATGACTGGGAAGCGCCTGCCGTATTTCGAGGAACATACCGAGCCGCTGCCCGCGCGCATTGCCACTGGTCTGCACAAAATCGGGCTCGCGATGAAGCAGCAAGCTTGGCTGCAGGCGAATCAAGAAGGGCTATCGGCCACCCAAGGGCAGATTCTCGCGGCGCTCGTCGCGCATGGCCCGCTCACCGGCTCGGAGCTGAGCGAGCGCCTTGGGATTACACTCCCGACCATCAGCGATTCGGTGCGCGTGCTCGTCGAAAAGACGCTGGTCACGAAATCGAAGGATCCTCGTCATCCACGCGCCAGCCTGCTCACCCCGACCAAGAAGGGGGCCATGTTGGGGGCCCGTGCGCGCTCCTGGCCGGAGTTTTTGGCCGCGTCGGTGAATGACCTGGCGCCCGAGGAACAGCGCGCGTTCTTTTCCGGCGTCATGAAGATGATCCGCACCTTGCAAGAGCAAGGGCTCGTCCCCGTGGGCGGTATGTGTGTAACATGCACGTATTTTCGCCCGAACGTCCGCACGGGGGCATCGCCGCATCACTGCGCCTTCGTGGACGCGCCGTTGGCGAACGAGCAACTGCGCCTCGATTGCCCCGAGCACGGGCTCGCCGCCGAGAGGGCGCGACGCGAGATCTGGGACCAGTTCATGCGACCCGGCTGAGCGACCTCCGCGAACACCCCATATCGAGTTTTCCGCGGTCACACGGACCGACGGCAAGAGCGGAGCTTTGCTCCGAGAAAGAGACGACCCTCATGAACACCGCACCCGGTTACACCCATGGCTCCTCGGCGGTTGCGACGTCGCCCGTGACGCTCGCCGCCTTCGAGGAGATGAAGGCAAGTTCCCTCTTCGGCGACGAGGACGTGAAGTACCTCCGCATGTCGCACGACATCGTGAAGGACGAAGTCGAAGCGATCCTCGACGTTTGGTACGGCTTCGTCGGAAGCCAGCCGCATCTCCTCGCGTCGTTCACGGGCAAATCGGATGGCAAGCCGCTCGGCGATTACCTTGGTGCCGTGCGCAAGCGTTTCGGGCAATGGATCCTCGACACCGCACGTGCCGAGTACGACCAGATGTGGCTCGACTACCAGCACGAAATCGGGCTCCGCCACCACCGCGCCAAGAAGAACGCGACGGATGGCGCCCCGTCCACCGACATCGTGCCGTTTCGCAACCTCTTTGCGCTCCTCTTTCCGGTGACGTTCACCCTTCGACCGTTCCTGGCGAAGAAAGGGCACGCCGCCGAAGAGGTCGAGAAGATGTATGCGGCGTGGGTCAAATCCTGCTTGCTGCAGATCACCTTGTGGAGTCACCCCTACGTGAAGGATGGAGACTTCTGATGCCGACACCCCGCCTCGCCCCCGAGTGGACGACGACCGAGTGGCTGAATACCCCCGAGCCCCTCACGATCGAGCGCCTTCGAGGTCGCGTCGTATTGCTTCACGCCTTCCAGATGCTCTGCCCCGGATGCGTCACACGCGGCATTCCCCAGGCCCAGCGCGTCGCCGAGCATTTTTCGCGCGAGCCCCTCGTCGTCGTAGGACTGCACACCGTCTTCGAGCATCACGAGGCCATGCGCGTGGAGTCGCTGCGAGCATTCCTCCACGAATACCAAATACGTTTTCCGATTGGTATCGACGCGCCCGATCCGGCGGGTGGCCCGCTCCCTCGAACGATGAAGGCCTATGCCATGCAAGGCACGCCCACGACGGTGCTCATCGATGCCGAAGGGCGGCTTCGACAGCAGACCTTCGGCGTTCACGATGACCTACGTCTCGGAGCGGCCATTGGGCAGCTCTTGAGCGAAAGGAGCGGTGTGCGCCGCGTCGTCGTCGAGGGAGCGCCGATGCCGCCAAACCGTGCTGCGTGCGATGAAGATGGATGTGCGAAGGCCTGAATAAGGCCGCGTCGACATTTTTCGCACAACCCGAGCGCGGCCCGCGCCGAAGTAACTTGCATGCGGCCGTGCAGGATCACGACATGGGCGAATACACCTCAACGGCGTGCGACGCTCGCGAGGGTCGCATGCGCCTTGGCGATGCTCGGCGTCGTCTTTTTTGCATCGCCAGCGGGCGCCATTCCTCTCGATCGACTCGGCGATCCGCGCCCTGCCAGCCTCGTGCTCGACACCACGGCGGTGATTGACGGCGCCTCGCGCGCCAAGCTCGCCACCCTTACCGAGGAGGTGCGCCGGTCGGGACGTGGCGAGCTGGTGGTCGTCATCATCGACAACGTGGAAGGGGAAAAGCCTCGCGAATATGCCACACGCCTCTTCAACAAATGGCGAATTGGCGACTCCACACGCAACGATGGGATTCTCATCCTCGCGGCCCTACAAGATCGAAAGGCCGAAATCGTCCTGGGCAAGGGACTCGAATCGCCGGAATACGTACACGCGAGCGAAGAGATCATGCAGGACGAGATGGTCCCTCGCTTCCGGAGCGGAAAACTCGGCGATGCTCTCGTGTTTGGGGCACGTGGCTGTGCAGGTCGAATCTTGCACGCCACGAGCCTCGTTGCACGCGCGGGAAACTTCGTCGAAAGCAACGCCGTTCCCCTCGCGGCCGGCGGAGGCATCTTCGCCATCGCTTTGGCCTTTGCCGGGCGTGTGTACCTGCGCAGGCGCCCGCGCCGGTGCACCACCTGCGGGCAAACGATGCTCCGTCTCGGCGAGGTGCAGGACGACGCGCACCTCTCCCCGGCCGAACGAACCGAGGAACAGATTGGAAGCGTCGATTACGACGTATGGCTCTGCCCATGCGGCATGGCGCTGAAGTTTCGTTATGGCGCATTCTTTACGAAGTATTCGAATTGTCGGCGTTGCTCCGCGAAAACGAGTGTCTCCAGCACCACCACGCTGGTCTCGCCCACGGAGTACTCCGAGGGGACGGCTCAAATCGACGAGCATTGCGAGCATTGCGGCCACAGCCACTCGTACACGCGCTCGATTCCACGCGTCGAACGACGCGAGTCTTCTAGCTCCTCATCGGACCCGTGGTCGAGCTTCTCGAGTAGCAGTAGCAACGATAGCGGCGGGACTTCTTCCGGTTCGGGGGCCAGTGGTAGTTGGTAAGCCACGCTCACGGAGCATCGATCGGGGCTGGTTTCGTGGTGCGTTGGAGTAAGATGCGTAGACGCTCATGCGCGAAGGTGTCGCTTTCATTGGCCGGGCGGTCGTCGTCGCGGAGCTTGTAACGCTGCTCGATCGGGTCGCCGAAGGGATCGGTGGGCTCGCGCTGGTGGCGGGGGAGCCGGGGATTGGCAAGACGGCGCTGCTCGAGCGACTGGCCACGGCCGCATCGGCCGAGGATGTGCGCATTCTCTGGGGCGCGTGCTGGGAGGCCGACGGGCAGCCACCGTATTGGCCGCTCGTGCAGATGCTCCGCCGAATCATCGCCGACGTTGGCTGGGCGCGCGTAGAGCATTCGGTAGGTGAGGATGCGCCATGGCTCGGGCCCCTGCTGCCGGAGGGGAGCCGGGCGATGCCGCCTACGGCTTCCAGCGGGGAACAGGCCCGGTTTCGGCTGTTCGACACGTTCACGCGCCTTTTGGCGGACATCGCGCGCGAGCGTCCGATCCTCCTCGTCGTCGACGATCTGCATTGGGCGGACGAGGGGACGCTGCGGTACCTCGAATTCGTCGGGCGCCAGCTGCGCGATTTCCGCGTCCTCGTGGCGTGCACGTACCGCGATATCCCCACCGAACAGAGCCCCGCACTGAGGCGCCACCTTCCGTCGCTGACGAGGCTGGGACGGCGGATCGATCTCGAAGGGATGCCGGCCGACGAAATCGGCGCACTGATGCACGCGGTGACGGGGCGCGTCCCCGACGCGGCGCTCGTCGCCGAGGTTCACGAGCGCAGTGGCGGAAATCCCTTGTTCGCCGGCGAAGTGGCCCGCGCGGGCCTCGCCGAACGACGCTTTGCGGCCGCGGATGCCGTGCCCTCCGGTGTGAGCCATGTAGTGACGAGTCGCCTTGCGCGACTGCCCGCCGCCACCGTCACGCTCCTTCAGCAAGCCGCGGTCCTCGGCAACGCGTTCGAGCTGCCCACGCTCGCCCAGATGGCCGGCTGCTCGATCCAAGCGACGCGGGAAGCGCTGCACGAGGCGGTGCGCGGTCGGATCATCGCGGAGAAAGACGATGGCGGCCGCATGGCGTTCATCCATGCTTTGGTTCGCGACACGCTCTATGAACAGCTCCCGCGCGCCGAAGTGGCACGTTTGCACCGCCGGGCCGCGGACGCCCTCGTTGTGTGTGGACCTGGTACGGACGGAGCGTCCGCCGCGCGCCTCTCCCATCACTTCGCACTGGGCGGCTCCGTGGACCGAGCCATGGCCTACGCCACGATGGCCGGTGAGCATGCCCTGCATTCGCTGGCCTACGAGGATGCGGCGCAACATTTCCAAAATGCCCTGAACCTCGAGGGCGCCCTCGGAGGCGACGAGGCGCGGCGGCTCGACATGCGCTGCCGGTTGCTCTTGCAGCTTGGCCATGCGCAGTGGCGTTCGGGTGACGGGCAATTGGCCTCGACGACCTATGCCAAGGCACTCGAGATCGCGCGGCTCACACGAGACGCCGAGGCGTTTGCCCTTGCCGCCCTTGGCTGCTGTGCCCGGGCGCAGCTCTGGGTCTTCGATCGGGAGCTCGTGCGCGAGCTCGAGCAGGCCCTCCTCGGGCTCGGTGAATCGGATAGCCCGATCCGAGCCCAAGTTCTCGCGCGGCTTGCCAAGATGCTCTACCTCGACCCCGCCTCCATCTCCCATCGGGCCGATCTTGCCTCTCGCGCGATTGAGGTAGCTCGGCGCGTGGACGATCCTGTTACGTTGATCGAGGCGCTGTCTGCGCGCCCGCTCGATACCACGGAGGATAGGCTGACCACGGCCAACGAAGTCTTTCATCTCGCCAGCCGCATGGGGGACGAAGAGTTGGTCATGGAGTCTCAGTTTTCGCGTGCCATGGCCATGCTCGAAGGTGGCGATCGGAATGGGGCGGAGCTGGTCATTGGCAGTTACGGGGTCATGGCCGACAAGCGCCGAGTGCCCCTTTGGCAATTCCATCACCGCTGCCTGGTGGCGTGCTTGGCGCGGATGTCAGGACGATTCGACGAAGCCCAGGCCCGCCTCGAAGAAGCGGCCGACCTGGGGGCCCGTGCCAAACTGCCGGGGGCGGGCGTCATCTGTGAGCACCATCTGGCCCACCTGGCGCTCGACCGTGGGCAGCGTGCGGCTGCGGAGGCGTCCGTCCAATCGCTGGCAGCGTACCTTGCCCGCCAGCCGTTGATTCCCGATTACATAAACTGCATTTTGACCCGTCTCCAGATTGCGCTGGGCTCCGAAACGGAAGCTCGGGTGGGTTTGGACCGGTTTCTCGTGACGGGCGAACGGCCGCGGGTTGCAGGACCGGTAGGTGCCGTCAGCCTCATGCTCCTGGCCGAGATGGTCCATGCGACGGGGGCCCGCGATTACGCCGCATCGCTTTTCGAAGAGTTGAAACCCTACGAGGGGTGCGTTGCGGTATCCGCCCGCTTCGTCTATTGCGCAGGGCCGGTATCGTACACCCTCGGCCTCCTCGCCGCGATGCTCGACCGTCACGACGACGCCGAGCGATATTTCGATATCGCGCGCGAAATCGCAGCACGCATGGGGGCCAGTGCGTGGTCCTCCAAGATTCGGGAGCAATCCTCTCGATGGCGGCGCCAACGAGCAGGGCTGCAGGCTTCTCACTCCCCGGAGCGGGTGCTGGCGCGCCTGGGAAGCGTCATCCAGTTGTACCGAATCGAGCGAGTTCTCGGCGTTGGAGGAATGGCCGCCGTCTATGCGGCCCGCGCCGAGGACGGTCATCCGGTGGCCATGAAAGTCATGCTGGAGCGTTTCCTGGACGATCCCGCGCTCCTTGCGCTCTTCGCACGTGAAGCCTTGATTGCCAATCAGGTGGGACATCCTGGCGCCGTCCCCATTCTCGCCCACGACGTGGACGAGGACGGCTGCCCATTTCTGATCATGCCGCTGCTCGAAGGAGAAACCCTCCGCAGGCGCTGGGAGCGCGCAGACAAGCATCTGTCCATGGCCGAGGTGGGCGTGCTTCTGTTGGACGTGCTCGACGTGCTCTCGGCGGCCCACGAGAAGGGAATCGTCCACCGCGACATCAAGCCCGAGAACGTATTCGTCACGCTCGATGGAGATGCGCGCGTCCTGGACTTCGGAATTGCACGGCGTGTGGATGGGGAGGGAAGCGTCACGGTGACGGGGCAGATGTTCGGTACCCCCGCGTTCATGCCGCCGGAACAAGCCTTGGGCGATCGGAGGTCCATCGGCCCGCACAGTGATTGCTGGGCGGTAGGCGCGACGATCTTTACCTTGATCTCGGGAGAATTCGTGCACGCCGCCGACAACGTTGGCGCACAGTTGGCCGCGGCCGCCACCAAGAGCGCGCGGTCACTGCGTGAGGTGGCGCCGAATCTACCGGCATCCATGGTCCGATTCGTCGATAGGGCGCTCGCCTTCGAACCGACCCATCGATGGCCTTCGGCGACGCCCATGCGTACGGCACTTGCGGAAGCGCTTTGTGAGGCCCTGGGCCGCCCTCTCGACGAGGTCACGACGCAAGTTCGCACGAACCTTCGCGCAGAGCTATCACCGGACGTCGACGAGACGCGCGCAAACGCATTGCGTGCTTCCGCGTCCTGACTTGACAGCGTCGTACTTCCCGTGAGACTCCCTTCTCGATAGCGATAGTGGTTTTCACTTTTGCTTGCGGCACTGCTGCGCTTCGGGTGGGGTGCCTGCGGGGGGAGATACTTCGATGCGCATGGATTGCGAGACGAAGGTGGGGCGGTGGTTGGCGCGCGGTTCGGTGGCGGCGGTTCTGGCGTCGCTGTTCGCGGTGGGACTCGTCCAAGGTTGCGGTGATGACGATCCCGCTGCGCCGAAGCAGGACAGCGGGCCGCCGGACACTGGAAAGCCAGACACCGGAACGGACGCCGGCACCGACGCGCAGGGCGATGCGGATCCGGGACCACAGCCGAAGAAGTTGGCGCTCTCCAAGGACGGCACCGATCGGTTGCTGAACGTCACCTTCGACAGCGCGGGAAATCTCTACGCGGTGGGCATCGTCTCGACGGCGACCGGCGCGAATGCGGATTTCGAGACGGCGGTCATCAAGGTTCTGCCAAGTGGGGAAACCGATACGTCGTTTGGTGGTCCCGGTGCCAATGGCGTGGCGCGCAAGAACATCGTGGTCGGCAAAAACGGAGAGCTTGCGCGCGGAATCGCCATTCAGCGCGCGCCGGTCGCGGATGGCGGGACCGAAGATCGCATCGTGGTGGGAGCGACGGTCGATTTGGCCGCCGACGCCGGTGCGGACCCGCGGGATCGCGATATCGCGTTGGTTCGATTCAAGATGGATGGAACGCTGGATGATGCATTTGGCACGGGCGGCGTCGCAACGTTCAACTTGAAAGACGGCATCGAATTCCCCACGACTTTGCCGGACGGTGGGGCGAGCACGGGTTACACCGCGGACTCGCAATGGGGGCTCGCCGCGCTGCCGAATGGCAGCCTGATTGTCACCGGTTCGCAACGGACGGCGAATCCGAACGCCGCCCGCACCGATAGCGATTTTGCGGTCATCAAGGTGGATTCCCAGGGCAAAAAGCTGGACGACACCTTCGGCCAAGGTGGCTCGGGCGTCTTCACCTACGATCCGGACCGCGACGTCGATGCGGGCTGGCGCTCGGCCAGTCCTCGCGCCGTCACCCTCCTCGAAAATGGCTCGATCGTGGCGACGGGCTATCAGCCCGACACCGATGGCAAGACCGTCGTGCCGACCATTTTCAAGCTCACCCCCGCAGGTGCCCTCGATCCGAGCTTCGGAACCAATGGCGTCTTCAGCAAGGTGCTCGGCGCGGTGACCGAGGCCTATGCCGTCGTGCAACAAGGCACCAACTTCGTCACCGTGGGGTACGGGCGCGAGGTCAGCACCAATCCGAACGACATCGTTTCCGTGCGCGTCAACGCCAGTGGGCAGCTCGATGGGACGTACGGCACCGGGGGCAAGGCTACCCTCGACGGGAACAACCAAGTCGACCAAGGGCGCAATCTGGTCGTGCTGCCGGACAGTCGCCTTTTCGTCGTTGGCAATGGCCAGCAGACGAAAGACGTCGGCGAAGCTCTGACCGCCGTCTTCACCGCGAATGGGCAGCCCGATACGAACTACGCGCCGAAGGGCCGCAAGCTCTACGATCTGGGCGGCACCGGCGACGTCTTCTGGGGTGTTGCGCTTTCCCCGGACAAGAAGAAGATCGCCATCGTCGGCTACTCCAGTGCCGTGCCGACGGGCAGCAACGAAGACTCCTTCCTGCTCCTGGTTCCCGTTCCCTAACCCACGAGGAGATGGCCATGCCCTCTTTTCGGCGGGTCGCGTGGGCCGTGGCCGCGTGCGTGGCGTCGGTGGGCCTTGCAGTGCTCGGAGCGAACGCCGGGTGCCGCAAAGCACCACCGGACGAAAACGTCTACACCGGATCGGGCGGTGCCAAGCCGCCTCCCTCCGGAACGACCCCCGACTCGGGCGACTTCGACAAGCGCGCCTTGCTCCAAGCCGCGGGCGAATGCGCCGTCGGCCGCTACCGCGACTTCGAAGGCTCCGCACGCGCGCTGCGCGATGCCGCGGCCGCATGGCGCGACGATCCGAGCGATGTCCGTCGAGACGCCGCACGGGACGCATGGCGCGCGGCCATGGCCGCATGGGAGCAAGCGGAGGTGTTTCGCGTGGGGCCGGCCGCGCGCTCTTCGGAGCCGGGCGGCAAGAATTTGCGCGACCAGATTTACAGTTGGTCGCTCTTTCATCGATGCACCATCGAGGAGCAACTGGTCGACGAGACGTACGCCCGTCCGGAGTTCGCGACCACGTTGATCAGCACGCGAGGGCTCGGCGGCTTCGAGTTCCTCGCATTCTACGGCGGCACCGACAACGCCTGTCCGGGCGGCTCACCCATCAACGCGCTCGGCTCGTGGAATCGCCTGGGACCCGAGGAAATCGGACGCCGCAAAGCGCGCTATGCCGCGGCGATCGCCGACAACATCGGCGGGCACGTGGCCACGCTGCTCGCCGCGTGGGACCCCGGCGGAGGAAATTTTCTCAACGAGCTCGTCGCCGCCGGCGCGGGAAGTGCCACGTTTGGGACGAATCAAGATGCTTTCAATGCGCTGAGCGCGGCCTTGTTTTACGTGGAAATGGAAGTGAAGGACGAGAAGCTGGGAAAGCCCCTCGGCCTGAACGACTGCACGCGGGGCCGTTGCCCAGAGGCCGTCGAATCGCCCTATGCGCGCATCTCCAAAGAGAACATCAAGGCCAACCTGATCGGGTTTCGTCGCCTGTTTCAAGGATGCGGCGAGAACGGTGCAGGCCTCGGCTTCGACGATTGGCTGCGCGCGGTCGGCGCTTCGGATCTCTCCGATCGGATGATCGCGGCGCTGGCGACGGCGCAAGCCGCCGTGGACGCGTTGGCGGGGATGTCGCTGGAGCAGGCGCTGGAATCCGCGCCCGCCAAAGTGGAAGCCCTCTACGGTGCGGTGAAGACGCTCACCGATTTGCTAAAAACGGAGTTCATCACGGTGTTGAACCTCGAGCTCCCCAAGGGCAGCGAGGGGGACAACGATTGAGCCATGAAAAGCACCGCGATCTTCGACGGACTTGGCTCGTGGCTCTTTCGGCCGGTCGATATCGCATTTCTCGCAGCGTTTCGCTTTTTGTTCGGCGTCACCATGTGCGTCAGCATGCTGCGCTTCATCGCGTATGGCTGGATTGACGACTTTTTCGTCGCGCCCGCGTTCCACTTCAAATATTGGGGCTTTGGCTGGGTGGAGCCGCTCGGACCCGGCGCGATGCACGCTCTGTTCTGGGTGCTCGCGGCGCTCGGTGGCGCGGTGGCCGTGGGGCTGGCGTTTCGGTTGACGGCGATTCTCTTCGTCCTGGGATTTTCGTATTTACAATTGCTCGATGTCGCGACCTATTTGAATCACTACTATTTGGCCGCGCTGCTCGGGATGCTCCTCGCCGTGTCGCCGGCCCACCGCGCGTTCTCCGTCGATGCCTGGCTTTGGAAGTCTCCGCCCGCCGAGGTGCCGGCGGCGTGGCTCTATCTGCTTCGATTCCAGATCGGTGTCGTGTACACGTTTGCCGGGCTCGCCAAGGCGAACGCGGATTGGTTGCTCCACGCGCAACCCCTGCGGATTTGGCTCGGGGCGAAGACGGGGTTGCCTTGGATTGGGCCGGTGTTTGCCTGGCCCGGGGTGCCGCTCGCCATGAGCTGGGCCGGGTTTCTCTTCGATACGTTCATCATTTGGTTTCTCGCGTGGCGGCGGACGCGGTTGGCGGCATTTGCCCTGGTCATCGTGTTTCATGCGATGACGCGGATCCTTTTCCCGATTGGGATGTTTCCGGTCATCATGGTGCTTTCGGCGCTGGTGTATTTCCCGGCGGATTGGCCGCGGAGGCTGGTGGGGCGCGTGACCGGAACATCGGTTGCCTCGACGCCCGAAGGGACGCGCGCATCGTGGACGCGCGGTCGCAAAGCCGCCGTCGGCCTTGCCGCGCTGTATGGCTTCGTTCAGCTCATGATGCCCTTGCGGCATTTGGCCTATGGGGACGGCGTGCGCTGGCACGAGCAAGGGATGCGGTTTTCGTGGCGCGTGATGGTGCGCGAGAAGAATGGGAGCGTCACGTTCATCGTGCGCAACAAGCACACGGGGCGCGTGTGGAACGTGAGCCCGCGTGCGATGTTGACGCCGCTCCAGGAGCGCGAAATGGCCGGGCAGCCCGATCTCATCTTGCAGCTGGCCCACCGCGTGCGGCAGGACGCCGAGGCGCGCGGCGAAGGCCCGGTCGAGGTGCGCGTCGATGCCCTCGTTTCGCTCAACGGGCGCAGGCTGCGGCGCATGATTGATCCCGATGTCGATCTCGCGTCGATTCCGGATGGCCTCGGACGGCGCGACTTCATTCTCCCCGGTCCGACCGAATCCCCACCGCACATCCGGCCCATTTAGCGACATGCTCCATCGCGCCCCTCGTTTCCTCGTCCCGTTCGTCGTTTCCCTGCTCGCGCCCGGAGCGGCCCGCGCGCAAGATGCGCCTGCGGAAAAACCGGCCCAGCCCCAAGAGGTCTCCGTGGCGGGTACGCGGGTGGCGCGCACCGCAGGATCGGCGCACGTCATCAAGGAAAAGCGCCTCGAGGTGTTTCGCTACGACGATCCCACTGCCGTCGTCGCGCAGGTTCCCGGCGTGTATTCGCGCGGAGAAGACGGATTCGGGCTGCGGCCCAACATCGGACTACGGGGCGTCAATCCCGATCGAAGCAAGAAGGTGGCGCTGATGGAAGACGGTATTCCATTTGCGCCCGCGCCGTATTCGGCCTCGGCCGCCTACTTCTTTCCGCTCATGGCACGGATGGTGGCGGTGCGGGTCATCAAAGGGCCGGCGGCCATCAGCTATGGTCCGCAGACGGTGGGTGGAGCGATCGACTTCATCACCCGGGCCATCCCGCAAACGACGTCGGGGGCCATCGATGCTTCGGCCGGCGAATACGGTTACGGGAAGCTGCACGGATACGTCGGCAGCGGCAACGAGAAGGTGGGATTTCTGCTCGAAGGCGTGCACCTTCGAAACAGCGGCTTCAAAGACCTCCCGAACGGCGCCGACACCGGATTCGCCCGCAACGAGTGGATGTTCAAGGGCTATTACGTCCTCGATCCGAGCGCCGCCATTCGCAACGAGCTTCGATTGAAGGTCTCCTATTCCGACGAGGTCTCCAACGAGACGTACCTCGGATTGAGCGATCGTGATTTCCGCAAAGACCCATTCCGTCGTTATGCGGCAAGCTCGCTCGATCGCATGCAATGGCATCGAACGGGGATCTCGCTCGCGCACGTCTTCACGCCTTCGCGCGACGTTTCGCTCACCACCACCGTCTATCGCCACGACCTCGCGCGCACCTGGCGCAAGGTGAACGGCTTTCGCGGTGCCGATCTCTTCGACGTATTGACCGATCCCACGAACCCACGCAATGCCGTCTACGATGCCGTGCTCAATGGTGCCGATGGCGGTAGCGCGAACGAGAACATCTTGATTGGCCCGAACCAGCGCGACTTCGTCTCCCAGGGCGTGGAGATGCGCGTGAAGTACGATCCCAAAACCGGGCCTGTCTCGCACAGAATCGAATATGGAGTTCGCCTTCACCAGGATCGGGTGGAGCGGAGGCACAGTCAGGATGCCTTCGCCATGAGCGGGGGCACCCTGGTGCCGGTTCCCCAGCCCACGGTGGTGACGGCCTTCAACGAGGCGTCGTCGGAAGCGCTGGCGATCCACGCTACCGATGCCATCACCTGGAAGCAGCTCACCGTCACGCCGGGACTGCGCGTCGAGGCGATTCGCGGGACCTTCATCGATCGCGCGACCCACCAAACGACACGCGGCCTCACCCAGGTGCTCCTGCCCGGTGCCGGTGCGTTCTATTCGATTCTCCCGCCGCTGGGCGTGCTCGCCGGCGTTCACCGCGGATTCAGCCCGCCGCCGCCGGGGAGCCCGTCCGACGTTCGCGCCGAGTCGAGCGTCAATTACGAAGCCGGGGCGCGGTTCGTCAAAGGGGCGGCGCGCGCGGAGCTCATTGGTTTTTACAACGATTATTCCAACTTGACCGACGTCTGCACGCTCTCCAGCGGCTGCGTCGAGCAGAACCTCGATCGGCAATTCGACGCCGGGCGTGCGCGCATCTATGGGCTCGAAGCTTTTGCCGAGCACGAGATCCCGGTGGTCTCGGACATCAAGCTACCGGTGCGGGCTTCGTACACGCTGACGCGGTCCGAATTTTTGCGCACCTTCGGTTCCGAAGATCCCATCTTCGGCGCCGTCACGCGCGACGACGAAATGCCCTACGTGCCGCGCCATCAACTCAATGCATCGGTGGGGGTCGACACCAAGCGCTTCTCCGGCGCCATCTCGATGAACTACGTCGCCAAAATGCGCGAGAAGGCCGGCCGCGCGGCATTGGACAACGTGCTCCACACCGACGCGCTGCTCGTATTCGATGCCAGCGCGACGTTCCGCCTGTTCGAGAATATTTCGATTTACGCGAACGTTCGCAACATCTTCGACGAGCACGCCATCGTCTCCCGCCGCCCGTTCGGCGCCCGGCCGAACGCCCCGCGTTGGATTCAAGTCGGAATCAAGGCCACCTTCTGAGCCGCGGGTTTTCTCCAGCCGCGCCGCGGCGGTGCCAACCCCGCCGCAGGCCCGGCGATGTCGATTGCACGCGAAAGGGCAGATTGCGCCACGAGATCGATTGTATTGGCGGAAACGGGTGAAAGCTCCCGGGTGATCGTGGAAAAGGGATGGGATTTGGATTTGCGTAAAGGACTGTGCGCGGCGTCGCATGGCGTGCCGGCGCGTCCCGACCCAGGAGAGATCGCTCATGAACGCAAGTTTGGATTTTCTCGACCCGAACGTACTTGCCGAGGGGGCCCCGTACGAGGCGTACCGCACGCTGCGCGCGGAGGCGCCCGTTACGTGGCTGCGCACCCCATTCGGAGGGCATGACTACTGGCTCGTCACGCGTCACGCCGACATCCAGGAGATCTTGGTGAACTCGACCGATTTCTCGTCGGCGCTCGGAGGGACGGCCACCCGCCCGCTCAGCGAGTTCGAACTCAGCGTCGCTCGCCAAATGGTCAACGTGATGGACCCGCCGAATCACACGCGGCACCGAAAGCTGGTGACGCGTCCTTTTGCCATCAAAGCGCTCGAGCCGCTCAAGCCCCGCGTTCGCGCCCTCACCGCCAAGATGATCGACGAATTGGCCGGCCGCGATGTGTGCGACGCCGTGGGCGAGTTGGCGGCGGAGCTCCCCATGCAAGTCATCCTCGAAGTGCTCGGCGTCCCCGATGCCGATCGCGGGCGATTGTTCGAAATCAGCAACGCCCTCATGCACGTGGACGATCCCGAAATGGGCGGCAGCCTCGAAGCGGTGCAGATGGGCGTCATGGAGCTGATTGGCTACTTCATGAAACTCGCCCAAGAAAAGCGCCAAAGGCCGCAGGACGATGTCATGACGTTACTGGCCCAATCGGAAGTCGACGGCGAGCGCCTCACGGACGAGGAGCTCGGAATGTTCTTCGTCCCCCTCCTCATTGCCGGCAACGAGACCACGAGAAGCGTGATCGCCTCGGGCATCGAGATCCTCGCGTCACGGCCCGAGCTCTATCGCCAGCTGCGCGCCGATCCGGCCCTTCTCCCCGGGGCCATCGAGGAGATGATTCGTTACGTGGCGCCCATTTGCCATCTCCGGCGAACGGCCAGCCGCGATTTCGAGTTCCGCGGGCAGCAGATGCATCATGGCGATATGGTCGTGTTGGCACTGGCATCGGCCAATCGCGACGAATCGGTCTTCGCGAATCCGAACGAGTTCGACATTCACCGAAGACCGAATCCGCATATCTCCTTCGGGTACGGCCCGCATCTCTGCTTCGGCGCCGCCCTGACCCGCCTCGAGGCCAATATCTTCTTCGACCTCTTCCTCGACCGCTTCGCCAGCGTGTCGCCGGCGGCTCCCTCGAAGCGAATTCGATCCAATTTCATGAACTCGCTCAAGTCTCTCCCGATTCGGCTGGAGGCGGCGAGTGCGTGACGGCTAAATTCCCAACGTCGTGAAGGGCTGGCAACGCAGTGGGGCCGCGTTCTCCGGATCGAGGCCCCGCAGGATCAATTGCGTGATGTTCGGATCGATGGCCATGCCCAGGTGGCCGGCGGTGTCGAAGCGGCAGGCATCCTGGAGCACGATGTTCGTCACATTGTCGCCGGCACCCTCGACGACGCCGCTCGTGTACGGCGTAACCACGTTGTCCACGCGCGAGACGATGTTCGTGTACGAAGGTCCCGCCACGGTGACGCCGCCGTCGTTGAGCTTTTGCGCGAACGGCGAGCCGGGCATGAATTCGAGGCACGATGCGCAGGCGTGGCGGCTGAAAAGATCGGCCAGGCCGGGGGCGACGCTGGTGAGCAATCCGATCAGCGTCGACAGGCCATGCAACGTGGTGCCCTTGTAGTTGGCGCCGAAGCCGACGAAGTGTTTCACCTTGGCGTCGCCGCCGAGGAACTTCATGTAGTACGCGGGAACCGTGGTGCCCTCGGAGTGCCCGACGATGTCGACCTTGGACGCGCCGGTGGAGGCGAGGACTTTGTCGACGAAGGTTCCGAGCTCGGCGGCGCTGTCGGCCATGGAGGCGAGGCCGCCCACCCAGGGGCCGAGCAGGCCGGTGCCGTACGTCAATGCAAATACGCAATAGCCCGCGCTGGCGATGCGGGGCCCATGGTAAAACCAATTGCCATCCGCCGTCGAACCGAGGCCGTGCACCAGGATGACGGGCTCGGGGTGCTCGCTGCTTGGCTTGCAGTCGAAGTCGTTCGCCTGGGCGCTGGGGGCGGCCGTCGATTCGACACCTTGAAGGGAGACGATGGGAACCGGGCCCTTGAGGGCGTCCACCTGCGTGGGGCTGCCTGCCCCTTGGTCGGCCTCCGACTGCGCTCCCGCCGTACAGCCACCGAGCCAGAGTGCGAGAACGAAGGATCCACCGAGCCGACCGAAACGAGAAAGGCAGTTTGCCATGCCGAGCACCTCCTAACGGGACACTTTATGAAAGCGGTCCGTACACGGCTTGTATGAGGAGGCTTTTCTAATTGCGCAAAGCGACTATTTTGAATCGCGAATGAGCACGCCGTTGCGATGTACCGTTTATTACGGATTACGGCGTTTCCTGCTACTCGCACCTACGTTCATTCTGGCGCCGGCAACGCCCTATCGCCGCCTGACGCCGACGCTGCTGCTGTCCTGCAAAGGGCCATTCCAGCTGGAGGTGAACGATGACGCGCCGCGTTTTGTACGCGCTGCGTTGATCGCGCCCAAGGTTTTGCGGCGGCGCGTCATTGCGTTGGACAGCGATATGGTGATCTTCGACTTGCCGATGCATTCGGTCGTGACGACCGAGCCGGTGCGTGTTCTGGAATTCGAGCGCTTCGCGCCCTTGCTCCCCGCGTTGAGCGAGGCGTTTCCCGGGAAGCTGCCGGCTGCGGAGGCGGATCGCTTGTTCGATGCCGCGGTGCGGTTGGTCGACGAGACGCCGCCGGAGCCGCATCACGATCCGCGCATCGAGCAGGCCCTGCGCTTGATCGACGAGCTGCCCTTCGACGAGGTGACGGTGACGGAGCTCGCGCGTCGGTTGGGGCTGTCGCCCTCGCGGTTTCGGCATCTCTTCAAAGACGTGACGGGTCACACGATCAGCCACTATGCGCGCTGGGCCGCCGTGTGGCGTGCGTGCTCGCTCTGGTCGCAGGGGCGGCGTCTCACGGAGATTGCCCATGAAGTCGGCTTTCACGATCTCGCGCACCTCGATCATGCCTTCATCGAAGTCTTCGGTTTGAATCCCTCGACGGTGATCGATCCGGAGAATGTCACACTCATCCGGTGTACGTAGTGCGCAATCGTCCACCAAGTCCTCCCAAGACGGCGAAGAGCATCGCGCCCGCGCCTGCGAGGCCGCTGGTGGCGGCGAAGGCTCCTGGGTAGCCGACGAGGGTCACTAGCCATCCGCCCGCAACGCTGCCCCCGAGGACACCGAGATCCCAGCATGCGGTGAGCGCACCGAGGGCGGCGCCGTGTTGCTCCGCCGGGGTGCGATTCACCACGATCTCGACGGTCGATGGATAGAGCAACGACACACCCGCCGCCACCGCCGCGACACCCGTGAGCACCACCGTGGAGGTGTGGCCGACGCCCACGAGCGCGAGGCCCACCGCCTCCAGGGCGGCAAAGGCCACGGCGACGCGATGGCCGCCAAAGCGATCCACCAGCGGGCTCCCCAGCGCGCGTGAAAGGAGAAAGCAAAAGGCAAACAGCGCCAGCGCAATCTCTTGTCCGCCGAGCCCCGCGTCGGCGAGGCGCAAGAGAACCAGCGCCGCAATGGCCCCGTAGCCGCAGCTCGCGAGGCCGAAGGCGAAGGCCGGCGCCCGCGCGCCGAGTGGAAAGAGCCATCCTGCGCGAGGGTCGCTCGTGCGCCCCGGCGCCGCCGTCGTGGTGGCCACCAGCGCCAACGTGAGCACGGGCAGGGCGGTGACGGCGCCCCACACCGCGGGCGATCCGCCGGCGCGGTGCAACACCAGCGCGGCGAATGGGCCCACCGCCAGGCCGGCCCACATCGAGAGCCCGTACCAGCCGGCCACGCGCCCTCGGCGGTCCGCGGGCGCAAATTGCAGGATCCACGCGACGGAGCCGGTGAACACGCTGCCTTCGCCTGCACCGAGGCACAATCGCGCCAGAAAGAGTGCCCCCAGGTTCGGGGCCAGCAGATGGCCGAGCCCGCCGATGACCCCGAGGGCGCCGCCCATGAGCACGACGCGCCGTGCGAGGCCGCGATCCGACGCGCGTCCCACCAGAGGCCGTGTCACCGCGGCGGCCACGGAGGCGACGCCGATGACGGTGCCCACGCCCAGCGGCCCCGCGCCAAAGCGATTCACCAGGTAGTCGGGGAGACTCTGCAAGGTGACCCCGAGCGCCACGTATCCGAAGAACGTGGCCAACCAGAGACGTACGAAGGGAGCGCGGTCATTCACGCGAAGGAATGTGGGGTTCGCATGTCATCGTGAAAAACGATTTGTTTCGATGCAGGTCATCGTTCAGAATGATGACCCCATGAACTCCGCGGATCTGCACGTCTTCGAGGCCGTTGCCCGCCATGGCGGCATCGGAAAGGCCGCGCGCGAGCTGGGGACCGTTCAATCGAACGTCACCGCGCGCATCCTCGCGCTGGAGGACAACCTTGGAAAGCCGTTGTTCTTCCGGCACGCGCGCGGTGTTTCGCTCACCCGTGCGGGCGAAACGCTGCTTCCCTACGCCGTGCGCACCGCCCAGCTATTGACCGAGGCGCGCCGCGCCCTGGACGATGGCAAGCCGACGGGCAACTTGGTCATCGGCACGTTGGAAACGACAGCGGCGGTGCGCATGTCGCCGGTCCTCATTCGCTACCGCAAGCGCTACCCGGAGGTCGATCTCACCTTGCACACGGGCTCGTCGGCGGGGCTCGTCGAGGACGTCCTCGCGTACAAGCTGGAGGGGGCATTCGTGGTCGGCCCCAGGCACCATCCCGATCTGACGGAGGAGACCATCTTCGAGGAGGAGCTCGTCCTGGTGAGCGCCCCCTCCCGCACGGACTTGCGGGCGGCGTTGCGGTGCGAGGGCGTGGTCGTCTTTCGGGCAGGTTGCTCGTACCGGCAGAACCTCGATCATTACCTTGCCGATCGCGGCATCGTCATGCCGCGCCGGCTGGAGTTCGGCACGCTCGATGGGATCCTCGGCTGCGTCGCGGCCGATCTGGGCATCACCCTGATGCCGAGATCCGTCGTCGAGACCTCCGGGAGTCATCGCGTGAAGGCACACACCATCCCAAAGCGCTACGCCGTCGCGCACACCGTCTTCGTGCGACGACGCGATGCCTTTGCTTCGCGCGCACTCGTCGAATTCGTTCGCACCGCGGGGGAACGATGAGCGCCCGCCGCGACGATGCCCTCGCCCGGGACGAGGCCGATCCGCTCGCGCGCTTTCGCGAGCGGTTCGACTTCGGTCGCAGCACCTGCATCTACCTCGATGGCAATTCGCTGGGGCGCCCGCCCCGGGCGGCCATCGCGCGCATCCGGCGCGCCATGGAGGACGAATGGGCCGGCGAGCTCGTGGCCGCGTGGGATCATTGGATCGAGCTCGCACGCGAGGCGGGGGATCTGCTGGCCGGCATCGTGGGGGCAGCGCCCGGGGAGGTCGTCGTCTCCGACTCGACCAGTGTCAATTTGTACAAGCTCGCCGCGGCCGCTTTGGACGCGCGGCCCGAGCGTCGGGTGATCGTCACGGACGACGACAATTTTCCCACCGATCGATACATCCTCGAAGGCCTCGCGCAGGACCACGGGCTCGACGTGCGGTCGATTCGCACCGACATCGACGAGGGTGTGACACTCGAGCGGGTCAAAGAGGCTTTGGGGCCGGACGTGGCATTGCTGTCGCTTTCGCACGTCGCCTACCGCTCCGGTGCCATCGCCGACATGAAGGGCATCACCGCCGCGGCGCACGAGGCGGGGGCGCTCGTTCTCTGGGATCTCTGCCATTCGGCGGGGGCCGTGCCCGTCGATCTCGCCGGTGCCGGTGTCGATCTGGCCGTTGGGTGTACATACAAGCATCTCAACGCCGGCCCCGGTGCGCCTGCGTTTCTCCATGTGCGCGCGGACTTGCAGGCGAGCTTGCGCCAGCCGATCTGGGGCTGGTTCGGGCAACGCGATCAATTCGACATGGGCCCGGCGTACCAGCCGGCCGACGCCGTCGAGCGCTTTCTCGCGGGCACGCCGCCCGTGCTTTCGCTCTACGGCGTTCTCGAGGGCGCGCGTCTCACCGCCGAGGCGGGGATGCCTGCCATTTACGACAAAGCGCGCGCTCTCACGTCGTACGCGGTGCTCCTGTTCGATGCGTGGCTCGCGCCGCTCGGTTTTCGGCTGGCCTCTCCGCGCGACGAGCACGCGCGGGGCGCACACGTCACGCTCGAGCACCCGGAGGCCTGGCGATTGTGCCGCGCATGGAAGGATGCGGGCACCATTCCGGACTTTCGCACGCCCGATCGCCTGCGGATCGGTGTCGCGCCCTTGTACACGCGCTATGTCGATCTGCACGACGGGCTTTCGCGTTTGCGCGACCTTGCGGCGAGCAAGGCCTACGAGGCATACCCGAAGACGCGTTCGCGCGTCACGTGAGCCGTCTCACATGGCCGGTGCGCGGCCTTGCGGCGGCCCGGAGAGGACGCGCTCCACCATTTCCTGCACCACCAAGGTGGCATTCTGGCGCTCCACGAGCTCCGGATCGAACTCGTGCGACCAGGTGAACACGCTGCTCGAGAAGTACTCGGCCAACAGGGCCACCATGCGAAATGCGCTTTGCCCCGCCGACTTCGCCGCCGTCGCGGCGCGCGCGGGATCGCCGCGCTCCTCGGGCGGCAGAAAGAACGAATCGTGGAATACCACCGCGCGCGGTCCCTGCGCCGCGCCGCGCATGGCGGCGACACGACGGCCTTGCGGAGGAGGGGAAGGCGCAGTGCTCGAGGTGTAGTCCGGGTGCGGCACCAATTCGTCGCGTGGCTCGTCCATGAGCCCGGCCATGCCGAGCATTTGCACCAGATCGCCGTACCATGACGGCAGCGCGCGTTCGGTGAACGCGTCGCGCGGGCGCGCCGTCATGTGCGGATAGAACCCCTCGAGGTGCCGCGAGATCTCCCGATAGGCGACGTACGCGCCATGGTCATTCCAATGGGTATCGGTCCGCGCATACACGCGTTGCCGCGCTTTCTCTTCCAGCAGCGCGCCGCGCACGTCGAGGATTTTGACCCGTGAATGAGCGCTCATGTGCAAAATGAGCTGGTCCAGCCGCGTGGCCCCTCTCTTTTCGTAGCCCTCGGCGAGCATGTCCCCATAAATCGATTCCTTGTTGGGGGCGATGAGGACGACATAGCGACCCCCGCGCGCGGCCATCCAATTCGCGCGCGCCTCGAGCTCGCGCTGCCACGCGACGAGCTCCTCCCGCGACATCGGCCGCTCACCGCGATGGATCTCCATCGAATGATCGCCGGTGTAAAAGAGCCAGCCATCGCGGCCGCGGACGACGTCGTTCATCGAGGCGACGCCAAACGCGAGCTTGCTCTGCGCGTGCATGCGAATCAGCTGCTCACGGAAGCCGAACGAATCGTTCCAATAAGCATCGAAGTCGCGCGGGAATTTTTCCACCGCGGCCAGGGTGGTGGGCAGGCTCGGTGCTTCGGCCTGCCGCCGGTTCTCGTCGAGCCGCGACACCTCGGGGGAAGGCGCCCAGCGCCGCGCCAGCGGCAAGAGCAGCCCGGCGACGAACAGGGCGATGAGTGCAAACTCGGCGGGGTACTTTCTCAAGGTCAAAATCGGAAGTAGATGAAAGGGTTGTACGTATTGGCCGACAATTTGATCGCGCAGCCTACGAACACCAAGCCGAAGCCGGCCACGCGCACCGTCGATGCGATGCCGGCGCTCGCCGCATCGGCACGCCGAACGATGGCGCTCCGCACGGCGGGCAGGCATGCGGCACTGGCCACGACGCCGACGAGGATGGCCAGCGCGCGCTCGCTATCGAGGTAAATGGTGCCATTGTAGTCCACCCGCGGGCCCAGCCCCGCGAGCGCGCGAAAGTAGACGCTTGCGTGCCGCAAGGTATCCGCGCGAAAGAGCACCCAACCCATCATGATGGCGAGCAGCGCGTACGCATGCTGCAGCATGCGCGGCCATTTCGCGAGCACCTTGCCCAGCCCCGCGCGCTCCACCACGAGAAAGACGCCATGGTAGATGCCCCAAACGACGAAGGTCCAGCTCGCGCCGTGCCACAATCCACAGAGGAAGAAGACGGTGGCCAAGTTGGCGTAGGTGCGAAGCGGAGACCCGCGATTCCCTCCCAGCGGGATGTACAAATAATCGCGAAACCACCGTGACAGCGAAATGTGCCAGCGCCGCCAAAACTCCGTGAGGGACGCGCTGACGTAGGGATAATCGAAGTTCTCCGGGAAGCGGAACCCGAACAGCGCCGCGAGCCCCACGGCCATATCGGAGTATCCCGAGAAGTCGAAATAGATTTGCAGCGAATAGCAAACGATGCCCAGCCACGCGAGCGGTGTGGCGAGTTGATCCGCGGGGAGGGCGAAAATGGCATCGGCCGAGACGGCGACGGTGTTGGCAATGAGCATCTTTTTGCCCAAGCCGAGGATGAATCGCTCGGCGCCGGCGGCAAACCGCACGGTGTCGACGTGGCGCCAGACGAGCTGGTGAGCGATTTCGTGGTAGCGAACGATGGGCCCCGCGATGAGCTGCGGGAAGAATGCAATGTAAAGCGCGAGCCGGAATGGATTGCGCTGGGCCGTGGCGTGGCGGCGCCGCACGTCGATGACGTACGAGAGCTGATGAAAGGTGAAGAACGAGATGCCCAGCGGTAATTCGATGTGCCCGATGGTGATGGGCCCCGCGCCGGGAAATGCGAAGGCGCGGAGTGCCTCCACCGTTTCCATGGCGAATACGGCGTACTTGTAAAAGAGCAGAAGTCCTATGTTGAGGGCGACGGCGCCGAAGAGGACGGCCTTTCCCAGGAGGCCTTCGCGGTACCGCTCGACGAGCAGGCCCAGGGCATAATTGAGGGAAACGGAGGCGAGCAAGACAACGATGAATCTTGGCTCGCCCCACGCGTAGAAGAGAAGGCTGGCAAGGAGAAGAACCGCGTTCCGCGCCACGTGCGGCGCGATGAAGTAAAGGGTAAGAACCGCCGGCAGAAATAAGAACAAGAAAAACGGCGAAGAGAAGACCATGAAAAAAGTGCTCCACGAAGAGTGTCCAAACCTTCGCGCAGGAGCTCTCGATTCGAAGCAAGAGCAAGGTTCGCCGGCGGCGCTGGCTTACTCGCTCCAGTGTCCGGGTCGCGCGCCGCCGGATCGGACGATCGGCGTGGCGCGCGTTTTTTTTCTAAACGAGCTCGGCCTTAACCGCCCGCGGCCTTTTTGATGGCCAGGCGAATGCGGGGATACGAGCCGCAGCGGCAGACGTTGTCGATGGTGTCGATGTCGTCGTCCGTAGGCGCAGGCTTTTGCGCGAGCAGCGCGGCGGCGGCCATGATTTGGCCCGCTTGGCAGAAGCCGCACTGGGCGACGTCGCAGTCGATCCAGGCTCGCTGCACGGGGTGCAACGTTTCGCCGGTGGCGAGGCCCTCGATGGTCGTGATTTTCGCGTTGGCCGGGACGTCGCGCATGGCCATCAAACAGGGGGTGAAGGCCGCACCATCGAGATGGCAGGTGCACGCGCGGCAGACGCCGACGCCGCATCCGTATTTGGGTCCGGTGATTCCGAGTTTATCGCGCAGGACCCACAAGAGGGGCATGTCCGCGGGAGCGTCCACCGTGATCGATTTGCCGTTGAGCGTGAAGGTGTAATTCGGCATGGGGTGGCTCCTCTTCAACCCGTGATGGGAAAACGGCGCGGGGTCGTTCCCGTCGCGCGGGCGTAGGCGTTGGCCACCGCGGCAGCGGCAGCAGGGTAGCCGAGCTCCCCGGCGCCGCCGGGTTCGCCGGTCGTGGGCGGGAGAATGTGCACTTCGAAATGCCGCGGCGTATCGCGCATGCGCGCATAGTGGAAGTCGGAAAAGCTGCTCTCCCGCACGGCGCCATTGTCGATGTGCAGCCCCGCTTGCAATGTGACGGAAATGCCATCCACGGTGGCGCCCATCAATTGCGCCTCGAGCCCGCGCGGATTCACCGCGCGCCCCACATCGGCCGCGACCACCGCCTTGGTGACGCGCGGTCCCGAGCTCCCGGTGGTGTCGATCTCCACCAGGCAGGCGACGCACGATTTGTATTCCTCGTGCAGGCCGATGCCTTGTGCGGTGCCCGGGGGCATCGCGCGGCCCCAGTTTCCAGCGCTGGTGACCTTGTCCAACACGGCTTTCGAGCGGGATGACGACAAAGTCGCCCGGCGGAAGGCGGCGGGATCTTTCCCCAACGCGCGCGCCATTTCGTCGACCATGATCTCATTGGCCACGGCCACGAATCCCGAATAGACCGAGCGCCAGCTCCCCGTGTTCATCTCCAGGGGCACCTCGGACAGAAGCTGCGAGCTGAGGCCGAAGTTGTACGGCACCTTTTCCGTCAGCAGGAAGAAGAGCTGGTTCGGCACGCCGCCGAGAAGCTTGAAGCCCACCGCGGTGAGCGCCTCGCCCAGGCCGTGCGTGAGATCGGTTTTGACGGCGGCGATGCGATGCTCGTAGGTGAGTACGGCGCCCAGGGCATGCGTCGCGCGCAGCTTGTGATGGCTCATCGGCCGCATGCGCCCGTGCTTCGTGTCGTCGGAGCGCGTCCACATCAATTTGACGGGGCGGCCGATGGCCTTGGAGATTTGCGCCGCCTCCAGCGCTCCGTCGAAAAAGAGCCGGCGCCCGAACGAGCCACCCCCGCGCACCACGTGCAAGGTGACCGCGCTTTGCGGGAGGCCGATGCTCGCAGCGATGGTCTGCTGCGCCACGATGGGCGACTTCGACGAGCACCATACCTCGGCCTTTCCATCGCGCACGTCGGCGACCGCCGCAAGCACCTCCATGGGCGCATGGCTGACGAAGGCGAAATCGAACTCCGCATCGACGTGCGCCGCCAACAACGGTGGGGTCAAAGGCAGCGCGGCCGATGCGAGCATGCCGCGAATGTCGCCATCGGAGAGCCCTGCAACCGGGCCATCGTCCCAGGTGATGCGCAGCGCATCGCGCGCTTTGATGGCTTGATCGAAGGTCTCCGCGGTCACCGCGATGCCATTCGGGATCTGCGCAATGGCAATCACCCCGGGCATCCCCCGCGCCGCCGAAGCATCGAACGACGCGACGGTGCCCTTGATGGTCGGAGCGCGCGCCACCACGGTGGGCATGGCCCCCGGCACATCGAGGTCCATCGCGTACTTCGCCTGACCGGTCACGATTTCGCGCGCATCGATGCGCGTGGTCGGCTGACCGATGACCGAGAACGTCGACGGATCTTTCGGCGCCGCCGACACGGCCGGCAAGAGCACGCGCGCGGCGTCCTCGGACAGCGAGCCATACGTGGCCGTGCGCCCATCCGGCGCGATCACCTGCGTGTCCTTGGTGACCAAGGTGTGCGCCGGTACGTCGAAGCGCGCCGCCGCCGCCGTGACCAGGCGTGCCCGCGCCGCCGCGGCCACCGCCCGCATCGGTCCGTAGAGCGAGCG
This sequence comes from Sorangiineae bacterium MSr11367, assembly GCA_037157805.1. Lineage (NCBI taxonomy): Bacteria > Pseudomonadati > Myxococcota > Myxococcia > Myxococcales > Pendulisporaceae > Pendulispora > Pendulispora rubella. The sequence goes on along the minus strand of CP089983.1, from coordinate 10,254,924 downwards.
CACCGAGTTGGAGGCACCGGTGAGCTGGTTGAAGAGAATCTCCGGTTGCGCGTCCGAAAGGGCCACTTCGACATCGGTCAGCTGGGCATCGAGCTCCTCGGCCACGATCATGGCGGCCGTGGTGGTGATGCCCTGTCCGACCTCGGCCCGCGGCAGCTTCACGCGCACACGGTTCGCCGTGTCGATCTCGATCGAGAGATTCCACGCCGTGAGCGCACCCGCCAAGATGAGCGCGTCGCCGAGATCCACGATGTCGGGCACGCCCAAGGTCGCTTCTTCGGCGGCGGGGGCCGTTTCGACCTCGGCTTTGCACGCCACCGTGAGGATGGGGGCGGCGACCAAGTACGTGAGAAACCGACGACGCCCGATGGAGCCTTCATCTTTGTGCATTGCTCACCACCGTTCGAAAGCCTGACCACGTGGCCAGGACCCCAGGGTCGCATTCGTTACGAGGGGGTCATTCTAACTTCGATGCCGGTAATGAGGGAATCGATTGTTATGCCGCATTGCGTCGGGTGCGGAAATCCACGCCCGAGAGATTCTCCGGGAGGATCCAGAGCTCGCGGGCGAGTGCCTCGTCGAGCGCGCGGGCGGGCAATTCCACCTTCGCGGGCGGCCTTCCAATCCCCAGCATATTCAACGGCATCCAGTTGCGCGGGCCGAAATAGTCGCCCCCGGCCACCTCGCTCCCGACCGCTGCGTACAGGATGGATAACGCACCAAAGTTTGGCGGTGGTGCAAAGCTCACCAACCACCTTTGTAGGCCGCCATCGAGGAGATCCGTGCTGGAAACGCCGGTGTGGGCCCCCACACTGGTGAGGCCCGGCACCCGACGATGTAATTCCAACATGAACAAGAGGTTCGCGAGCTTGGAGGCGGCATAGGCCCGTTGTGGGCAATACCTCGTTTCGTGTTGCAGGTCGTCCAAATCGATGCGGCCATGTGCGGCAAGCCCGCTCGACACCGTTACGACGCGCGCGCCCTGGCCTGCTCGAGCAGGGGCAGGAGTTGTCCGGTGAATGCAAAGTGCCCTTAGGTTTACTGCCGAAACTTTGCGAAAGTCTCGAGCTTTGGTTACGGTCGAACCGCGGCAGCGCGACAATCCCGGCGGGGCCGGCGCCATCGCTCGCTACCCGATGGCCGGGTCGCCAAACGTTACGGCGACACTCTCCTGTCGAATCGGTCATTCCGGCGGCCCCGCCGCGCTTGTCGCGCTGCCGCGGGTTCGACTTCACCGAGAGATTCGATCCACTACGTGGACGTCGGCAGTACGGTTCGGTGATTCGTTCCGAACTGACGTTCGAAGCCATCCTCGGTGAGCTCGCGGGTCGGGATGTTCATCACGCCGGCATTGTTGACCAGGATGTCGACCGGCGTTCCCGCACCGAGCATGCGCTCGGCGAAGCGTCGAATCGACGTGAGCGAGGCCAGATCGAGGGCTTCGAGCGCGACGTTCGCCTTCGGAACTTCGGTGAGCAATCGATGGCGAGCCGCGATACCTGGGTTCGCGTCGCGGCATCCTAGAAGGACGTGCGCCCCGGCGCGTGCGAGCTCGAGCGCGGTGCTGTAGCCAATTCCGGAGTTCGCGCCGGTGACGATCGCGAGCTTGCCGTCGAGCCGAGGTATTCGTCGAGGGGGCCAATTTCGTTCCATGGTGGATAGAAATGAGGTTTCTCGGTTCCAAACGCTCGTGAATAGTCGTCATGACGGACATAATGTGCCGTTATGTTTGGCGCCGATGTCTATGCACGCGATCTGGACCTCAACTTGCTCCGCGTCTTTGCGGTGGTTGCGGAAGAAGGGAGCATCACCCGTGCGGCCGCGCGCCTCTACGTCACGCAACCCGCGGTAAGTGCGGCCATTCGCAGGCTTACCGCGTACGTGGGGGCGGAGCTGATCACCCGCCAGGGACGTGGCGTGGTGGTCACCCATCGCGGCGCCGAGCTTTTGGCCGCATCCCGCGCTCACTTGCAGCCGCTCCTCGCGGTGGCCATGGCGGTGCCCGTGTTCGACCCAAGGTCCTCGATGGCCACGGTCCGCATCGGGCTTGCCGATTCGTTGGAGTCGTTGCTCCTTCCCGATTTGGTGAAGGCCTTGCGGACCGAGGCGCCGGAGATGCAGCTCATCATCGCCCCGGTGCAGTTTCGCACCGTCGAAGAGCTGCTCCTCTCCAACAAGGTGGATTTCGCCGTGAGCATCGCCGACGAGCTTCCGCGCTCGATCGTTCGCCAGCCGCTCGCCTCCCATCCGCCGTCCTGGCCGCCTTTCACGTGCCTTTACGATCCTCGCCACTCGAAATTGCCGAAAAAGCTCTCCGAGCGCGAGTACTTCGCACGCGAACACGTCGTGGTTTCGTATGCGGGCGACGCCCGGGGCATCGTCGAGGATTCGGGCGCTCGAGCACGGAAGGTGCGCATTGCGGTTCCCGCATTCAGCTACGTGGCGGACGTCGTCGATGATTCTCCGCTCCTCGCCACGATTCCGACGCTCGTGGCCAAGCATATCCTTCGGACGCGGCCGCACTTGCGGAGCGCGGCCTTGCCATTTCTCTCGTTCGAATCGACGGGATTCGAGCTTCTTTGGTCCCGAGCCAACGACGATGACGATGCGGCGCGCTTCGTACGCGGTCTCGTCACGAAGGTGACCCTCGCCATCGTGGCGAGCCTGGAACGCCCGGGCAAGAAGTGAGGAGTGCGGCGGCGATCATAAACGGTACGTATGTTCTTCATATTCCTTATTTCCTCGTCTTTTGCATCGTCCACCGTAGATTGACGGCAAATGCCTATATCGAAGTTCGTGCTGAACGGTCGCGACGTTCGGATCGACGTGGACCCGGAGACGCCGCTGCTTTGGGTGATCCGTGAACAACTCGGCCTTACGGGGACGAAATACGGGTGCGGGCGAGCCTTGTGCGGTGCCTGCACCGTGCACCTCGATGGAAAGGCCATTCGCTCGTGCGTGTATCCGGTGAGCGAGGTGGAGGGGCGTCAGGTGACGACCATCGAAGGCCTGAACGGTGGCGTGCAGCACCCGCTGCAAGCAGCCTGGATTGCCGAGAACGTCCCGCAATGTGGGTATTGCCAATCCGGCCAAATCATGGGCGCGGCCGCCATGCTCGCGGTCAATCCCGCACCGAACGACGAGGATATTGCCAGCGTCATGGGGGCTCACCTTTGCCGGTGCGGTACGTATCCGAGAATCCGTTTGGCCATTCATCGTGCCGCGGCGCAAATCGGGCGCTCTGGAGGAGGGCGATGAATCCCAGCCGGCGCGACCTGCTCAAGTTTGCGGGCGGTCTCGCGCTTGCGATGCACCTTCCGGCCTGCGGCCGCTCGTCCGGCGCCCCGACGGGGCCAGGAACGTCGTTCGAGCCGAATGCATGGCTGCGCATCTTTTCCGACGATCGCATCGTGTTCGTGCTCGATAGGGTCGAAATGGGGCAGGGGACGATGACGTCGCACGTGATGATGCTGGCGGAGGAGCTGGAGGTGGATCCCCAGCGCATGGAGGTCGTCCTTGCCCCCGTGGACCCCGCGTACGGCAATCCCGCGCTCGGGGGAGCTCAATTTACGGCGGGCTCCACGAGCGTCGAAGGCTCGTGGGACGCCTTGCGGAACGCGGGGGCGACGGCTCGTGAGATGTTGCGGCGTGCCGCGGCCGCGCAATGGAGCGTCCCGCTTGAGGAGTGCGATGCGCGCGACGGAGCCATTCGACATGCGAAGAGTCGGCGAACGGCCACCTACGGCGCGTTGGCGACCGCGGCTGCAGCTTTTCCCGTCGAGGCGCCTAGGCTCAAGGAACCTGGTGAATTTCGGCGAATTGGGACCTCGATTCGCCGTCTCGATGCGCCGGCCAAGACGAATGGTTCGGCGGTGTATGGCCTCGACGTCAAGCTTCCGGGCCTCGTCGCCGCGGTGGTGATGCGTCCGCCCGCACGCGGTGCGCGAGTCGCCTCGTTCGACGCGGCCGTTGCGCGGACTCGTCCGGGAGTGCTCGACGTGATCCCGCTGCCTCAGGGAATTGCCATCGTGGCCGCGACCTATTGGCAAGCGCGCAGGGCCTCCGAGGACGTGCGCATCGCGTGGGAGGGCGGAATCACCGGGGCCTCCTCGGCATCGATGCTGCCGCACTACCGCGATCTGTCGTCGCGACCGGGGACGGAGCTAAGTGCTCGAGGCGATTTGGACGCGGAGTTGGGCCGCGCGGTCGCCACGTTGGAAGCGACGTACGAAGTCCCGTTTCTCGCGCATGCGGCGTTGGAGCCAACGAATGCGACGGCGATCGTGACCGGCGACCGCTGCGAGATTTGGGTGCCCACGCAAGCGCCGATCGCCATGCAGATGGTGGCCGCACAGGTCCTGGGGCGTCCGGCGCCGGCGATTCAGGTTCACACGACGATGATTGGGGGAGCCTTCGGGCGCCGTACCCAGCCGGATGAAGTCATGGACGCGGTCATGATTGCCCAGCGCATCGGCAAACCCGTCAAGGTCGTGTGGTCGCGCGAAGACGAAATGGCCAATGACTACTATCGGCCCATGGCCGTCTCGTTCATGCGCGGTGGTCTCGATTCGACGGGGGCGCTGCGCGCCTGGCTGTGCCGCCTCGCGGTCCAGACGGGACCGCTCACTCCCGGGATCGACACGGAGGCGCTTTCTGACACGCTGTATGCCATTCCGGCGATGCGGATCCAGGGGTGCGTGGCCGAATCCATCGTGCCAGGTGGTGCCTGGCGCTCGGTGGCGCAATCGTCCAATACCTTCTTCCTCGAGGGCTTCCTCGACGAGCTCGCGCACTTGGGAGGGCGCGACACGTTGGACTTCCGCCGCGCGCTGCTACGCGATAGCCCGAGGCCTCTCGCCGTCCTCGAAATGGCTGCATCCAAGGCGGGTTGGGGCAGCCCACTTCCTGCAGGCATGGGTCGCGGCATCGCGCAACAGACGAGGGCGGGCAGCCATTGCGCCATGGTCGTGGAGGCGGAGGTGAATGGCACGGACGTGCGCGTGCGGCGGGTGGTGGCGGCCATCGATTGTGGCCTGGTGATCCACCCGGATCTCGTGCGCGCGCAAATCGAGGGATCCATTGTCTTTGGGTTGGGGGCGGCGCTCCACCAGCAGATCACCTTTCAGGACGGGCAGGTTCAACAGAGCAACTTCGACGATTTTCGCCTGCTCCGCTACCACGAGAGCCCGCCCATCGAGGTGCACGTCGTCGAGAACACCGAGCGGCCGACGGGGTGCGGCGAGGTGGGGGTACCCCCGGTTGCACCGGCCCTATGCGGAGCCATCTTCGCAGCGAGCGGCCGGCGCATTCGCCGTTTGCCGATTCGCGAGGCGATGAGGGAGGCATCGTGAGCCCGCGCTCCTTGGTGACGGCATCCGTCATCGCGTTCACCGCAGCGGTGGGATGGCTCGGCCGGCCCGAGAGCGCGGTGGCCGCGGACCCGCTCGCGGAGTACGACGTCGTTTACAGCGTGCTCCTGTCGCCGCGCTGCCGAAATTGTCACCCCGCGGGAAATGCGCCGCTGCAGACCGACGAGGGCATTCCGCACGCGCAAAATATCTCGCGCCGCTCGGAGAGCAACGGCCTTTCGTGCTCGACATGCCATCGTGAAACCAATGGGCGGTTGCCGCACACACCGCCCGGCGCGCCGCATTGGGATCTCCCGCCCATCGCGACCCCGATGGTCTTCGAAGGCCGGACGCCGCGGCAGCTCTGCGAGCAGCTCAAGGATCCCGTGCAGACGAACGGCAAAGACCTCGAGGCCCTCGCCGAGCACATCGCGGCCGATCCGCTGGTCGCATGGGGCTGGTCGCCCGGCCCCGGACGCACGTTGCCGCCCGCCTCCCACGAGCGAACGACGGAGGCGATTCGTGCGTGGGTAGCGGGCGGAGCGCCCTGCCCGTAATCGACGTGGGAGGTTGCATTTGTTAAGGTGATAGGGTGATCGATCTCTCGTCCATTCTCGATGCTTATGCCGCGGCGCGCCGGGCCGGCGAGGTGGGATGGCTGGCCACGTTGGTCGAGGTGGAAGGCTCCACGTACATGCGGCCGGGGGCGCGCGCATTCATCACGCCGCGGGGGGGCGTGGTCGGTCTGGTGAGCGGCGGCTGCCTGGAGAAAGATCTCGCGGAGCATGCGCGCGCATTGTCCGTCGATGCCCCACGGCGGCTCGTCGTGTACGACTTGCGCGACGAGGACGATATCGATTTTGGCCTCGGGCTTGGCTGCAAAGGCAAATTGACCATTGTGATCGAGCCCATCGATCCGCACGATCCGGCGAATCCGCTGGAGCGCCTGAGGGCCTTTTGGAATCAACGGCCTCCGTCGCCGGGGGTCGTGGTTACGGCGCTGGACGAGGCCCGGCCGGCCACCGCCCTCGAACGCGAATGCACCGAAGTGTTGCGAGCGGGCAAGTCGCGAATCGTCGCCCTCGATGGGAAACGCTATTTCGTCGAATACCTTGCGCCGCGCATGTCGCTGGCCATTTTTGGGGCCGGGCCTGACGCCGTTCCGGTGGTGCACCGGGCCAAGGCGTTGGGCTGGTGGGTGGCGCTTTGGGATCATCGGGAGAGTGCGCTGGCGAACGATGGCTTTTCCACCTGCGACGAGCGGCATCTCGTCCCGGTCGCGGGGCTGGCGCGCGCGGCGGCGGAAGCTCGAACGACCGCGGCGCTGGTGATGACGCACCACTACCGGGCCGATGCAGAAATTCTGCGCGGCCTTGCCGGGCGGCAGCTGCCGTACGTGGGCTTGCTCGGTCCGCGCGATCGGGCGCGTGCGCTCTTCGAGGAGCTCGCCGAGCCGGTTCTCGAGAACCTGCACAGCCCCGCAGGGCTCGACGTGGGCGCCGGGACACCGGAGGCCATTGCGCTGTCCATCATCGCCGAGATTCACGCCGTGCTGCACGGGCGGTCCGGCGGTTCGCTGCGCCACCGCGGAGGTCCCATCCATGACCGCGATGCATGAAGTCCGAAGCGTGCACACCGTAATTCTGGCGGCGGGCGGTTCGAGCCGGCTCGGGCACCCCAAGCAACTGGTCCAAATCGGTGCGGAGGGCGTGAGCCTGCTTCGCCGTGCCGTGCAGATGGCGCGCGCTTCGGAGGCCGCCTCCGTCACGGTGGTGCTCGGTGCCCACGAGGCGGCCATGGCGGCGGAGCTCGCGGGTCTCGACGTGCGGACGGTGCACAACGCAGCCTGGCAACGCGGCATGGGGTCTTCGATCCGGTGCGGCGTGCACGCGCTGCGTGGTGCCCCCGTCGAGGACGGCGTTCTCTTCGTCGTGTGCGATCAGCTGCGCGTGACGACGGCGCACGTGAATCGGATGATCGCGGCCTTTCGCGAGGGGGCGGCCATCGTGGCCAGCGGCTACGCGGATACGGCGGGTGTGCCGGCCCTCTTCGCGGGCAGCTTTCGCGAGGAGCTCGCCGGCCTGGAGGACCAACAGGGAGGCAAGCACGTCCTCGAGCGGCATGCGGCGCGCGTCCGTGTGGTACCGCTCGTCGGCGGGGAGGTCGATGTCGACACCGCCGAGGATCTGCGCCGCGCGCGGTCCTTTGCCGTTGGGCGCGACTTTCCCGCCCTCGAGCAACAGGTGAACGAGAAGCCGCTGGTCTACTTGGATACGGCGGCCACGGCGCTCAAGCCGCGCGCGGTCATCGACGCGGTCACCCAGGTGTACGCGCGCGATTGCGCGAACGTGCACCGCGGGCTTCACCAGCTTTCGCAGCGCGCGAGTGCCGCGTACGAGGGCGCGCGTGCGGCGCTCGGCAGCTTTCTCGGTGCGCGTTCCCCGGAGGAAGTCGTCTTCGTTCGCGGCGCGACCGAGGCGCTCAACCTGGTGGCCGCGTCGTGGGCGTTTCCCCGGCTCGGCCCGGGCGATCGCATTTTGGTGACCGCCCTGGAACATCACGCGAACCTCGTGCCGTGGCAGGTCGTGGCACGGCGTACCGGCGCCTTTCTCGACGTCGCGCCCATCGAGCCCTCGGGCGATGTGTCCCTAGAGGCCTTCGCCTCGCGCCTCACGGCGCGCACGCGCGTCGTTGCCGTTTCGCATGCCTCGAACGTGCTCGGTACGGTGCTTCCCATTCGGGACATGGCGCGCCTCGCCCACGCCCAGGGCGCCGTCCTCGTCGTCGACGGTGCGCAGGCGGCCCCCCACGTGCGCATCGACGTGAAGGAGCTCGATTGCGACTTTTACGCCGTGAGCGGGCACAAACTCTACGGCCCGAGCGGCATCGGTGTCCTCTGGGGGCGCGCCGCGCTCCTCGCCGACATGGAGCCGTACCAAGTCGGCGGCGACATGGTGGCCGAGGTGGCGTTCGACGGCGCCTCGTACCGCCCGCCGCCCCACCGCTTCGAGGCGGGCACGCCGAACATCGAGGGGGCCATCGGCCTCGGCGCGGCCGTACGGTACCTCCGGGGGCTCGATGCCGCGGCCCGCGAAGCGCACGAGCGTGATTTGCTCGAATATGCCGTTTCGACCTTGGAGCAGATTCCCGGTTTGGAGATCGCGGGCTCGCCGTCCACGCGCATCCCGCTGCTCGCGTTCGCGATCGAGGACGTTCACCCGCACGACTTGGCCACCTTCCTCGATGGCGAAGGGATTGCGGTTCGCGCCGGCCACCATTGTGCGCAGCCGCTTCTCGAGCAGCTCGGCCACACGGCGCTCACCCGCGTATCCTTCGGCATCTACAACACGCACCGCGACATCGACGCACTGGCCGAGGCCCTGCGCGGTGCCCGCGATTTCTTCTCGGTGTTCTAGGGCAAATGGGCTCCGTTCGCGATCTCTACAAGCGCACCATCCTCGAACATAGCCGCGCCCCGCGGAACTTCCGCGCGCTCACCGGCGAGGGGATCCTCTCCGCCGAGCTTCGCAACGTCACGTGCGGCGACCGCATCGTTCTTGCCGTCGCCGTCGAAGACGACGTTCTCCGCGACATCGCTTTTCAGGGAAGCGGCTGCGCCATCAGCATGGCCTCGGCCTCGGTCATGACGGAGGCCGTGAAGGGGCTATCGCGCACCCGCGTGTCGGACTTGCACGAACGATTCGCCGCGCTCGTCCGCGATGGCGTGGAGAGCGAGCTGGGAGAGCCGGGCGAGTTGGCCGTCTTTCGGGACGTCGCGCGCTTTCCCGTGCGGGTGGCATGCGCCACCCTGGCGTGGGACGTGCTGCATGTCGCCATGGCGCTGTAGCCCGCGTCGGTGAGGGAAGCTTCTTCTCTCGAATCCAAATGAAGTTTTCCAAGGATGGATTCTGTCGGTGGGGCACCCACGCATGTCGCCAGACATCGCGTTGGTGGACGTCGATATGTCCACGAACCGCCACGCGAATGTTGCGTCGTTGACACAATCTGGACTCCTCGTTATATCGATTGCATCGATGTTTGGCGCCCCAGCTGGCCCCATCGGCGCTTGGGTACGTTCAATCCCAACGAGCCTTTGGATTTCCGCGTTCGTTCAAACGGTGTTCCTCATCGCGCTCGCCGCGAGTGATGGCTATGACGTTGCGCGCCATGGCGAAGCAATCCGCGTTTTGCTGACGTATGCCACGGTGTTGGCCCTTTTCGGGCTGATTCTCCTGGCCATACGGACGCCCCGCCGGGCAACGCGCGCCACGGCGGTGGTGTTCTCCTTGTTCGTCGCGGCCAACTTCGCGCGGTTCGAAACGACCGGCTCCTTCGACTACGGCTTCGTGCGCGCGAATCTTCGGGAGATCGCGACTCCCCTCGGGCGCCGCATCGTTCTCTCGAACGTGCACCTATGGGAAGTCGTCGTTCTCTTCGCCCTCCCGCTGGCCCTCATTGGCGCGATCGTACGCTGGCCCGCCCCGCGATGGCGCGGAACGGAGCGGTCACGCCGCCTCGCGATGGGCGTGTGCGTTCTCGTCCTGGTCGGCGTGCCCGTGGCGCGCATTCGCACGCACGAGTCGCTGACGGATTTCGTCGTCTCGGCGTTCCGCTTCCACGCCGTGAAGCGCGCCGCCGCGGCGAGCATTCACGGGGCGGAATTCCCCCTGGTGCACGAGTCCGTACCCACGGCAGCGCGCATGCTCGCCAGCGCCGATGCCCCTCGGCCCCACGTCATCCTCCTCTTCCTCGAGTCGTGGAGCGGGCACTATTCCGATAAGACGCGTCCCGACGGTCATCCGTTCACCCCCACCTTCGACGCACGCCGGCGCGAGGGACTGACCTTCGATCATTTCTACGGCAACTCCGTGCAAAGCAGTCGCGGTCACTTTGCGACGCTTTGCTCGCTCATCCCGATGATCCATGCGAAGGAGTTCGTCGACATCCCGAACACGCGCGTGCGTTGTCTGCCGGAGGTGTTGGGCGAGCAAGGTTATGCCACCTCGTTCCACTCTGCGAGTGACGAGCCGGATTTCGATTCCGCCGACAAGTTTCTCGCCCGCATTGGCTTCGACGATATCCGCTTTGCGCAGAAGCGCCCCGAAACGCCGGAAAGCTCGGTCTGGGGCGTGGGGGTTCAGGACGACGTCTTCTACCAGCGTTTTTTCGCGGGGCTCGATGCGACGATGGCGCGCGAACCGGGCAGGCCTCAGTTCGCCGTGCTGGCGAATGCGTCGCACCACTATCCATTCGACAAGAATCCGAATCACGTCCCCGATCCCGAGTACGACGGCCAATCCACGAAGTACCAACGGAACTACACCGCGTCGCTCACCGCGTCCGATAGGTGGTTGGCGACGTTCTTCACGGAGCTTGATCGAAGGCCTGCATTCCGAGACGCCATCGTCATTCTCGTCGGCGATCACAGCTTTCCGGCGGACGAACATGGCATCCACTTCAATGGGATTGGCTCGTTCGAAGAGACATTTCATATCGGCTTTTCCCTTCGCTGGAAGGGCCACGTGCCGCCGCAGGTGGTCACCGATCGCGCGGCCTCGCAGATCGATCTCGCGCCAACGATCCTCGACCTGCTCGACATCCGCACGGCGACGCCCTTCATGGGGCAATCGCTCGTGTCGGGGGACGCGGCCCGGCCCCCCGTCCCGCTCGTGCAGCCGTACGACGGTGTGCAGCTGGCGGCCGTGCGGTGGCCATTCAAATTGACCGTGCACGAATCGGCGGAGCAAGAGCACCTCTACGATCTCGCGCAGGATCCCCGCGAAGAGAACGATCTCATCGATGATCCGCTGTTTGCCCCAGAGGTCGCGACGCTTCGGCCGACCATCGTCGGCATCCACGCGAACGAAGACATCCTGCTCACGAACCGCGTCTGGCCGTTTCCCGCCTCACGAAGACCGAAGGCCGATTCGACGGTCTTCACCGAGTGGCGTCAGACGCACGTGACGTTGCGCTAGATCAACGCGCGCCCGCTCGCCAGGCGTTATCCCGTGGCGAGCGCTCGAAGGAGGGGCGCGCATCGAAGACGACGAAGGGCGTCTGCGGATCGAAGGTGGCGGGGAGCTGTGTCCGGCGCGTGGGCGTCGCGTCGTCGTCGAAGCGTTGCAGCGCATCGAACGTCTTGGCGTCGGGCTGCCAGCCATCCTTTTCCCAGTGGAAGCGTTGGCCTCGTGCCTGCGGGCCGCCCGTTTCGCTGGGGGTGACGGTGAGCTCCGATGCGGCGGGCGGGCCCAGAAGCGCGCGGCTCGTCTCGGGACCGACGACCTTCTCGAGCGCCGTTTGCACGGTGTCGCCGAGGCGCACCCTATCGGCCACGCGTGTGGCGGCGCGCACGGCCTCCGCGGGGCCGACGGACTGCGCCCACGCCAGGGTCTCCAGCGGCGCGTACGAAGGGACCCATTTGGCATCGCCATCGCGGGCAAGGCTCGAAAGCGGTGCGTCCAGCGCGCCCAGTGAATCGGCGACGCGGTCGCTGCGACGGGCGAGAAGGGCGAGCCATGGATCCACGCCGTCGGCGGCTCGGACGCACTCGAGCCCGAGCCATCCAGCGACGCCGTCGAGCAGCCATCGCGCGCCGGGTTCTGCCCGAGCATCGGCGCGATCGGCGAGCCAACGTGCAGCGAGGGCCTGGGCCAGTGCCGCGCGTCGGGTGGAGCGCCCGACGCCCGAGGATGCGATGTCCCAACCTTCGCTCTCGGGCAGCCACACCATCGCGCCGTGCACCTCGAGCTTTCCGCGCTCGCGCGGCGCCTGCACGATGCTGGTCACCTCCGGGGCGGTGCCGAGGTGCGTTCCAATGCATTCGCGCATGCGGCGGACGTCGTCGAGGACTTCGCGCGCCGTGTCGACGTGCGTGGCGCCGTGCCACACCATGAGTCCATCCTCGTGCCGTTCGTGCAGCGCCGCCCCTTCGGGCAGCCAAGCGACGGCAAAGTCGAGGCCTTGATGCGTATCGCCTTGGGTCGTCGTCGAGTTTGCGCCCTTCACGTCGGCCGCATCCTGCTCGGAGAACGACACCGACCAGTGCCAATCCCCTGCGGGCGCCACACCCGCCATCGGCACGAGGGCCTTCGCGTCGATGGGGGAAGGCTGCTCCGGCAGCCCGAGATTTCGTCGCATCGAGGGCGAACGCAGGGCGCGCTCGCCGTCGATCCCCAGGCGCGGAAGCAGGTCGGCAGCGCGTGCCCAAACGCCCGAGCCGTCCAGCCAGGGTGCCTCGTTCTCCTCGAACCAGCCGGGGGCGGCGACGGTGATGTTCAACTGGACATTGCACCCACGGTCCGGGCAGCTGCCCAGGTCGAGCATGAAGTGCTCCTCCTGCTCGACGACGTCGCGCGGGCTACCGTCCACGCGGGCCTCCTCGATCCGCATGCCCGTGCGCAGCGCTCCATGGAGCTTCGCACGTGCCGTGCGCACGCCGCGAAGTTGCCAGGTGATACGGGCCGAACGCTCCGATGGATGGATGGTCGCCTCGACCCGTCCTCCCTCCACGGAAAAGGGCGACGCCTCCGCCCAGAAGCTTTTTTCCCACGCGGCATCGGAGGCATTTTGCTCGGTCTTCGAGGCGAAGCCCGATTGCACGACGATCCGATCGCGCAGGAGTACGGTACACACCACGAACGCGGCGAAGCTCGCCATGCCGAGCAGCCCCGCGCCCTGCCGGAGCCTCCGCGCGGCGTCGCGCCATCGTGCGAGCCAGGTGATCGCCGTGCCTCGGGCGTGCGCCAACCAGGCGAGCGCGATGGTGAAGGCCACGACGCTCATCTTGAGACAGGCCATTTGCAACACGGGGCCGAGCCACGGGCTCCAGCCGGAAAACTCGGACAGCGCAATGTGAACGGGCACGCCCACCTGCGCGACGGGATAGGAAACGATGTCCAATTCGTGATTCAGCAGCGCAATGAACGCGACCAACATCGACAGCGCATAGGCGGTGCCCGACGAACGCACGAGCGCGTGCACCAGGAACGTCAGCGCGCCGAGCTCCAGGAGCGGGGGGGCGGCCACCAGCGCATTCACGAGCAACGCCGTCCAAGGCTCGAAGGTCGAGGGAACGGTGAGCCCGACCACGATCCAGTTCGACAGGGTCGGCAGTAGCGCCAGGACGAAGGTCAGGCCGAGGGCCGCCAGCGCCCGCCCAAGAACGCGCGTGCCGAGTGGCGCGGGGGTGGCGTCGATCATCTCGTCGAAGCCGGCCCGATCGTCGCGTCGGACGAGCGCGCCCACGAAGCCTGCCACGGTAAACAAGGAAAAGACGTAAGAAAGGCGAAGCAGGAACGGCGCGAGGATCGCAGCACGTGGGACGAACGGCCCGTCGGCGTGGCCCACCATGTGATAAAAGGCGCCGGCCACGTTCATCAACGTCCAGAGTCCGATGGCCACGCGAAAGGCCCATCCTTTGGTCGCCTGCATCAAATGCCAACGAGCCTCGGAGAGGGTGGCGCTTTTTAGAATACCGCTCTTCGTCGAAATACGTTTTTTCGGAGGGGCATGGCTCTTTTGCGGGATCGCCCGCTCCAGAACGAGTGCCTCACGCCGTTGCCGATGGATCGCCCAGCCCAAAATCGCAGCAGGGATCGCCGTCCAGAGCAGGCGATTGAGCAGCAGCGGTGCACTCAGCGCCAATTGTGCCGTGGCCTTCTCGTGCGGAGTCCATCGCTTCGTCTGGGCTTCCGCTTCTCCAAAGCCACTCACGTCGAGCACCGTGGCGATGTCCGCGTGGACGCTGCCGCCGCGAAGCACGACCATCGCGATCATCCAGACCAAAATGACCACGGCGGCCACGGCAAACGGCCCCGCGCTGCTTCGCGTTCGCAAGGCTGCGGCGAGATACAGCGCCCCCAGTCCGAGCGCCGACGGCACCACGAAGAGAATCCACGCCCACGTGATGGCCGCATACGGCGTTGGCCCGACGGCCTCGGGCGGGAAGGCGCCCAGTTTGGCCAAACCCGGAACGAGCAGAAACCCGATGGAGCTCGACGAGCCGAGGATGACCGCCAGCCCGAGCGCGCCGGCATACCGCGAAAGCAAAAGCCCGCGCAGAGAAACGGGCGCGGTGAGCACGAGCTCGTGGAGGCTTGCGGTGCGGTCGCGCGTCACGACCTGCGCGAACACCCACGCCCACGCGAAGACCAGCCAGAACGACTGCCCCGACGTCATCTGGAAGATCACGTGCGGGCTGTTGCGCGCCACGTCGGCGCCGCCCATCTGACGGAGGTACTCCGCGTTGAGGAGCATCATGAAGAGGTAACCCACCAGCCCCACGAACATGAGCGGGACCAGCGAGGTTCGCAGGCCCGCCCGAAGCTCGTGCCACGCTTCCATCGCGTAAATGCGCATGATGCTCATGCGGCCTCTTTTGCCAGCTGCGCTTGCGCGAGCACGTGGTGGTACGCATCGTCGAGCCGGGGCGCATGCGGCACGTAACCCTCGCCGGGTGGTGCGTCGCCGATCACGATGGCGCGCGTGCCCTCCGGCGATGCCGACACGTTGAGCACGTCCTCGGGGGCGCGCTCCGTTCGCGGGTAGATGCGGCTCCAGGTGCGGCCTTCCAGCGGCCGAATCAACTCCGCTGGCGTTCCGCTTGCGACCACGCGCCCGCGATCGAGGATGGAGAGCCGGCCGCAGAGGCTCTCGATGTCGTCCACGATGTGCGTCGACAAGAGCACCACCGCCTCCGCCGCAACGTCGGCCAGCACGCGGTGGAATCGATTGCGCTCGGCCGGATCGAGGCCTGCCGTCGGCTCGTCCACGATGAGCAACTCGGGCGAGCCCAAAAGGGCCAATGCGATCCCGAACCGACGCAGCATCCCGCCGGAATACGTCGCCACCTCGCGGTGCGCCGCGTCGGTCAAGTTGACCCGCTCGAGCAGCATGGCCATCTCCGCTTCGCGCTCGCGTCGGTCCGTGCGCCCCTTCAACCAAGCAAACCGTTCGAGCAGCGACCGCGCCGTCACACCCGGGTACGCACCGATCTGCTGCGGAAGATACCCGAGGCGGCGCCGCAGTCCGTCGGGTGAGGCGATGACGTCCAGCCCGTTGAAATGGATGGTCCCTGCATCCGGCGTTTGCAAGGTCGCCAACGTGCGCATCAGCGTACTTTTGCCCGCGCCATTCGGCCCCAAAAGGCCATAGAGACCTGGGCCCACCTCGAGCTCCACGCCATCCAGCGCCCGAAGACCATTGGTGTAGGTCTTCTTCAATCCTCGCACGAGTAAACCGTTCGATTGCGACATGGCAAACCTCGTCAATGGAATCAGCGGATGCGAACGATGCCCCAGGTAACCCCGGGCATCACGAGACCCTGGGCCGGTGCGCCGTCGCCTGTCCTGCGCCGCAGGGTGGTGGTGGCGAAGTTGGCCGTCGAGACATTCTCGTAGGCCTGGCCGTCCACCTCGAAGACGGTGATGCCGCCGGCGAGCGGCGCGGCGTCGGTGCGCTCGGCGGGTTTCGTATTGTCCAAGGTGATGCGCCACGTTTGCCACGCCGTGGCCGAAAAGGCCTGGTTGTACGTCGCCCCGGGCGCCGGCGCATAGAGCGTGCGATCCAGAACGCGTACGTAGGCCTCGCCGTTCGAGCCGGGAATCAGCCCGCCGCTCGGCGCCCCGGTGACGTCGTTGAGCGTGACGACGGTCGGATCCAGCGTGTCTTGCCCGGCGGCCAGGCGTGCCAAACAGGGGGCGGGCGAATGGCTCGGCGAAATCAGATGCACGGAGGCGACGTACGGATCGGATGCAAAGTACACGTCCCCGTTGGGCGCGCTCGCCGTGTAGAGCAATCCCCCGCAGGGGGCCTTTTTGACGGCCATGGTGCCGTTCGACGTATCGAAGAAGAGAATCTTCGATTCGGGCGCCACCTGATCGTAATTGGCGCTCGTGCCATAGACGGCGGTAACGTACCGGTTTCCGAATTTGCGAAAGCCGTTCTGCGCGAGAAATGTATTCTCGGAGCCGGCGATCAAGACCTCGGCGAGGCTGATGCGCCGGACGATCTGCATGGCGGCGAGGTCGAGTTCGAGGGCTTGCCCCGATTTGGGGTCGAAGAGGTATCCCTTGTTGGGCCCGTCGAAGAGCATATTCTCGCCCAGAAGGGCCGAAATGCCCACGCCGCCCAATCCGAGTTTCCCTTGGACTTCCGGGCGTCCGCCGTTCAATCCGTATTTCGATACGGTGAGCTGCTCGGAGCTGACGACGTAAAAGACCCCCGTCTGCGGGACACCCCAAATCGAGGCACCGCCCGGAAGCTCGATGGCTTGATCCAGCTTGGCCTCGCCCCCGTTGATGTCGCTCACCAGCCAGAGCAGCGAGGTGACCTGCGTAAAGTCGGGACTGTACACGCGCCCCGTCACGGCGTACGCGGGACCGCTGCTCGTGGGCGGGGGCGTGTTCGACGTCGAATCGTCGCTGCTGCATCCCGCCACACCCAAGAAACAGGCGGCGATCCAAAAAGCGATACGTTGGTTTCGGCGAGTCGTCATGGTGATGCTTCTCCTCAAAAATCAGCCGACGTTTTGACGTAAAAGGCCCTGCCAGGGCGTTGCACACCGAAAAAGTCGAAGACCGCTTCATCGGTGAGGTTCTGAACCTCCACGGTCATCCCAAAGCTCGTCGCATCCTTGCGGGCGACGTAGCCGAGGGCCACGGAGTGCACGAATTGGGACGGGATCTCTTTCTTGAATTCCGTCTGACCGAGGCTCTCCCACGTGCGAAAAAACGAGTGCACGTACCGGCTGTTCCACGTGAGGGAGATTTCGTCCTGCGCGGCGAACGCCTGGCGCATCTGCAGTCGTACGGAGCCGTTGCCGAAGAGGTAAGGTCGATTGGGAATGCGATCTCCTTCGAAGTCGCCGAACGTGCCCTGGTGCGAGCGGTTTCGGAAATCGACGTACGTGACGTTGCCATCGAGTACGACGTACTCCCCCGGCGACGTCCAACCGGCGGAGCCTTCCACCCCGAGCGAGCGCCCGTCGTAGACGTTTTGGTAGCTTTGCGCGCGCGCGTCGCCAAAGAGGCTGATGAGGTTTCGTGCCTCGCGCAGGAAGGCATTGGCCGTCGCCCGCCAGTTGCCGGACGGGGTCTGGCGCGCGTCGAACGTGAGTCCGAGGTTGCCGTTGTGGCTGGCCTCGGGCTCGAGGCTCAGATTGGGGATGATGAGGGCATTGTTGCCGAATACTTCGTCGGCCCGGGGAAGGCGTGTGGCGTATTCGTAGGATGCTTTGGCGTAAAGCCAAGGTGAAAAGCGATAACGGATTCCATTTCCCGCCCCGAATCGATGGGTGTCGCGATCGCGCCGCTGGAAAACGTTGCCCGGGAGCGGCTCCTCGCCCTGGAGGCTCTGCACGTAGTCTTTGGCAAATGCGATGTTTTGCAGACGTCCTTCGAAGAAGTTGGCCTCGTATTCGAGGCCGTTCACCAAGGTGAACAGCTTGCGTTCGGACGACAGCGGATCGCGGTCCTGGGCATTGCTGGGGAATTGAGAGCGGCCCGTTCGCACCAGGTACGTGGGGGCTGCGGACAGCCGCAGGACGTGGGCTGGGTGAAGTCGCCACTCGACGTTGAGGCGGGCGAAGCCGGTGTCGTCGAAGAGGACGTCGTCGTGCGCGCGCAGCGGATCCGACTCTCCCGGGCGGAGGCGCGGGTCGGTGCAGCGGCCGAACCAGTCGTACGTGCATATCGCGGTGTCCAGGAAATGCCCGCGCGTGCGCGTGTATCCGCCCACGACGTCCATGGATACGCCGTGGCCGAGCGGCTGCGTGTACCGCAAGCTCGCGCCCATGGAGGTTTCGCCGTAGCTCACGCCGCCGTAGGGCACGGTCATCACGACGTTGTGCTGGTACTCCTTGTCGAAGTCGGTCACGAAGGCGCGCAGCAGCAAACGCTTCGCCCAAGGCCGATCGACGAAGCCCACCTCCACGTTGCCGCCCTCGGCGCGGTAGCGATCGTGAAAGCGGTAGATGCGTGTGGGCGTGATCACGCCGCGCGTGTCGGCGACGTCGACGTCGACGGGGTAATCGTTCTTGGCATAATCGACGAAGGCGTTGGCCCGTGCGAACAGGCCGCTTCCCTCGTCCAAGTGCCTCCCGCCGAGGGTCAATCGATGCGTGTCGAAGGAGCCGACTTCGTATGAGGCTCCCGCGTGCGTGCCGCGGATGTCGCGATCGGTGACCAGGTTGACGGCGCCGCCCAACGCATCGGCGCCCAAGCGCACGGGCACGACGCCGCTGTAGACTTCGACCCGGTTGAGGAGGTTCACCGGCACGTTGGCGATGCCAAAGGGGTAGCCCGCGAGTTCGAGGGGAACGCCGTCGAGGAAGAAGCGGACCTGGTCATCGGTCAGCCCATTGAGCGAGAAGCGCGTGCTGGAGCCGAGACCGCCTTCGCGCCGCACGCCGACGCCTTGTGTGCGGGCGAGCACCTCGCCCAAGTCCGCCGATTCGCGCTTGGCGCGATCCATCTCGACGACCGCCACCGCCTCCGCCGACCCGCGGAGGCGATCCGCCTCGGATTTGCCTTTCACCGTGACGTCGGTGGGCGTTGGACTCCCCCACCCCAACCCTCCCCCGGAGGGGGAGGGAGCCGAAACGTCCGTCCCCCCTGCGGCGGTGCCCCCGGCTCCCGGTGGAGAGACAGACGTCCCGGCTCCCGGTGGAGAGACGGACGTCCCGGCTCCCTCCCCCCCCGGGGGAGGGTTGGGGTGGGGGAGCGCAGGAAGACGAAACTCGTACGAATAGAGAATACGCGCCGCAACGGCCCTGCCGTTCCTCTGGGCCGGTGAGAACGAGAAATGCAACGCCGCCTCGCGCGCAGCTTCGTCGAAACCGTGCCCGGCGGGCTGCACCGGCTCCGCCGCCGAAACATGTCCAACGGCATCGACGGTAAGGCGCAGTACGACGGTGGCCTCCAAGCGCTGCGCGAGCGCCTCGGGCGGATACGTGGCCTCGATGGACGAGGCGAGCACCGGCGGCAGCACCTCGTCGGCCTGACGCGGGGGCTCCGATGGCGGGGGATCCTGTGCGCGTGCGACACCCTCCACGAGGCACGCGCTCGCTGCCACCAGGGCAGCACAGAAGACAAGTCTCATCATTGTACGAGCTACCACTCGCTAGCGCATCTATCAGCAACCACATTGAATGAGCAATAGAATTGCATTTTCAACAACGCTCGCTACACTTCTGCATCTGCGAAACCGTTGCCTGTGTCTGGCGTTGTTGAAAATACATGTTAATTGCATTTACATCTGTGCTGCGTGGTTGCTAACGGTTCTTTCATGGGACTTATGTCGAGACGATGCTTCGCAACGACTTTGTCGATGGGAATCCTGTGTGCCGTGTCCGCGCAGGGGCAGGAGGCTCGAGGCGCAGCCTGTCCGCCGACGTGTGAACGCGTGATTTTCGACGTGAAATTGCAGCCCGACGCCACGGAGCCGCACCGCATGGTGGGCTCGCTGTGTGCGCGAGGCCCTGTCGCGCCGCGCACCTTGCAGGTCCTCGTTCACGGTGCCACGTATACGAAGGAGTATTGGGATTTCCCGTACGCCCATCCGCGGTATTCGTATGTGGCCGCGCAAACCGCCGCGGGTTTTGCCACCCTCGCCCTGGACGGCCTCGGCACCGGCGAAAGCGACCGCCCACCGGCCGAGCGAGTCACCACCGCGGCCAACGCGTACGCCGTACATCAAATCATTCAGACGATGCGCGCGGGCTCACTCCGGCCCGATCGCATCGTTTTGGTGGGCCATTCGCTCGGCGCCGCGGTTGCCGCCGTCGAAGCTGCGACCTATCAAGACGTAGACGGCGTGATCTTCTCTGGGATTCTCCACAACCAGGGGCCCGACAACCTTGCGCTCTACGGCCAATTGCAGCCGGCCGCACCCGCGGGATACGTGACCACCGTTCCCGGTCAGCGGGGACCGCTCTTTTATCGTTCCGAATCCGCCGATCCTGCCGTCATCGAAGCGGACGAACGCCTCAAATCGACGGTCAGCGCGACTCAATTTTCGGATGCTGCCGCGGGGGCGGCGGCCACGGCGTCCATCCGCGTGCCCGTGTTGGTCGCGGTGGGGGACGAAGATACGACGTATTGCAGCCCCCCGTCGTGCTCGGAAACGGGCGCCCTCGAACGGGAAAAAGCATTTTACGCGCACGAGGCCCGTGTCGAGGTACTGGGCATTCCGCAGATGGGGCATTCGCTCAATCTGCACCGTCGTGCAGGGGTCTGGTACGCGGCTGCGGCCGCGTGGACCGCGCGACGCGTTCACTGAAGTTCATTCATTCATCAATATTCCCAGAGTGGAACATGAAATATCGACAGTACGCTGAGGACGGTATGTCCGATAGGCCGACGTACGTCGAGCGACGCGTGACCGTTCACGCGGATCCGCTCGAATTGGCGGCGGCGCTCATCGCGTCGGCCGCACACACGACGTATGCGCTTTACGAGCGCCATGGAGAATGGAGTGCGGCGTTGGGCGCAGCCTACGAAATCGTCGTCGATCGCGACGACGTGCTCGTGTCGAGCGCGGCGGGTGCCCAGCGCATCGAAGGCGTCGATTTGGCATCGATGCTCGACAACGCGATCGCGAGCGTCCCGTTGCGCGGTTTCCGCGCCTACGGAACGGCGTCGTTCGAACTCGCGTATCGCTACCATGGCCTTTCCGGCAACCCGGCCAAGGAATCGCTTTTGCATCTTTGCGTGCCGGAGAGCGAAATCCGCCTTCGCGAGGGGACGGCGCTGGTTCGCGCGCTCACCCTCGCGGAGGTGGAGCGGCTCGTCGGCCTGGTGAACCGGCTCGATGCCGCCGCCGTGCGCGATGGCGCGGGTGCCGAAATGCCGCCCCGGGCGACGGGGGACATCGTCGATTTGGGGACGGGCAGCGCCAAGTACAAGCAGCTCGTCGCATTGGCCACGCAGGACATCGCCGCGCATGGTTTGGACAAAGTCATCGCGTCGCGCCGCGTTCCCATCGCCTGTCCCATCGATCTGGTGGCGTCGTACGTGGCGGGCCGCCGGCGCAACAATCCGGCGCGCTCGTTTCTGGTGAAACGCGGTGACCTGCAGTTCGCCGGATTCAGCCCCGAAACGGTGCTCGAGGTGAGCTCCGATGGAACCGTCACCACGCAACCCCTGGCGGGGACGCGCGCGCTGGTGGAAAACGATGCCGAGAATCACGGTTTGCGGTCCGAGCTCCTTCGCGACACCAAAGAGCTCGCCGAACATGCCCTCTCCGTGCGCCTGGCCTTCGAGGAGCTTGCGCACGTCTGTACCGCCGGCAGCGTGGCCGTAACGGATTTCATGTCCGTCTCGCCGCGCGGTACCGTGCAGCACCTTGCCTCGCGGTTGTCGGGCACCCTCGACGAGAACAAGAGTGCGTGGAACGCGTTTCAGGCGCTGTTTCCCGGCGTGACGGCGTCGGGCGTGCCGAAGCGCGAAGCGCTCGAGTGGATCCGCAACCACGAGCCGCACCGGCGCGGCCTTTACGCGGGTGCGATGATGTTCATCGACGACGACGGCGCCATGGACGCCGCCCTGATTTTGCGCACGGTGTTTCAGTACGGCGGCGACGCGTGGTTGCAGGCGGGCGCCGGAATCGTCGCGCAATCGACCCCCGATCGCGAGTTCGAGGAAACGAGCGAGAAGCTTCTATGCGTCGCGCGTGACCTGGTGCCTCGTAACCCTTCGACCGCGCGAGTCCGCCATGCCGAGTCACGATAGTTTCCTGGATGTGCGGGGCACGATCGCCCGCGTGCTCGGTGTGCCCGCGGAGTCCATCGACGATGCGAGCAACCTCATCGAGCTGGGCCTGGACTCGATTGCCATGATGCGCCTGGCCGGGCAATGGCGGCGTCAGGGCATCACGGTGGCCTTTGCCGAGCTGGCGGCGAACCCGGTGGTGTCCGCGTGGAGGGCCTTGCTGGAGAAGCCCGCGCCGCGCGCTTCGTCGGAGGCGTCGTCGCACGCGGACCCCATCGCCGTGGACGAACGCGCGCCGTTCGAGCTGGCCCTGATGCAGCACGCCTATTGGGTGGGCCGCGAGCAGGGCCAAAAGCTGGGCGGCGTCGCGGCGCACTTCTACAACGAGTTCGACGGCGAGAACGTCGACCCCGCGCGGTTGGAACGCGCCGTTCGTGCGCTGATGCAGCGCCACGGCATGCTCCGCGTCCGGATTGGCTGCGATGGACTGCAGCGCATCGTCGAGGGTGACGTGTGGCCCGGCCTCGAGGTGCACGACCTTCGCACGCGCACCGAGGACGAGGCACGGGAGGCGCTCGCGCTCTTGCGGCGGCAGCTCTCACATCGGCAGATGGACCTCGAGCGGGGCGAAGTGTTCGACGTGCAATTGTCGCTGCTTCCAGAAGGGCGCACGCGGTTGCACGTGAACCTCGACATGGTGGCCGCCGACGCCCTGAGCCTGCGCGTGCTCTTGGGCGACTTGGCGCACCTGTACGATGGCAACGAGCCGCCGTTGCCGGCCATCGGCTACAGCTACCCGCGGTACCTTCGCGCGCATGCGCAGCGGACGCGCGCGGGCGACCAGGCGTACTGGCGTGCGCGCCTGGAGCAGCTTCCCTCCGCGCCCCAACTTCCGGCCGCGGTGCAGGTCGCCGACGTCACCACCGTCGTGCGTCGCCACCGCTGGCTGCCGCCGGAGCGCGCGCGCGAATTCGAGGCGCGGGCGAGGCGTCACGGTCTCACGCCGGCCATGGCCATGGCGGCCGTGTTCGCGGAGGCGCTCGGCGCGTGGAGCGATGCGCCGCGATTTCTGCTCAACCTGCCGGTGTTCGACCGCGAGCCGCTCCACCCGGACGTCGGCTTGATCGTCGGTGACTTCACCTCGTCGATTCTCTTGGCGTGGGACGGCGAAACGCCGGGCTCCTTCGCGGAGCGGGCCAAGCGCCTGCAATCGCGGTTTCACGAGGATGCGGAGCACGTTGGCTATTCCGGGGTCGAGGTGCTGCGCGATCTGTCCCGCGCGCGCGCCGAGCAGGTGCTCGCGCCCGTGGTGTACACGAGCGCCCTCGGCCTGGGGGAGCTGTTTCCCGCCTCCGTGAAGGAGCGCTTTGGAACGGCGTCGTGGATCATCTCGCAAGGCCCGCAGGTCTGGCTGGATGCGCAGGTCACCGAGCTCGATGGCGGCTGGCTGGTCAATGTCGACGCCCGCGAGAGTGCCTTCGCGCCGGGCGTGCTGGATGCGCTGTTCGAGGCCCACGGCCAGCTGCTCGAGCGCCTCCTCGGTGAGTGCGGTGCATGGGACGAGCCCGTTCCCGCGCTGCTGCCGGCGGAGCAAATGCAAACGCGCCGCGCGGCCAACGACACAGCGAAGCCCCGCAGCGGCAAACGCCTCCACGATGGCTTTTTCGAGCGGGCCGAGCGTGATCCCGAGGCCATCGCGCTCGTCTGGGGCGAGGACGGCGCGATGTCGTACGGCGAGCTTCGTCACCGAGCTTTGCGCGTCGCCGCGCACCTGCAGGCGCACGGCGTTGCGGCCGGGGACGCCGTGGCCGTGCATCTGCCGAAGGGCCACGAGCAGATCGTCGCGGTCTTGGGGGTGCTGGCGGCGGGGGCGGCCTACGTGCCGGTGGCGATCGATCAACCCGCGCTGCGCCGCGAGCGCATTTACCGCGCGGCGCAGGTCGCGTACGTGCTGGAGCGCGATAGCCTGGCCTTGGGCCACGCGCTGCCGGGCGAGGGGCCAACGCTCCCCGCGCCGCTCTCGGGGAGCGATGCCGCGCGGGCGTACGTCCTGTTCACATCGGGTTCGACGGGAGAGCCCAAGGGGGTCGAGCTTCATCACGCGGCCGCGATGAACACGATCGAGGACCTGAATCGTCGTCTCGCATTGGGTGCAGCGGATCGAACCCTCGCCTTGTCAGCCCTGGAGTTCGACCTCTCCGTGTACGACATGTTCGCGCCGCTCACCGCGGGCGGTGCCATCGTCTGCATCGAGGAACGCGAACGCCGTGACGCGTACGCGTGGCTCGATCGCGCCAAACGGCATGGCGTCACCGTGCTCAATTGCGTTCCGGCCCTGCTCGACATGACGCTCACCGCGTCCGGCGGTGAGGCCCTGCCGACCTTGCGCGCCGTGCTGACGGGCGGCGATTGGGTGGGCACGGACCTTCCACGCCGCCTGTCCGCCTGGTCGCCGCACTGTCGTTTCCTCGCCCTGGGCGGCACGACCGAGACCGCGATCCATTCCACCCTTTGCGAGGTGACCGACGTTGCCCGGATGCCGGCGCACTGGACGTCGATCCCGTATGGCAAGCCGCTCGACAATGTGCAGCTTCGCGTGGTCGACGGCTTGGGTCGCGACTGTCCGGATTTCGTCGCCGGTGAACTCTGGATCGGCGGCGACGGCGTTGCCCTCGGCTACCGCGGCGACCCGGCGCGGAGCGCCGAAAAGTTCGTATCCGAACAGGGAACGCGGTGGTACCGCACGGGCGACCGCGCGCGGTACGTGGCCGGTGGCGATGTGGAGTTCCTCGGCCGCGCCGACTTCCAAGTGAAGCTGCGCGGGCACCGCATCGAGCTCGGCGAGGTGGAGGCTGCGCTGCGCAGCTTCCCCGGCATCGAGCGCGCCATCGTGCTGCTCGGAAAACATGCCCTGGCGGCCGTGGTCGTGGGCCCGTCGCCGGTCGACGTTGCATCGGTTCGCGCGTTCCTGGCGGAGCGATTGCCGGCGTTCATGTTGCCCGAGCAACTGGTGCACTGTACCGAGCTGCCTCTGACGGCCAACGGGAAGGTCGACCGCAAGCAACTGGAGCGCTGGGTGGCGTCGCTCGCCCCCGGCGACAATCGAGGTGCGAGCGCACCGGTCGGCGAGATCGAGCAGAGGGTCGCTCTCGCCTGGTCCGAGGCGCTCGGTGTGGTGGCACCGGGCCGCGAGGATAATTTCTTCGCTGCGGGCGGCGACTCCCTGGTGGCCACACGTCTGGTGCGTCGCCTGCTCGATCATGGCCTATGCGACGTGAAGCTCTCGGAGTTGTTCGCGCGCCCGATCCTGTCGGACTTTGCCGCGACCTTGCGCCTCGGCGAGGGGGCGCTGGCCGCACCGACGTTGACTGTGGATCCGAGCCGTCGCCACGAGCCATTCCCACCGACCGAGGTGCAGCGCGCCTATTGGCTGGGCCGCAATCCGAACTTCACGCTCGGCGGCGTGGGCTGTCACTTCTATCGCGAATACGACATCGACGACCTCGATGTCCCGCGCTTGGCTGCGGCGGTGGATGCCCTCGTCCAGCGGCACGAAATGCTGCGTGCCGTGTTCGACGAGAATGGCGAGCAGCGCATTTTGCTCGAGGTGCCGCCCTTCGCCATCGAGGTCGTCGAGGCCGGCGAAGACCCCGAGCGCGCACACGCCGAGCTTCGAAACGAGCTTGGGCACCGATGCTACGATCCGGCCCGATGGCCGCTCTTCGCGATGCGCGGCGTGCGCTCGGGCACGCGGACGCGTCTCGGGGTGAGCCTCGACAATCTGGTGGTCGACGCGCTCAGCATCCTCACCTTTTATGCAGAGCTGAATACGCTTTATCGAACGCCGGATGCGCGTCTGCCGCCGATCGAACTCTCGTTTCGCGACTACGTCGTTGGCCTGCCCGCGGACCCTCGGGCAAGGACGGCCGCGCGGGCGTTTTGGGAACGAAAGCTTCCGACGCTCCCGCTCGCGCCGCAGCTCCCGCTCGCGAAGAGCCCCACCGAAATAGGGCGCCCGCATTTCATCCGCTTCGAGGGGCGCATCGACGCCGGCGATTGGACGCGCATCCTCGGACACGCCAGCACGTGCGGCGTGACGGCATCGACGGTGCTGCTCACCACGTTCGCGGACGTCTTGAGCCGCTGGAGCAGCCATCCCGATCTGACGATCAACGTAACCTTGTTCGATCGGCGCGAGGTGCACCCGGATATCCATCGCGTGATGGGGGACTTTACGTCCCTCAGCCTGGTTGGATATCGACCCACGGCCGGCGAGAGCCATGCCGCTCGTGCGCGGCGCATGCAAGGGGAGCTCGGCCAGGCCCTCGACCATCGCGAGGTGTCGAGCATCTCCTTGGTGCGCGAAATGGCGCGGGCTGCCGGGAGGCCAGATCTTTCGATGCCGGTGATCTTCACCAGCGCGCTTGGCGTTCCGGGTGGTACGTCGGCGCCGGCGAGCGGGCCTTTCAGCAGGCCCGTCTGGGGCCTCACGCAGACGCCGCAGGTGTGGCTGGACCACCAAGTCGTCGAGTCGGACGGTGGCATCGCGCTGAATTGGGACGTGGTCGAAGGCCTTTTTCCCGAGGGCATGGTCGCCGACATGTTCGAGGCGTACCTGCGCGCGCTGCGGTGGCTCGCGGCCCACGCATGGACGCAGCCTCTGCCCGACGCGCTTCCCGATGCCCATCGACGCGTTCGCGACGACGTCAATGCAACCGCGTGTGCGTATCCCCAGCGGACGCTGCACGAGGCGTTCTTCCGCATCGCCCGCGAGCAGCCCACGCGCACGGCCCTGCATTGGGACGATGCGCAGGCGCAAAGCTACGGCGCGCTCGCCGAACAGGCCTTGCGGGTGGCCGCCATGCTGAAGCATCGCGGCGTCGAGCCGGGCGATCTGGTCGCGGTCAGCGTGCCGCGAGGACCCGAGCAGATCGCCGCCGTGCTGGGCGTACTGGCTGCCGGCGCCGGGTACGTTCCGATTGCGCTCGATCAGCCCATCGCGCGCCGTGAAGCGATGCTGCGACAGGCGGGTGTGCGCTGTTCGATCACCGATTCGATCCGGGAGGCGCGGTCCTTCGACCCGGCGCGGGAACCCGTCGTGGGCGATCCCGAAGGCACGGCCTACGTCATCTTCACCTCGGGCTCGACCGGCGAGCCAAAGGGCGTGGAGATCTCGCACCGCGCGGCGCACAATACGATTGTCGACATTCAGCGGCGCTTCGACGTGGGCGCGAGCGACCGCGTGCTCGCCGTGTCGGCCTTGGACTTCGACCTCTCGGTGTTCGACATCTTCGGTCTGCTCTCGGTGGGCGGCGCGCTGGTGCTCCTCGACGAAGAGCACCGCCGCGATCCGCGGCGCTGGCACGAGCTGGCCGCCCAGCACCGCGTCACCGTGTGGAACAGCGTGCCCACGTTGTTGGACATGCTCCTGCTCGTGGCCCATCAGGCCTCGCTGGCCTTGCGCCTGGTCCTCGTGTCCGGCGATTGGGTCGGTCTCACCTTGCCGTCGCGGTTGCAGGTCGTGCGATCCGGCTGTCGCTTCGTGGCGATGGGCGGCGCCACCGAAGCGGCGATTTGGTCGAACTTCGTCGAGGTCGAACGGGTGCCCGCCGGGTGGCAGTCCATCCCGTACGGCCGCCCCCTTGGCAACCAGAGCTTCCGCGTGGTGGACGCGCACGGACGCGACTGCCCCGACTGGGTCCCGGGCGAGCTCTGGATCGGTGGGGCCGGCGTGGCGCGCGGCTATCGCAGCTCGCCGGAGTTGACCGCGCGCAAATTCGTGGAGCATGGAGGCGCACGCTGGTACCGCACCGGCGATCGGGGTCGCTACTGGCCCGACGGCACCCTGGAGTTCCTCGGCCGCACCGACCATCAAGTGAAGATCCGCGGGCATCGCATCGAACTCGGCGAGATCGAGGCGGCGCTGAAGTCGCATTCCGAGGTTCGCGAGGCCATCGTGGCCGCCCACGATGGGCGCCTGCTGGCCGTCGTCGTGCTCGCGAACGACGTCTCCGAGCAGGCGTTGCGCGCGGTCCTCGAGGGCAAGCTTCCCTCGCACATGATTCCCGCGCGCATTCAGCGCATCGACCGCGTTTCGCTCACGGCCAATGGCAAAGTGAATCGTGCGCAGGTCCTCGAGCAGCTCGCCGGCCTGGCTGGCGCGCCGGACGCGCCCTCCGAGCCGCTGCGCGGCGATTGGGAACACTCGATTGCGGCCCTCTGGAGCGAGTTGTTCGGAGGGCGCTCCGTGGGGCCGCTCCAGAGCTTTTTCGAATTGGGGGGCGACAGTCTGCTGGCCACGCGTTTCCTCGAAGCGCTGCGGCAGCGTCACTCCATTCAGTTGCCTCAACGGCGCTTGTTCACCGGCCCGACCGTCCGCGAAATTGCCGCGGCGATCGCAGCCGATCCCACCGTCGCGCACTTCGAAGAAGGCGCGTTGTGAAGGAGCTTTCTGCCATGGCCCCTGTTGCCATCGTTCGTGAATTGAAGACCCTCGGCGTCGAACTCTGGACCGACGCCGGGCAACTCCGCTTCCGCGCACCCAAAGGCGTGCTCACCGAGGACAGGCTCGCCCTGCTCCGTGCGCACAAGGCCGAGATCCTCGACGTGCTCGCCGCCGAGCAGCCGCCCCGCGTCTCGGCCGATCTACATGCACGCCACGAGCCGTTTCCCCTGACCGACGTGCAAACCGCGTATCTGCTTGGCCGGCAGGACTCCTTCGGATTCGGCGGCGTGGCCTGTCACGGGTACCTCGAGCTGCACTATCCTCATGTGGAGCCCGAGCGCCTCACCGGGGCGTGGAATCAATTGATCGCGCGGCACGACATGCTGCGCGCGGTGGTGGAGGCCGACGGGTACCAGCACGTGCTGCCGGAGGTGCCCCGCTACCGCATCCAAGTCGAAGACCTGCGCGAGGCCTCGCCGGATCGAACGGATCGCGCCCTCACGGCGATCCGCGCGGCGATGGATCATCGCATGCACGCGACCGCGGTGTGGCCGCTGTTCGAGCTGCGGCAAACGCGAACGCGGGAAGGGGACATCGTCCACTTCTCCATGGACGCGCTCCTCGCCGATTGGGCGAGCGCCGAAATCCTGTTTGCCGAGCTGGATCAGATCCTCGACGGTGCCGGCGACGATCTGCCGCCGTTGCAGATTCAATTTCGCGATTACCTTCTCGCGGAGCGCCGCCTGCGTGACACGGCCCGCTACCAGCGCGATCGCGAGCATTGGCTGGCGCGTGTGCCGCACCTGCCTCCCGCACCCGAATTGCCATTCGTCTCGATCTCGAATTCCGGCGAGGTGCGCTTCCAGCGGCACCGCCGCAGGGTCGAGATGCCGCATTGGGAGCATTTGCGCCGCCGGGCCGGTGAGCACGGCATCACACCGTCGGTCGCGGTGCTCGCCGCGTACGTGGCGGTGCTGCAGCGATGGGCAAGGCGCCCGAGTTTCTCGGTGAACCTCACGATCCTGCATCGATTGCCGCTCCACTCCGACGTCGAGCGTCTGGTGGGCGACTTCACCTCGGTGAGCCTCTTGGCCGTCGAGCCCAGTGCCGGTCGCCGTTTTCGCGAGCACGCGGCGCGACTCGGCGAGCAGCTGTTCGAGGACATGGACCATCGCCTGTTCTCCGGCGTGGAGGTGCTCCGCGAAGTGGCGCGGCAGCGCGGGCGGGAGGCGGCGATTTCTCCGGTGGTCTTCACCAGCGCCATTGGCCTGGCCCGCAAACGCGCTGCACGCTTTGGGTACGGCATCACGCAAACGCCGCAGGTCACCTTGGACTGCCAGGTCCAGGACGATGCGAACGGCTTGCAGATCCATTGGGACGTGCGCCAGGGCGTCTACCCGGACGGTCTCGTGGAGGACATGCTCGAGGCGATGCACGGCCTGCTCCTTCGTCTGGCCGAGGACGCGGACGCCTGGGAAGCGCTCGACCCCGTTGCATTGCCCGCGTGGCAGAGCGCCGAGCGCGCACGCGTGAATCGGACCGGCGGCCCGGTGCCGGACTCGCAACTTCATCGCGCCGCCGTCGAGCGGGCGAGCACGTCCCCCGATGCGGTGGCGGTCATCGATCCACGCGGGGCGTTGACGTACCGCGAGCTGATGCTGCGCGCCGGGGCGGTGGCCGCGGCGCTGCGTGAGGGCGGTTGCGTGCCCGGCGAATGCGTGGCCATCGCCATGCAAAAAGGCGTCGAGCAGGTGATTGCCGTGCTGGGCGTGCTGCTCGCAGGCGCCGTGTACCTTCCCGTGGACACCACGCAGCCGCGCCTTCGCCGCGACAAGCTGCTCGCGAATGCCGGGGTGGTCCACGTCCTGACCCAATCCTGGGTGGCCGCCCTGCCGGCGGCCGAGAGCCTTCCCGAGGTCGCGTGGGCCGATCCCGATGCGCTGGCCTACGTGATCTACACCTCGGGCTCCACGGGCGATCCCAAGGGCGTGATGATTTCCCATCGCGCGGCGCTCAACACGCTCGAGGACATCCAGCGCCGTTTCCCGAT
Organism: Sorangiineae bacterium MSr11367; assembly: GCA_037157805.1. Lineage (NCBI taxonomy): Bacteria > Pseudomonadati > Myxococcota > Myxococcia > Myxococcales > Pendulisporaceae > Pendulispora > Pendulispora rubella. Next base: position 10,224,375 of record CP089983.1, on the reverse strand, counting down.
GACCGCCGCCGATCGCGTTCTCGGCCTCGCGCAACTGGGGTTCGATCTGTCGGTGTACGACGTCTTCGCGACCTTGGCCGCGGGGGCGGCGTTGGTGTTGCCCGATCCCGAGCGCTTGGCCGATCCTTCGCATTGGGCCGCGCTCGTCGCGCAGCATGGCGTCACCGTGTGGAACTCCGTTCCCGCGCAGATGCAGATGCTCGCGAGCTACTTGCCCACGGAGCCCGTGAACGTTGCATCGCTGCGGCTTGCTCTGCTGTCCGGCGATTGGATTCCCGTTTCGTTGCCGGAGCAGATTCGCCGGTTCATTCCACACTTGCGCATGATCGGTTTGGGCGGCGCGACCGAGGCCTCCATCTGGTCGAACTACCACTGCATCGAGAAGGTCGACCCGACGTGGCGAAGCATCCCGTACGGCGTGCCGCTGACCAACCAGGCCTTCCGCGTGCTGGACGGTGCCCTTCGCGATGCACCGGTGTGGGCCGCGGGCGATCTGTACATCGCCGGGCTCGGCCTCGCATCGGGGTACCTCGGGGATCCGCAGCTCACGTCCGAGCGCTTCTTCGCGCACCCGGTCGACGGTCAGCGTCTTTATCGGACGGGCGATATGGCGCGCTACCTCCCCGGGGGCATCGTCGAGTTTCTCGGTCGCGAGGATAGCCAGATCAAGCTTCGCGGACACCGCATCGAGCTCGGCGAGATCGAGGCGGCTTTGCTCGCGCACCCCGCCGTCGGTGCCGCGGCCGCGTGCGTCGTGGAGAGCGAGCACGAAGGCCGCAGCCTGAGCGCGTTCGTGGAGGCGCGTCGGAGCTCCGTCGATCGGGACGAGCTTTCCGCACGGCACGCGCGTCTGCGTTCGGCGGCCGTGCGCTTCGCCGACCGGCCCGATCTCGAGCCCATGCATGTGCCCGCTTATCTGTCGGCGCTCCGCGATGCGTCCCTCGCGTCGATGCTCGCGGTCTTGCCGCACGATCACACGGTGGAGGAGATGTTCTCGGCCGTACGCGTGGCCGAGCGCCATCATTGGCTCGTCCGCCGCTGGCTCGGCATGCTGACCGAATCCGGGTGGCTCTCGTTCGACGCCTCCAGTGGCCGCTACCGGCACCAAAGGGCCGTCGATGCGGACACGGTGCGGGGGGCATGGCAACGTGTACACGAGTTTGCCTCCGAGACGGGGCTATGCACACCGGCGTTCGTGCAGTACCACCTGGCACACGTCGAACGCCTGCACGCGCTGCTCGAGGATCGGCAGAGCCCCTTCGAGCTGCTGTTCCCCGAAGGGCGCCAGGAGATAGCCCTCGCGCTGTACCGCGACGACGCCATCGCGCGGTACAACAACCACGCCGTTGCGGCGCTCATCAACCGCATCGCGGCGTCGACCCCCGGCGGCAGCAAGCTGCGGGTGCTCGAGGTGGGCGCAGGCACCGGGGCCACCAGTGGCGTGGTGCTGCCGCTGCTCGAAGGTTATGACGTGGATTACGTCTTTACGGACCAAACCGCGTTCTTCCTCGCCGATGCCGGCCGTCGGTTTGGCGAATATCCCTATCTGCGGACGGGGCTGTTCGATCTCGATCAAGATTACCGCGCGCAAGGCTACGCGCCGAATTCTGCCGACGTCGTGCTGTGTGCGGGGATGCTCAACAGCACGCGCAACGTCGAGGCGGCCGTGGCGTCGGCCATCGCGTTGCTCGCCCCGGGCGGGTGGTTGGTCTTCACGGAGCCAACGGCCGATCACGCGCACATTTTGCTCACGCAAGGCTTCATGATGGACCCCGAGGACGGGGACCGTGAGCACGGGACGAGCAAGTTTCGCTCGACGAGCGCTTGGCGCGCGTTGATCGAGCGAAACGGTGGCGAGCTGGCTTTTTGCCTGCCCGCGGAGGAGCACCCGTTCGCGGCCTACGGAATGCACGCGTTCGCAGCGCAATTCAAAAGCGATCGGCAGTCGATTCGCCTCGACGAGCTCGGGCCGTTCCTGGCCGAGCGCATCCCGGCGCACATGATTCCTTCGCACCTGCAGATCGTCGACGCGCTGCCGCTGACGGCAAACGGCAAGGTCGACCGGAAGAAGCTTGCAGGGCTACGTCCTGCATCGCTCGAAGGCTCCCCCGCCGATGGTCCGCACGACGCGGAGGTGGACGAGCTCGATGGGCGCCTGTGCGCCCTCTGGGCCCATGCGCTCGGGATTGCGAAACTCGGTCGCGACGACAATTTCTACCAGCGGGGAGCCGACTCGCTGATCCTCGCCCGCGTCGCGGGGCGCCTTCGCGAAGAGATCCCCGAGGCCGCATCGCTGGCGTACGACACGCTGCTGCGGCAGATGCTCAACGAGCCCACGGTGCAGGCCCTGGGGCGGATGCTTCGCCGCGGCGAGGAGGCCAAGAAGACGACGCCGTGCGACGCGGAGCACGGAATCCCTCGCCACCGCGAGGGCAGCAACTCGTTGCTCGTCTCCTTTGGAGGAGGGGAGGGGGGCGGAGGAGGGGCGAGACCGGTGCGCGTGATGTTTCACGCCGCGTTGGGCACGATGGATTACTTCCAGCACCTGGGCCACGCATTGGCGGCGCAAAACCTCGGGCCCGTCGTCGGTGTGGCCGTGGCCGATGCCGAGCAATACCTCGAGACCGCACCGCGCGAGCTGATCGATCGCTTGGCCGATGACTACGCGCAGCGCCTCGTGGACGAGGGCTTCGAAGAGTTCCAGCTCATTGGCTATTGCCTCGGCGGGCTGCTGGCCATCGAGGTGGCGCGCCGTCTGCTCGAGCGCGGCTTGTCCGTGCGGGATCTGACCCTCGTCGACAGCATTCCCATGTTCATCGAGACGGACGAAGAGTTGGCGTTCGAGGCGATCTTCGTTCCCAACTTGCAACTCGATCCGGTGGCCGCCGTCTTTGGGCCGGAGGTGGAGGCGGCCGACGTTTACCGCGCCATCGAGAAGCTCATGGTCGACTACGATCGCAACGTGCCCGCGGGGGCGATGGCAAAGCTCTCCGGCGATGCGGGGCTCGAAGCCGTGGCCGCGGCCGTGCGCCGGCAATCGGCACGGCCGCAGGAAGAGCGCCTGGCGGCGTATGCGCACGCCGCCGCGTCGCAAGCGGGTGTACCCATCGGGCCGGAGCTGGTGCCCTCGCTGTTTCGCGTGTGCCGGCACAGCATGCGCGCCGCACGCTTCGATCCGCCGCCGTACGTGGGCGACATGAACTACCTGCGCTGCATGGAGCAGCAGTCCTTCGGCATCACCGCCGGGGTCGGGCACTTGGCGGCGCCCTTCTGGGAGCAGACGTGCCTGGGGCAGTTCCGGGTCATCGATGTGCCGGGCAACCATTTCAGTGTGATCGAGCCGCCGTTGGTGGAGCACGTCGCCGAGCACCTCGCTGGGTCGTTGCGCGGAGCGCCGCAATGATCATCGCCGTGCTCGGTGCTTACGGCGATGTGGGGCGCCAGGCCACGCGGCAATTGCTGGGGCTCGGGCGAGGGGCCTTGCGTCTCGGAGGCCGCGACGTGGCCGCCGCACGAGACTTCGCCGCGCAGCTGCCTGCGGCGGATCTCGCGTGCTGTGCGGTGGACTATCGCGATCGGGCTTCGCTGCGCGCGTTCGTCGACGGGGCCCGCATCGTGGTCAACTGCGCGGGGCCTTCGCACGCGATCGGGGATGCGGTGGCCCTGGAAGCCTTGCGCACCGGCGCCGACTACATCGATGTCGCGGGCGACGATGCGTTGCACCGCACGCTCGATGCGGAGGCCTTCGCGCGCGCCGGGCGCACGGTGGTGCTTTCATGTGGACTTCAGCCCGGGTTGACGGGCCTCTTGCCGCGCTGGCAGGCGCAGCACGCCTTCGACGAGGTTCATCGCCTGGTGAGCTACTTCGCGGTGCTCGACCAGTTCACCGCGGTGGCCGCCGACGACTACCTCCAGGGCGCCGAGGAGGGGGTGAGCGAGCCCCTCGCCGCGTGGCGAAATGGGCACCGTCGTTCGCGGGCATCCACGCGCGTGCAAGGTGTGCGCGTTCCCTTTTTTCCCGGTGCGGCGACCTTGTTGCCATTCCTCGATGCGGAGGGGGAGCGGCTGGCGCGCGCGCTCCGACTCGAGCGCGGCGATTGGCACACCGTGCTGGTGGGGGAGCAGATTCGAAGGGCCTTCGACCGCGCACGGACCCTCGGCCGGGCAGAGGCCATCGCGGCGCTGCGCCGGGCAAGCTTGCTCGATCTGGCCGGGCGTGAGCCCTACGTCGTGCTGCTCGTGCAGCTCGAAGGGCGGCGCGGAGGTGCGCCCGCCACGCGCACGCTGATGGTGCGCGGGCACGGCAATGCGGTGCTCACGGGAACCATGGCGGCGCTCGGTGTGCGCGCGGTCGACGAGGGCACGGTGCCCCCGGGGTGCCACTTCGCGGCGGACGTGCTTCCCCCGGCCACGACGGTGGCACGGCTGCGTGGGAGCGGTGCGCTGGGGGCTTTCGAGCTGTTCGACGGCGCTCTGGATGCGCGGACCGAACACGAGGAGGGAAGCCTGTGAGCATCGGCGAGCAGCTCGAACGAGGGATCTCCGTGCTGGTCGAGACGCCGCTCGCGTATGACGAGCTCCTCGCGTGCATGCGCATCGCGCGTCGCACGGGCGCGTCGTTGCGCGTGGCGACGGTGCTCGAGCGCACGCCGTCGGCACGGCGGTTCATCGCCGCCGTGAAGGGGCTGCAGGCGCCGATTCGAGGGGCGAATGCCGCGTGTACGAGGGACGATCTCCACGCGGTGTTGGCCCTCCTAGGCCGCGCGTTCGGCGGCGTTCGCCCATGGCGCTTCACGCGGGGCGCGCATGGGATCTCGGGGCGCCTCGCCGGTGTGCCCATCGTCCTCCGTGTGCACGAGGAGCCTGCGCCCCTCGAGCTCACCCTCGATCACGATGCCGGCGCGCTGACGTTCTCCCCCGCGCCCGGCGAGGCCGTCGATCCCGCCGCCGAGCCTCGGGCCGACGCCGCGGAGATGCAGCACCAGCTCGTGCTGGCGCAAATTCACCAGGCCATCGTCCAGGCGCCCGAAGCGGCGCGGCCGGAGTTCCCCGATCCGGCGGCGATCCACGACGCCGCGCTGCGCTTCCTGGGAGGGCGCGCATGGGAATCGCTTCCCGTGGCGTTGGGGCGGCTCGAGGCCATCAGCCTGCGCGCCCTGTCGGCGCTTCTTCTCGAACGCGACGAGCCCGAGATCCTCGCGGCGCTCGATGTGGCGCCGCGCCACGTTTGGCTCGTTCGCCGTTGGCTGCTCGCCTTGAACCGCGCGGGCCGGCCATCGTCCGGACCCGAGCTCGCCGACCCGGCGACTCTGCGCGACGCCTACGCCGCATTGGCCTTTCCACCCGCGATGGCCGATCTGCACCTCGCAGCGCTGCGCGCACTGCCGCAACTCCTCTCGGACCAGACCACGCTCCCCCGCCTGCTCGGGTCGAACGCGGCGAGCGCCCTCTCCGCGTACCAGAGCAACGTCTTCACGGCCTACCTCGATGCGGCGTGCGACCAGCTTGCGCAACGACGCGATGCGCCCCGCGTGCTCGAGGTGGGGCGCGGCAACCTCGATCTCGACAGCGATTTCGCCGTGCAGGGCGTGGCGCCCGAATCCGTGGACGTGCTGATCGCGCGCAATGTCCTTCACAACGCTGCGCACATCGGTCGCACCTTGAGGTGCATGCGCCGTGCGTTGTCGGCCGGCGGGTGGCTCGTCTTCACCGATTCGACGCACGAGAACGCCGCCATGCTCAGCGCCATCATGTTCTTGCTGTCACCGCCCCCGGGGGCACCGCCCCTGGGCGCTGAAGATCGGCGCGCAGGCACCGGCTCGCCCTTCGTCGACACGGACGGTTGGCGCGCGGAATTGCTCGCGGCCGGCTTCGCGCCCCAATTCGAACTTCCCCCTCCGAACTCGCCGCTGGCTGTCGCTGGCCAGCGCCTCTTCTTCGCGGTCGCCCTATGATCATCGACTTCTCGGCCTTGCTCGCCGCGTGGTGCCGGACCCTCGATCCGCCTGCCGTTCGCATGGCCATTCTCTCGTCGCCCGACGGCTTTGGCGGTATCGCGGTCCGTGCCGCCGAGGGCTGCGGTTTGGAGGTTCGGCGCGAACCTTTACCCCTTCGCCCGGCCAGGGCCCTGGCCTTTCTCGAGCGCACCCGGCCCGATTGCGCCGTGCTTCCCGTGGCGTTGCTTCGCGAGGTGCTGGCCTGTGAAGCCCTCGCCCTCTCCGATTTGTCCACGTTGCGGTGCATCTTCTACGAGGGCACCGCCGGTGCAATGCTCGATGCCGCCGAAGTCGCCGCGGCCCAACGCCTTCTCGGGGCCGAAGTCTCCGCTTTCGTGGTAGACGGCGAGCCCGCCGCGCCCATCGTCCCCCAAGGGGAGGCTGCCGCGCTCGCGGAAGCCAAGGCGCTGTTGGAGCAGGACGTTGCCGGGCTCGATTTCACGGAGGCCATCCGCGCCCTCGAAGCCTTGAGCCACACGGCGCTGCGCTCGATGCTTCATGGCCTCTCCCGCAGCGGCCTGTTTTCCACCCCGGAGGCCCTGCACACCGAGGACGACGTCGTTCGCACCGCGAACGTGGCCGATGCCCACCGCCCTCTGATCCGCCGCTGGCTTCGCGTTCTCACGGAGCAGGGGCTCCTGCTGCGCAGCGATGACGCCTTCCGCTCCACGGTTCCACCGGCGGCGTACACCGGTGATGCATTGGACCATGCCTGGACCGAACTGGAGACCGAGTGGACCCTCACCATGGGGTCGAGTGGAACGATCGCCTATGCACGCCGCAACGCGGAGCAGCTTCCCGAGCTCCTACGCGGAACCCGAAAGGCCGTGCACCTCTTGTTTCCCGAAGGCCGAACCGACCTTGCGCGTGCGCTGTACCGCGAGAGCATCGCCGCCCGCTACCAGCATCACGCCGTGCGCGCGCTGGTCGGCCGGGTGGCAGCCCATGCTCCACGGCCGCTGCGCATTCTCGAGGTTGGCGCGGGCACCGGCGCGACATCGGAGCTCCTGCTGCCCGCGCTCGCGGGCCGCGACGTGGAGTACCTCTACACGGACGTCTCCGCGTTCTTCTTGAACGAGGCCGCGGAGCGGCTGCGCGCGTACCCCTTCGTTCGATTCGGCCGCTACGACATCGACCTGCCGCCCCGCGCCCAGGGTTTCGCTCCCCACGAATTCGACGTGGTGATCGGCGGCGGTGTCCTCAACGCGGCCCGTGACACGGACGCCTCCATTCGCGGATTGACCCAATTGCTGCGAACCGACGGCTGGCTGGTCCTGACGGAACCCACCCGTGAAGAGTTTTGGGTGCTCGCGTCCCAAGCCTTCATGCTCGGAGAAACGAGCGACGGACGGGCGTCGACCGACACCACGTTTCTCTCGCTCCCGCAGTGGAACGCCGTGCTGGACCGCGCAGGATTGCGCCGCGTGCTCGGTCTTCCCGAAGAGGGCCACCCGCTGCACCGACTCGGCCATCGCGTCTTCGTGGCGCGCCCCAAGCAATGACTCGACCAAAAGGATTCGACCCATGACGGACTCCCCCCGACCGTATCCGTTCAACGACTTCGAGGGCATCGACCTCGCACCCGCCTACCGTGACGCGCAGGAGACGCCGGGCCTGGTCAAGGTGCAGCTTCCCCTCGGCGAGCCTGCGTGGCTGGCCACCCGCTACGAGGACGTGCGCCTCGTGCTCTCGGACCGCCGATTCAGTCGCTCGATCGCCCTGACCCGCGAACAGGCCCCGAGAATCATGCCCCGCATTGCGGAAGGCATCGTCACCATGGATCCGCCGGCCCTCACGCGCCTCCGGAATCTCGCCGTGCAAGCCTTCACGCCCCGCCGGGTCGAGGCCCTGCGTCCGCACGTGCGCGCCCTCGCGCACCGCCTCATCGACGAGATGGTGGCCAAAGGCCCCCCGGCCGACCTGGTCGAGGACTACGCGCTTCCCATTCCCATGTCGGTGATCTGCGAGCTCCTCGGCGTCCCCGTGGCCGATCAGGCGCGCTTCAAGGAATGGAACGACTCCCTGCTCTCGACGAACACGCGGAGTGCCGAACACGTCATGCAGAACATGGGCGAGCTGTCGCGCTACATCCTCGAGCTCGTCGCACTGCGCCGCCGCGAGCCGCGCGACGACCTCATGACGGCGCTGCTCGAGGCCCACGACGTCGACGACCGCCTGAACGAGCGTGAGCTCGTGCTCCTGTGCATTGCCATTTTGGTTGCCGGCTACGAGGCGACGTCTTCGCAAATTCCCAATTTCATCTTTACGTTGTTGAAGCACCCCGAGCAGCTCGCGCGCCTTCAGGCGAACCCCGACTGCGTGGGCGATGCCGTGGAAGAATTGCTTCGCTACATCCCACTGGCCTCGGCGGCCATGTTTTGCCATTACGCGACCGAAGACGTATGCGTCGGCGGCGCGGTCGTGCGCATGGGGGAGCCGGTGTTCGCATCGGTGGGCGCGGCCAATCGCGACGCGGAGAAATTCGCCGCCCCGGACGAGTTGAACGTGTGCCGGGATGCGCATGCCCATATGGCATTTGGACACGGAATGCACCACTGCATCGGGGCCGCCCTGGCGCGGGTCGAGCTGCAAGAGGCGCTCGCCGCCCTGGTCGTTCGCCTGCCGAACCTCCGGCTGCACGAGGACGTCCGCTGGAAGGCGGCGACCTTTTTCCGCGGCCCGCACGCCATGCTGGTGAGCTGGTGAAACGTCGCGTCCTCGTCGCGGGCACGGCCTTTGGCCGCATTTACCTTGCCGCAGTGGCTTCGGCGCCCGAATCGTTCGAGCTCGCCGGGGTGCTGGCCCGCGGAAGCGATTACTCGCGCGATGTGGCTCGGCAGCACGGCGTGCCGCTCTACACGAGCGTCGAGCAGGTGCCCGGCGACGTGGACATCGGCTGCGTGGTCGTTCGCTCGGCGGCGACGGGCGGCGACGGTGCCGAGTTGGCCCAGGCGCTGCTCGCGCGCGGCATCCACGTGCTCCACGAGCACCCGGTGCACGTCCGCGAGATCACCGCGTGCCTTCAAGCGGCGAAGCGCGGTGGGGCGGCCTACGCCGTGAATACGCTTTACCCGAATGTGCGCCCGATCCGTCGGTTTCTCGCCGCGGCCGCCCGCCTGCGTCCGCACCAACGGGTCGCATTCGTCGATGCGGCGTGCAACAGCCAAGTTGCCTATCCGCTGCTCGACGTGATCGGCCGCGCCGTCGGCGGTCTGCGTCCGTGGTCATTCGGCGGGTGCGCCCCCGACGCGTGCGGCTCCCCGTTCCGCATCCTCCACGCCACCCTGGGCGGTGCACCGGTGACCCTGCGCGTGCAAAACCAAGTGCACCCGGAGGATCCGGACAACCACTCGCACTTCATGCATCGCCTCGAAATCGGTTTCGAGGCCGGGGTGCTGACCCTCGCCGACACCCACGGCCTGGTCCTCTGGAATCCACGTTTGCACGCTCCACGCGATGCCACCGGCCGGCTGCAGATGGGCGGCCCTGGCACGGAGCGTCTCGCCGTACCGAGCACGTCGATCATCGGCGGAGCGGAGGCAGGCAGTTACCACGACGTCTTCGCGCGGACGTGGCCCGAGGCCGTCGTGGCCGCGTTGCGCGATTTGTGCGACGACATCGCGGACCCGGCGCGGCGTGCGCGGGCGGGGCAATGGGCACTCGCCGTGTCCTCCGCGTGGCGCGATCTCACGGCGCGCATCGGCATGCCGGAATTGATCCGGCCCGGCACGCCGCAGCCGTTCCCGTTGGAGGACCTCCATGACCACGTCCTGTAGCCACGTTTTGCTCTGGGTTCGCGACATTCACCAGGCGGTGCGCGACTACCGCCAACTCGGTTTTCGCGTGGATTATGCCACCGCGGAGGCCAAGGCCCAGCACGCGCACATCTGGTTTCGCCGCGGGCCGGCCATCGAACTTCTCACCGCGCCCGCCACCGCCAAATGGTTCAAATGGCCTCTCGAGCTGGCCTTCGGCCGCGGTGCCGGTCACCGCATGGTGCGCTGGACACGAAACGAGGGGTTCTGCGACGTGGCGGTCGCCGTCGATTCGGACGATCTCACGGGCGAACGACGTGCCCTGGCCAAAGCGGGCATCCCCGTCGGTCGCGTGGTCCGCTGGAAGCGCACCAAGCCCGATGGTGCGCATGTCCGCTTCCAATTCGCCTATCCGCGGAACGAACATCTGCCCTTTCTGGTCACCCCGTACGATACGCCGCAATGCCCGCCCGAGGTGCACCATCCCAACGGCGCCGTCGCGCTCCGCCAAGTGCGAATGGCCGTGCAGGAGCGCGATTTCGCGGCCGTGCGGAGGCTCGTCGGCGACGACCCCACATTCTCGTTGGAACCCGGTGAGCGCACGCGAATCCGTGATGTGGCCCTCGAAGGCCTTCTGACGGAGCTCGATCCCACGCTCCTGCACGGAGCGACCTTTCTTTCATGGGGAGATGAATCATGCTCGAAGGCTTCGTAAATTGGCCTGCGGAGTTCGCGGCGACGTACCGCGAACTCGGCTACTGGCGTGGCGAGACACTCGGCGCCATGCTGCGCGCTCGCGCCGAACGAACCCCGGAGCGGTGCGCGGTCGTCGATGGCGATCGCGCGTGGACGTACCGCGAGCTGGAGCAACGCTCCGCGCGATGGGCCGCCGGTTTGCGCCAGCTGGGCATCGCGCACGGGCAGCGCGTGCTGGTGCAATTGCCCAACACGGCGGAGTTTCTCTCCCTGTGCTTCGGGTTATTTCGGATAGGGGCGATTCCGGTGCTCGCCTTGCCCGCGCACCGTGTGACGGAGATTGTCCATTTGACGGATCTCTCCGAGGCCGTGGCGTACGTCGTGGCGGATATCCATTTTGGCTTCGATTACCGCACGTTGGCCCGCACCGTCCGCGAGCGCTGTCCCAGCGTGCGCCATGTGTTGGTCGCAGGCGACGCGCAGGAATTCACGTCGCTCGCCGACCTCGACGCGCACGCCCCGGACGCGCAGGAAACGGAGCCCGATCCGGGCGATGTGGCCTTGTTGCTCTTGTCGGGTGGAACGACGGGGGCGCCCAAGCTGATTCCGCGCACCCACGATGATTACCTCTGCAACATCCGCCTCAGCGCGGAAGCCGCTGGCTTTCACGCCGATACGCGTTATCTGGTCAGTCTACCCATCGAGCACAATTTCGCATTGGGCTGTCCCGGCGCGCTCGGCTGCTTGTACGCGGGCGGCACGGTCGTACTCTGCCGCGACCCCAGCCCCGACACGGCGTTTGCCCTGATTGAACGGGAGCGTGTCACGGCGACGGCGCTGATTCCGCCCTTGGTCTTGCTCTGGTTGGAGGCGGTGGAGTGGGCCACGGAGAACCTGGGCAGCCTCGAGCTCTTGCAAGCGGGAGGGGCTCGTCTCAAAGCCGAAACCGCCGCCCGCGTGCGCGGAACCTTGGGCTGTACCCTGCAACAAGTCTACGGAATGGCCGAAGGCTTGCTCAACTTCACCGGCCGCGACGAGCCCGATTCCATCGTATTCGATACCCAAGGACGCCCCGTGGCGGCGCACGACGAAGTGCGCATCGTCGACGCCCATGACCAAGCGGTGGCCGACGGAGAGCTCGGCGAGCTGCAGGTCCGAGGGCCCTACACCATTCGCGGCTATTACCGCGCCGAGGCGCACAATCGACAGGCATTCACCTCCGACGGCTTTTACCGAAGTGGCGACATGGTGCGCCGATTGCCCGGCGGGCACTTGGTCGTGGAGGGGCGCAGCAAAGACGTCATCAACCGCGGCGGCGACAAAGTGCCCGTCGAGGAAATCGAGAATTACCTCCTCTCGCATCCGAAGATCCGCGACGTCGCCCTGGTTGGCATTCCCGACGACGCCATGGGCGAGCGCACATGTGCATGCGTCATCGCGCGCGATGCCGCCCCAACGCTCGCTGAGCTGAATACGCACTTGCGATCCATCGGCGTCGCCGCCTTCAAGCTTCTCGATCGCAGCGTCGTCCTGGAGGACTTCCCAAAGACGGCCCTGGGCAAGGTCAACAAGCGCGAGCTGGCCGCACGGATCGCCGCGCAGCCTCGCGGCTAGCCGCGGTTCATCAGGCCGAGCCGCTTCGGAAGTTGCTCGGCGAGAAAATCGAGGAACGACTGGATCTTCGAGGCATTGTGGCGTGACCGTACATAGATGGCATCGAGGACGACGTCGTCCGTGTCGTAGTCGGAGAGAACCTCCACCATCTCACCGCGTTCGATTTGCGGTTGCACCATGTAGCGCGCCAAGTACACGAGCCCGGTGCCGCGAAGCGCCGCATCTCGAAGTGCGAAAACGTCATTGGCGACGAGCGCTTTGCCCGCATCCACCATGACGGACTCCCCGTTCACGTGGAAGGTCCAGCGCGGACGGACTGCATGGCGCAACAGATTCGGGTGCGCCACCGGCCCGTCGTCCGATGAGTCCTTTTCCCAAAATGCGCACTCCGAAATGGCTTCTCAGCCGGTGCAACGCCCAGGAGTGCCGTACTTCTTCGACCATTCGGTGGCATTCGTTTCCAATTCTACGTACCAGGCCTTTCAGAATTCAACTTGGCTCCGAGATGTCTTTTCGAGCCTGACGGTCGACACCCAGACCACGCCGGAACAACCCAGCGTGACGCAGCAGTTCGAGCGCACGAGCCTGATGTTCTTCCAAGAGGGAGCATTCGGATTCCCGCCCGGGATGACCGGTTTCGGCTTCACCTCGGAATCACCCGGAGGACTGAAGCTCGCCACGCATGCCTTGGAAACCTCGCTCGGGAAGGACAACGTGTCACCGTACACGGAAACGACATCCGTTCACGGACGGGCGGCGACGGTGCGCGGATCGGAGATGGCTTTCTCCGGTCCTTTCTTTTCGTGGGTCAATGAGACAAGTACGGATTCCAGTCCGAACATTCCGCTTACGCGCACCGAAATGGTAAATGAGGATTATGCACCGGCGAAGCTGGCCAGCAATCTCGTGGCCATCGGTCTCGCGCTCGGCCCCGAGGACAGCGGGCGCTTCGAGCAAGTTCTGCGAGCCGTCGGATGGTCCGTTGAACGGCACGAAGCTTACTTCGCGGGGCACTCACCTTTGGACGGAGGCAGCCGTCGATCCGTGATCGTCGAACCCGCCGTCGGAAGTCGACGCGGAATGTCCGTGGCGGTCATCGCGTTGAATCGGTACACCTCGCACGACGAACAGCTCGGCGATGCGAGGCTCATGGTGGGGGTGCGCGGGAAAAACGTCGCGGTGCTGCGGATTCACCCGTCCGCCGGCAACGAAGCCATCGAGCGCGAGATCGACGGCCTCTGAACGCGGTTCCACTATCCGCGTTTCCGCCGAGAAATCAGGGAAAGCACCATGTCGCGATCGGCGCTCTTCAACTCGCCCGTGACGGCGAGAAGGGCGACGTACGCGATGGCGACGACGCCGGCTGCAACGGGCGTGAGAAGCCAGCCGAGGCGCGGCAAGAAAAGGCCCGCGACATAGGCCAAGGCAATTCCTCCGAGCGCGCGCAGGAACGTGGCAAAGGGGATGAACGCTCCCGAATAGCGACGAACGGCGACGGCCATGGCCAAAAGGCCAATGCCCAAGGTCACGCTCGTCGAAAGGGCGGTGGCGCGGAGTTGCGGCTCCCCGTACGTGGCGTGGGAGCTCGCCACCCAGACGGAACCCGCGAGAAGAGCCAGCAGAACGAAGCTGAGGGTCGCCGAAAGGCGCTCTTTGCCCAGGCTGGCCAGGACGGTGGTGCCGATTCCGAACAAGGTGAAGGCACCCTGTCCAATCACCAGAATGCGCAAGGTGCCCGCGCCGCGCTCGGACACCACGGAGCCGAAGGCCACGCCGAGTACGGATGCGGGCAGCGCCACGATGACCGCGACGAACAGCCCGCACGCGAGGGCGCTGATCCGCGCGCCGCGTTCGACGTAGCGGCGGACGGCCTCGCGGTCGTTTTCCGCGTGGGCGCGCGCCACCATGGGAAAGAGGATCTGCGCGATGCTCAAGACGAGCTGGTACGGCAGGAACGCGAAGAATTGGCAAAACCGATACACGGCGACCCACTCGTCGGAGCTGCTCGCGGCCGCGGCGCCCGTGAGGCCGCTGTCGAGCGCGCCCGAAGAGAGAAAGCGCCCGAGCACGGCGATGTCCGCCTGCATCAAGCCATTGGCGAAGAGCTGCGCCAGGGCCAGCGGCAGGAGCTGCGCGAGGTAGGCCATGCCGCGCGGCACCTCCGGCGCGCCCTCCGCCTCGGGCGTGCGCCCCGTGCCGCTCCAAAAGAGCGCCATGGGCACGATGAGCAGCGCGGCGATGACGAAGCCGAGGACGGCGCCTTCCACCCCGGCGCCGAAGCGTGTGGCGAAGAACCAGCCCACCCCGATCAAGCCGACGGTGCGCAGGGTCGCAAAAATCGTATCGAGAGCCGCCTGGCGCGTGAACATCGCGCGTCCGTTGAGCGAGCCCACGAGCGGCGCGTACACGCCATAGATCGCGACCACGCAGGCCACGATGCGCAGCGGCCGCGCGATGTGCGGCGATTTTTGAAACGCCGCGTACGTGGGGCTGAGCAAGGCGAAAAGCACGGCGAGCCCGATGGCCAGCGGCACGTGGACGCGGAGCGTGGCCCGGAAGGCCTCGTCCTGGCGCTTTCCTCCGCCGGCGACCGCGCGGCTCACCCCTTGGGTGGAGCTCGAGACGATGACGTTGTTGATGATGTTGGCCGGTGCAAGCACCCGTGAAAGGGCGCCGTAGCCGGCCATGCCGATGGCGTACTTCAGGGCCGTTTGCTGCACGAACCCGAGCAAAATGAAGTACGCCTTGGCGCCGAGCACGGCCAGTCCGCCCCTTCCGACCGCACGCGCGCCTTGCCCGGCCTGCGGCTCGTCCTGCTTGGACGCGGAGGGTGCCGGGTGTGATAGAGGACGAACCATGGTGAAGGTTCCTCTAACACTCTCCGCCGTTTCACCGCTCGCGTTTGCCGTGCTGGCAACCCTGGCCTTCGCTGGAACAGGCTGCAGCAAGAACGAAAAACCCGAAGAGCGCGGTTCCGCGCCCCCGCCCGTGGTGGAATCCGCCAAACCCGGAGCGTGCGCGTCCGGCGGCGGGACCGTAGACGATCCGGTGCAAGGCGAGTTCTTCGTCCGCACCGCAGGCGGCTACTGCCTGGAGCCCCAGGGCGACACCAAGACGTACGGTGACCGCGGCAAGCTCACGATGGACCAGGTCTGCACGACCGCCGTCGACGGCGAGTGCGAGGTGTACAAATCGTACGGCCTGAAGCGTGCGGTCATCGTTCGTTACGTGGACGGCGGCGGTGGCGGCGGCAGCGTGGAAGTGGTGCTCACCACCTTCGGCGATCCCGGTGGCGCCTACGGCATGTTCACCAAGCGCGTCATCGCCGACGCCGATCCGGCGGACGCCCGTGCACCGAAGCCCATCACCGCCGGCGGCGCGGGGGCCCTGGGCAACGGCCGCGGTTACGTGTGGAAGGGGCCCTACCTGGCCGAGCTCACGTACTTGAACGAGCAGGAGTCGCCCGAGCAGATCACCAAGTCGAGTGCGCCGGTGCTGACGGCCATCGCGGAGGGCCTTGGTGGCAAGCTGCCTGGATCGGCGGACAAACCCGCGGCCGCGCAGGCCCTGCCCACGGCGAACCTGGTGCCCAACGGCATTCAATACTTCCCCAAGGAGGTGCTGGGCATTGCACGCCTCGGGGCGGGCGCCGTCGGTTACTACAAAGATGGCACCAAGCGCTACCGCATCGTCTCGCTCGTGCGCGACGACGCGGACGTGGCCAAGGACGCGATGAAGCTTCTCCGCCAGCGCCCCGGCACGCTCCCCGTCGCGCAGCTTGCCGACGAGGCGCTGCATCTGACCCTCCAGGATGCGCCCGACCGTCCCAAGAGCGAATACGTCGTCGCGCGCAAGGGCACGATCATCTTCGGCGTGGGCGACGAAGACCTGGTGGTGAAGCCCGGCGAGCCCGCGGAGAAGCAGGGCGAGCTGCGTCTGAGCAAGGATGAAAAGATCGCGCGCCTGCGCACCTGGATCCTCGCCGCCGCCGGCGTGCCCGCGGCTCCCGCCGCCGACGCCGGAAAGCGCTAGCCCGCGCCGAGCGCCTTGCGCTCGAAGCATTGGTTCGGGACCCCGCGTTTTCGTCGCAGAAGAGCACTCTGCTTGATGAAACGCGTGGTCACCGGATCGTGGTAGCCGCTGGCCAAGGGCAGCGACTCGTCGACCTCGCGGTGGTAGCGCACCACGCGATCCATCATGAAATCGCGCACCCATTTGCCCACGAGTGACGCCATGCCCACGAGCAGGTGCGTCTCGTCGACGTCGCGCACGAAGGCGATGCGGCCTACGCCGGGGAACTGGTACTCGCTGCGTGCGCGCCCTTCGCAGACCACCGCGTGCAGCCGCCCGCCGAGTGGCCCGAAGTGATCGCTGTAGCGGTCGTAGCCACCGACCTTTCCACACGCGGCCTCCACGTCTTCGTTCACGGCCGCGCGTGCCGACAACACGAGGCGCTCCATCGCATGGAGGTCCACCAAGAAGCGCGACGCACCCTGCTCCACGGCGCGGTTGAGCGCAGCGGTGCACACGAGCGACACCTCCACGCGCACGATCTCGACGCCCTTTTTCGCGAGGCGTGCCAGATCGCGCCGCACCTTGGTGACGATGGCGTCGTCGGCGACGAAGGCCTCCGTCTCGTGTCCCCAGCACTGTCGTTCGTGGTCGCTTGGACAATGGGCCCGCAACTCGGTTGCAGGCTCGAGCGAGAGCGCGCCAAACAGGGCATCCGGGTCCGCCGCGTCGCGTCCACGACCCGTGACCTCGGCCAGCGCACGGGCCCACGCTTCCCCGAGCGCAGAGTCGCCGTACGCCACGAGGCCCTTCGAATCACCGAGCCGCTCGGAGAAGGCACGCCCCGGCCGCCCAAACGCCACTTTGGCGCCCGTACCCTCGCACTTCGCCGTGACGGCGGTGACGATGAGCGGGCCCAAGCGAGGTCCGAGCCCATTTTCATCCACTGCAACGAGGTAGCTCATGGCGGGCCGTTCCTGGGCGGCACCCTAGCAGTGCCCACGCCGGGTGGTGCTCCTGAATTTGGAACCCCAGCCGTCCGCCCTCGAAGCCCTTGACGAAAAATGCCCACGTGCTTACCGTCTCCCGCCCTCGAATTCGGGGCATCCATTAGACTAGACAAATTACCGAGCCCAAGGCGTTGCGTAGCGAAGCGGAGCAACCGAAGTGAAAAAGAACGATCTCAAGAAGTTCAAAACGCTACTCACGGAAAAGCGCGACGAGATCATCAAGAAGGCCAAGCAAACGTTGGAGGAGGACATGACCCTCGACGCCAACGACTTGCCCGACGAGATGGACCTCGCGTCGAGCGAGTACCTCCAATCCTTCACGTTCCGCCTGCGCGGCCGGGAAAAGGCGTTTCTGGACAAGATCAACAAGGCGCTCGCGAAGATCGAGGACGGTAGCTTCGGTGTCTGCGAAGAGTGCGGCGAGGAAATCTCGTTGAAGCGCCTCGAAGCCCGCCCC
Source organism: Sorangiineae bacterium MSr11367 (assembly GCA_037157805.1). Taxonomy (NCBI): domain Bacteria; kingdom Pseudomonadati; phylum Myxococcota; class Myxococcia; order Myxococcales; family Pendulisporaceae; genus Pendulispora; species Pendulispora rubella. The sequence goes on along the minus strand of CP089983.1, from coordinate 10,206,836 downwards.
GAGACGAACCTGTGCATCCGTTGCAAGGAGGACCAAGAGCGGATGGAGAAGGACTACTCCTAGTCGTTCGATCGCGTTTCTTTCTGCGATCTCTCGAAATCGTGCTCGCGCCATGACGGAAGCCCCGCGTGGGGACAAGACCGAGTCGAAGGCACGAAACATCGGGAGATCGCATGAGAACTAGAATTTCTCCGTGGGGGCTTCTCGCACTCGCGTTGGGAACTGCGTGCGGGAGCGCGCAAAAGCCGGTGACGTTCGTCACGTCGGCGACCGTCGAGAGCGGGATCGACATCGTGAGTCGCACGTTGGCCGCCGAGGGACACTCGGCCACCTCCGTCGATCGTCAGACGGGCATCGTCCTCACGGAGTGGCAAGACACCGGCTTCGGATACGGCTTCGTGAACCAGCAGCCCGCGAACATCGTGCGGCGCTACGTGGTGATTCTCGCACCCTCCGGCAACGGCGCGAACGTCACCGTGCGCATCGACACGAAGCGCTGCGCCCAAGGTTGGTCGACCATGGCGGGCGTCGACCGGCAAGGTCCGTGGATCGTGAACTTGCCCGGTGCATATTGCCAAGAGAGCCCGATGATCCCGGGAAGCTTCCAGGAAGACATCGACGCTCTCGCTGGGAAAATTCAGCACGCGCTGGCTGCGACGGCCCCGAAGACGATTTAAATAGCGGGGATGGCCGAGCCCATCCCCATCGCCGAGGCGCCTGCGGCGGTTCGCTTTTCTAGGTTCTTCAACGAACTTGCTCGCGCTTTCATGGAGCGCGAGGGGCTGCTTCACCAGATCGCGCTGGCGCTTCTCGCGCGCGAACACGTGTTGATGACCGGCCCTCCGGGCACCGCGAAAAGCGCTGTCGCATCCGCGGTGCTCGGGAGGATTCTCGATGAGAGCACGGGGGCGCCCAGCGTCTTTTCGCGCCAGTTCACCGAGAGCACCGTGCAGACGGATCTCGTGGGGCCGGTCGACTTCAAGACGCTCATGCAAACGGGCCGCACGGAGCACTTCACCGACGAAGGCATGCTCGGCGCCGTGCATGCGTTTCTCGACGAGGTGCTCGACGGGCGCGACATGCTCCTGCGCACCACGCTCAACGTGCTGCACGAGCGCGAGCTCAAACAGGGTACGTTCACCACCAAGGGCGCCATCGAGTGCGCGTTGATGACGACCAACCGCTACCTCGCGGAGGTCCTCGAAACGTCGCGTGAAACGCTGCTCGCGTTCATCGACCGCATCGCGTTCATCGCCTTCGTTCCCAAGAGCTTTGCCGACCACGCCAACTTCGCGCAGGTGCTGCGCACCCAGGTTGGAGGGGCAGGGCGCCCGCGTTTGGGCTCGCTCCTCACCATCCAAGATTTGGACGTGCTGCAGGCCGCCGTCGATGACGTGTTCGTTCCCGACGAGGTGTGCGACGCCATGGGCGCGCTCATCGAGGCGCTCGATCGCGAGCTCTCCAGCAGCGCACGGAGCGACCCCAGTTTTTCCCCGACGCGCTACCTGTCGACGCGCACCGCCGTTCGGCTCGGGCGCGTGCTGCGTGCTGCGACGGTTCTGCGGCGCATCACACGGGGCGGGCCCGAGGAAGCCTCCTTCGACGATCTGTCCATGCTTCGTTACAGCCTGCTCTTGTGCGGGCCTCCGCGCGAAGCGGTGGAGAGCCTCCTCGCGCGCGAGACCGATCCGCGTGAACGGCGCCAGCTTTCCATCATGAAGGTGGAGGGCAGCATCTTCGATGCGGTGCTGGCGCGGTTGCCCAAGCCGGCACCGAAGCCGGTCGTGCAAGTCGCGCTCGAATCGGTGGACGAGCTCGCGCGCACCGTAGAGCGAGTGAAGAAGGAGGCGGTGCCCGCGACGCTTCTGCGGACCGCCGAGAAGCTGGCCAAGGCGGCCGACGCGGGCGGGCGCGAGGCGCAGCGGGCGGCCTCGCTCTTGGCCGAGACGTTGGACGCGCTGAGCGGCGGCGCGCTCGAACAAGGGCTCGCCGGCGGTGCGGGCGCGATGCCCGTGGACAAGGTCGTGGACGACCTTGCGAACCTCGCAGAGCGGCTGGAGAAAGCCTCGGGCACGACGCGGCCGATTGCGCGGTGGCTGCGCGGACGGGCGATGACGCTGCTCGAGGAGCACGCGTCGCTGGGGTTCGCGCCCGTGGGCGCATGGCTCGACGAGGGCGAGGTGACGGTGCGCCCCATCGAGAGCTCCGACGCGATGCTCGCGTCGCTGGAGAAGCTCGTCGCCGAGCACGCGAAGCTTAACGCCGAAGGGGCCGAGGCGACTGCCAAGGTCGAGGGGGCGCCGTTCGCGAGGGCGGCAGCGCGCCTCGAGGACCAGCTGGTCGTGCTCTGGGACGGCGAGCTTCAGCGCGCGGTGCGGGCGGCGTTGCTGGGCAAAAATGCCGATCAACTCGAGGCGGTGGTGGGCGCCCTCGAGCCGCATCTGGAGCACGTGGATCGGACGGGGCAGCGCCTGGAGGCACTGGGGGCGGTGCCGCTCGCCTTCAAATCGCGCGTGCTGGGGCCGCGGATCCGGCCGCTGCTCGAGGCAGCCTTCGAGCGCATCGACGCGAGGGATCGCCTGCAGGTCATCGAGCGCACGTCCTCGGTGTTGGAGCGCCTCGAGGCCGTGGGCCTGGGGCGCGTGCTGACCCGCGGTGAGCTGCTCACGCTCATCGCCCACGTGCTCTTGCGCACCGAGCGGGCGTCGCACCCGGCGCCATCGCCAAGCGCGAAGGGCTACCGCGATCTGCGCAACGCCGAGCAACGCGTCTCGCTGACGTACACCCTGCTGGTGACGGCCTTTCGCGTGTCGCAGGACGCGGCCTCCTCCCGTGTGGAGTATGACGCGCGCCTCGCGGACGTGCACGAGCTCCTGGAGGGGATCCCCGCGGAGCTTCGCGACCAAGTGGTGACGATGGATATCGAGCGCATCGGTCGCGCGGTGACCCTCCTGGAGCAATTCTGGGAGACCCTGCGCGGTCCCATCGAAAGCACGTGCGCCTCGGGTGATGCGGCGGCGTTGCTCGTCGTCCTCGACGACACGCGAAAGAGCCGCTTTTTCCATGTCGCGTACGACGAGGGCGCCTTCGCGCGCTTCTCGCTCGAAGCGCGTCTCGTGGGCGAGGTCTTCCCGGCGGCGCTCGAGCGCACCGCCGCGCTGCGGGCGCGCATCGACGGGCTCGAGTCGCATTCGAGTGCGCTCCTCGCCCGCCTGCGCCGCGGCCATGCCGACGCGGTCTGGGCCGATATCCTCGCGACGGGACGCCCGTGACCGCGGAGCTCGGCGCGCGCATCGAGCGTCTCTCCCTCGGACCGGAGCACATCGAAAAGCAGCGCCTCGTCAAGGTGGCCCGTCCGCTCTTGGCGGCCTTCGGTTACCGCCCGAAGACGGTGACGATGGCCTTGGAGGCGTTCGGTGCGTCGAGCGAGTCGGCCGAGTCGCTCCAGGCCGCGTGGGACGAACTGGAAGAGAACGTGGAGCTCGTGGAACGCGCGACCATCGTCGTGGGGCGGCCGCTCGTTGCGTACGCGGCGTGGCTGCGGCGCGTGTGGGAGCTCCTTTCGCGGGCGGCGCCGCCCGCAGGTTCCGTGGCGTTGCTTCCGCCGCTCGGCTTCGCGACGGACGTGCCCGAGACGACACGCGCGCTGGAGCTCGAGCTCGCGCTGGTCGATCACCTGCTCGACGGTGCGCGCACCGAGACGCGCCTCCTCGGGCGAAGGCGGCAACAGTTGCTCGCCGCGCGCCAGGTCCTTCTCGACGTGGCCGCGGCGCTGCCGCTCGACGCCGGCGCGGTGGCGGCGCGAAGCGCGTACGTGGCGCAGCAGATTGCGTGGCTCGATCGCCTTCAAGCGGCGGGACTCCAGGCCGACGTCGATCTGATCCATCAAGCGCGCCAAGCCTCCCGCACGGGCGACGTTCGCCTTCTCTACGCCGGCCTGCGCGCACTCCAGGACAGCGGCGACGCCGAGCTAGGACCGGCTGCTTCGCGTGCGCTCGGCGGCCTTCGCGGGTGCAGGCCGCTCGAGATCAGCGAATCGCTCGAGCGCTCGGCGAGGGAGACCTTCGGCGCCGTGGTGTTTCGCGATGATGCCACCCGCGCATGCGCCCTGGCCGTGGACGGCGCGTTCGAGCTCGGCGCGCCGATGACCCCCGTGCGCGTCGACGAGGAGCGCCGGCGGCTGCGCGCGGTGCGGTTTCCCACGCCGGCCATGCAGCTGGTCTCCGCCCGCGGTGCGGAGGATCTTCGGGACGCGTTGATCACCGACCCGCGGGCGTTGCTGCTCGATCTTGCCGCGGGACGCCTCTTGAGCCGTCGCTTCATTCGCGAGGAGGTCGAGCGGCGCTCGCGCGTGGTCATGACCAGCGAAGTGCGCGTCTACGTGCTCGACGGCTCCACCTCGATGCAGGGCAACCGCGCGCGCATGCGCGACGCCATCGTCCTCGCGGAGCTAGCGACGCTCCGAAAGCGCCTCGAGGACCCCGGCCACGTGCGCCCGATGCTTTACTTCCGCTACTTCACCAAGGAACTCGGGGACATCGTCCGGGTCTCCACCCCGGCGGAGGTCGACCAGGCCATGGTGGGCATCAGCTCCACGGTGCGCGAGGGCGGGACGGACATCGAGCGCGCACTGCTCGCGAGCTTCGCCATGATCGCGCAGGCCAAGGCGAGCGATCCTGCGCTTGCGCGCGCGCAGATCGTCCTCGTCACCGACGGCTGCGCGCCCGTGAACGAGCCCCAGGTCACCCAGGCGCGCGAAAGCCTGGGCGATCTTCCCATCGGCGTCAGCGTCATCGCCCTGGGCGAGGAGAACCCCGTGCTGCGCGCGCTGGTGGCACAGCAGCGCACACGGGGGGAGCGCGCGTTCTACCATTTCATGGACGACGCCCAGCTCGAGGGCATCTGCAGCGGTGCCCAACTCGGGCCATCGTTGCACGCCGACATCGCACCCGAGCAAGAGATCGGGCTGCTCCTGGACGAACTGGAGCTCATTGCACGGCGCCGCGACCAGAGCGCGCTCGAAGACCTTGAGCTCGAGGCCGACGCGCGCCGCGAGGCCGGGCTCGAGCCAAGCGACACCACCGAGGGCGAACGCGCGCACACGGAGGCCCTCTACCGCGATCTCCGCGCGCTGGAGCAGCGCTTCGCCCGTTGGTTTCCCGACCCGGCCGCCGCCCCCGTGCCCATGGCCATCGAGCCCGAGGAGGAAGAGGCGGTCTACGTTGCGCTCGCCGCCATCGCCGAGGTCCTCGACGTGGTCGGCGGAACGGAGCTCCACCGCCGCGCCGACGCCATCGCCCTGCTCGAGCGGCTGCTCCCGGATGCGCGCCTCACCCCCGCCACCTACGCCCGCACCGTATCCTCGGGTTCCGAGCGCATCACCACCGCCCTACGCGCCGTGCACCAGGCCGTCGCGGGGCGTGCTCCCTGATCTCACTCCACTTCGGGCCGCGCCTGCCCCCGCTCGGTCTCACCCCGCACCTGGTATGGGTGCCCGAGCAACCGTTGCCACGCCGAGCTCCCGCGCCACGCCAGATACGAGCGATTGAAGCCGAGCACGTTCCGCTTGTCGAAATACGGATTTTGAATATTGCCCAACTCGGCGAGCAAAAGAACCAACTCGCCAATGCTCACCGGACAGCCCTCGAGCCGGATGTACGGCTGCTTCTTCAGCTCGCGCAGCTTTCCGGCCATCTTCAGCATGCGCGCATACACGTCCTTGTGCTTGATCTCGTATGGATCGAGCTGCGACCGATCCTTGTACAAACTTTCGATCCGCACCACCTCGCCGCCGAGGCTTCCCTGCCATTGGCAGCAGTCCCCCACGAAGACCACTTTCTCGCCGTACTTGATGTCCAGCGGTCCTTTGTAATGGCCAAAGACCATATGGAGGCGCGGCAGCTTCGCATCGCATTGCTCGTCGTAGAGGCGCAGCACCTCGATGACTTCTTCCATGACGCCCGGGCAACCGCCCCAGCAATAGCCATCGTCGCCGTGGCCGGGCGGCGGTCCCGCATAGCCGAAGATGTTCGTCCCCTCGAAGTACTTCTCGATGCGCACCAAGCCCACCTGGAAGCCCTTCGCGCGCTCCTGCATCTCCTCGACGGTCACATCCCCGGTGATCTTCGCCTCCAGCGGGCCGAAGCCGCGCTCGTGCGCGAGGCGAATGTGCTCCACCTCCATCGGGTCGACGCCGATGATGCGGCAGCACACGGAATCGAGCGCCACCTGGTTGTTCCCCATCACGATGAGCCCGAGCTCGCGCGGGATTGGCGTCAGCATGCGCCCCTCGCCGGCGATGATGGCATCCACCGCGCAGAACTGCGGCTGAATGATGTATTGCAAATCGGCCACCTTGCGGTTGAGCGCATGGTCGTGATCGATGAGCCGGTGCCGGTCGTCCTGGATACCAATGTAGTTCTTCATCGAGAACGTCACCGTGGTCCACGGATGCGCCTTGAACTTCGGGCAATTGACGAAGAAGTCGGCCCGAGCAATGGGCTCTGGCGTAAACAGGTAATCGCGCAAACGCCCTTCGTGGTGCAGCGGAATCTCGACTTGCGGCTCCTCCTCGAAGAAATACCGCTTGGCCCCCACCCGCGAGACCACCTCGTTGTATCCCGCCTCGTCGAACACGAAGCGCGTGGGCACGGTGATGCCGCTGCGCTCCCCGATGGCGAGCTCCTTCATCGACCCATCGTCCCGATCCTTCAGCGCGAGCAGCACCCCCTCGGCAAACTCCGCACGCGTGTGCGCATGCGTGAAAAGCTCCCCGGCGGCGACCAAGTTGGGCTTCACCAAGGTGCGCCCGAATGGCCGAAGCCCGAGTTCCTCGA